>JBGAPN010000130.1:0-12147 GCA_044221235.1 Limisphaerales bacterium
CGCCGTGGCCCGGGCCCAAAAGGAAACCAGTGCGGCGACGTCCGGTGATTCCGGCGGACCGGTGGGAACTTCAGTGGCCGGGTTATGGTTGTTGAACCGGCTGGGTGAATTCGACTCCCGCCCTGGAGGGGATGCCCTGCTGCCCTACCTTCAGACGCCCGGGTCCGAGTTGGTGCGGATCCATGCCCTCCGAATCCTGGCGGAGCGAGGTCGCCGTGCCCAGGTCCGGGCATCGTCCACGCCCACGTTGTCCGAACCGGTCCGGACGCAGGTCGTATCCCAATTGGGTCAAGGCCTGGAGGGACGTTGCGCCGCCGAAGTGCTGACCGAATGGCCCGCCGCCGGAAACGTTCGGCCGGTTTTGGATGCTCTAGCCCAGGCGCCCGCGGAGGACACCCACCGGGTGTATGTGTTGCGAAAGGCCCTGAGGGACCAGCTGAAGGATCCCGCCACCTTCCGTGCGGTCTTGGCCGGCCCATTGTCGGAGTCGGACCATCGCGGTGTGACCGATGTCGCGTTGGCGGTGCGTTCTCCGGAATCCGCCCGTTACCTCCTCAGCCGGATGGGCTCGCTCTCTGCGACCACGACGCCCACGTTGTCGGGCGCCCTCCAGCACGCCGCCCGGTACGGATCCGACGCGGAGATTCCCGGATTGGCGGATGTGGTCCGCCGCCAATATGCCGGAGATCCGGTGGCGCAATACGCGTTGTTCAAGCCCCTGGACCAGGGACTACGTCAACGGGGCATCGAGCTTCCGCCGTCCGTCCGCGACTGGGGTTATGAACTGGCGCAGTCGCTCCTCGGCTCGGTGCCCACCAACGGATGGCGAACCGCGGCCCTGGCCTCGGCGCCGACGGCGGATCCGTGGGATTATCAGGAGCGGATGCGATCTGACGGACGGCCGTTCCGGGTGATTTCCAGTTTCCCGCAAGGCGAACGCCTGACTGGAATCCTGCGCTCCCCGGACTTTGCTGCAGGGAATGAAATCCGGTTCTGGTTGTGCGGCCATGACGGCTATCCCGACAAACCCGCGGGAGGTAAGAATGCGGTCCGCCTTCGGGACGCCGGCACGGGAGAGATCCTGCGCTCGGCTGCTCCACCGAGAAACGATGTCGCGCAACTCGTGGTTTGGGATACGCGGCCCTTTGTGGGACGCCGCGTTTACCTTGAGGCGGTGGACGGCGATGGCGGTGACGCCTATGCCTGGATGGCGTTCGGGGATGTGGAAGGTGCTCCGGCGCTTCCGGCCTCGGCGCCGCGCGGCCAGGCCGAACTGCTTCTGGGAGCGGCAGAGCTCGCCGAGCGCCTGGGAATCACGCCCGAATCCCCGCGGTTTGCGATGCTGGCCCCGCTTGCCGTGATCCTGCGGGATCCGAGGGCGGATCTGCGACTGCGGGCCGCGGCGCTTCGGGTGCTCATCCCGGCGCTCCGGCCGGACGCCGAATTCCTGACGGACCCGCAGGTGCCGCTTCTCTGGCGTGAGCGTGCCGCCGAGGCGGCGACCTCGGGGGATCGTGAACGCCGGAAGTGGTTTCTCAACGCGCTGTGGCGAGAGGCGCCTCAGCGCGTCCAGACCCGTGCGGTTCGCGTCATGGTGCGCGATGCTGCGGCCGCCCGGGAACTGTCCCTGGGCCTGGAACGCGGTGAAATCCCGGCCTCCCTCCTCCGGGACAAGGGGCTTCGCGATTCGTTGATGGCATTGGGTGACGATGCCACCCGGGCACGGCTGGAACAGATTGCGCAAACCCTTCCGCCGGCCGATGACTCCCGTTTGCAATTGTTGGGTGAACGTCGCAAGGCGTACGAAAGCAGCCCGGGTGACGCGACCGTCGGCGCCCGCCTTTTCGAGCAGAACTGCTCGGCCTGCCACCAATTGAACGGCAAAGGCGGACTGGTCGGGCCCCAGTTGACGGGCATTGGAAATCGTGGGTTGGAGCGACTTTGCGAGGACATCCTGGATCCCAACCAGAATGTCGACCATGCCTTCCGACAGACCGTGGTGACCCTCAAGGATGGGGAAACCGTGTCGGGACTCTTTCGTCGTGAGGACGGAGACCTCCTGGTCTTTGCCGATGCCACGGGCAAGGAGTTCACGGTGAAGAAGGGCGACGTGGACAAGCGCGAGGAGAGCGCGTTGTCCCTGATGCCGGACAACTTTGCCGAGGCGATTCCGGCCGCGGACTTCAACCACCTGCTGGCGTATCTCCTGTCGCAGCGCTGAGATTCCAGACAGGCGTCAGGGGGCGGGGGTCCGGGAATGGATTGCCACGAGCCCGGGGGATTTCTCCGCACTCGACAAAACGGCGTGTCCGGACTAACCACCCTTTGACCAAACAGCCAGCCGCCTTCCCGGTTGCCGGCGCGCGGGTCCCCTGGTGTTGCTGAGAGGCTTCGGGGATCCATGCCCGGAGCCATGGCCGGTTGATTCGCCTGAGATCCAGACTCGAGTCCAGAGGGCCACCATGCGTTGGCAATACACGCCATACCTCCCACCCATCGTCGTCGCTGCGATCTCGACGTCGTACATTACCCAGCTCGCCTGGCGCCGGCGGTCTGTCCGGGGCGCGACCGCGCTGTCTGGTCTCAGTTTTGCCACCTGTATCTGGCTGGTGGGATACGCATTGGAACTGATCTCGGTGGACCCCACGGTCAAATTGTTCTGGGCACGGTTCCAATACCTTGGAATCACCGCCGTCCCGATCCTTTGGCTGACGTTTGCCCTCCATTTTGCAGAACAGGATCGCTGGATCACGCCGCGGACGGTCGTCGTGGGCGCCATCATCCCGGTTGTGACCCTGGGGCTGGTTTGGACCCACGGATGGCATCAATGGATCTGGAACCGGGTCTCACTCGACCCGAAAGGGAGTGTCCCCGCGCTGGAATTGGGTCATGCCCCTGGATTCTGGGTCTATTGGGGTTTCGCCCAGGCGGTGCTCGCCGCGGGAACCGTGGTCATCGGGAGAGCCTTGCGCACCGCCTCCCGGATCTACCGCTGGCAATCGATCTGCCTGCTGGCCGGTGTCCTGGCCCCATGGATTGGAAACGGCATCTACATTCTGGGTATCGGTCCGTTCCGAAACCTGGACCTGACCCCGTTTGGTTTCACGGTTTCCGGCGCTGCCTTTGCCTGGAGTCTCTTCCAGTTTCATCTGCTCGACATCATTCCGGTTGCCCAGCGGCGTGTGATCGAGGGAATGCGGGACGGCGTGCTGGTCTTCGACAATGCCGACCGGGTGGTGCAGTTGAACCCTTCAGCCTGCGAAATCCTGGGCCGGGAGGCTCCCCGGGTGATCGGGAACAAGCTGACCGAGGTCGTGGCGCCCTGGGCCCCCCTGTTCCATCGTCAATCCGCGGACGCCGAGGCCCAGTTCGAGATCGTACAGGGCCGGGGTTCCTCACTGCGACATTATGAACTCTGGATCGCGCCCCTGTGGGATGGGCGTCGGGTGCGGGCGGGGCGATTGGCCGTATTGCGGGATGTCACGGAACACAAGCGGGCCGAGGCCATGCTGGCCCGGGCGCGGGACGAGGCCCTGGAAGCCAGCCGGCTCAAGACCGAACTGCTGGCCAAGGTCAGCCACGAACTCAGGACCCCGCTGGGGGTCATCCTGGGATTCACCGAAATGCTCCACATCGGTGCCTATGGTCCGCTCAATGCCGAGCAGACGGAGGTCGCGGACGACGTGATTGGGGCCACACGGGATCTGACCCGATTGGTGAATGAATTTCTGGAGCAGGCCCAGTTGGAGGCCGGTCGGGCGAAGTTGAGCCTGGCGAGCTTTGCGGTGGGGGACCTTCTGGACCGGCCGCTGTCCCCGCTCCGTGCGCAGGCGAAGGCAAAGGGCCTGTCCCTGACGACCCGCGTGTCGGGCGAACTGCCGGCTCTCGTGGTTGGGGACCGTTCGCGCCTGGAACAAATCCTGATCAATCTTGTAGGGAACGCCATCAAGTACACCAGTTCGGGAGGTGTGGACGTCGAGTTGCTCCGGTCCAGTCCCACCCACTGGGCGCTGCAGGTCGCTGACACCGGCGTGGGCATTCCCAGTGAGGCACAATCCTACATCTTTGAACCGTTCGGCCAGGTGGATGGGTCGAGTACCCGCCGTCACGGAGGGGTCGGCCTGGGACTGTCGATTGTGAAACAGTTTGCGGGTCTCATGGGTGGACGGGTCGATCTCCACAGCACCCCGGGGTTGGGGAGCACTTTCACGGTGACCCTGCCCTTGGCCCAATCTCTGCAGAACTAGGCCATGCCCGGGAACGACACACCTTCTGAAGCTTTGCCGCTGGCCTTGGTGGTGGAGGACAATGATTCGGTCGCCCGGGTCTTCCGTGCGGCCACGGAACGTGCGGGCTTCCGGACGGAGGTCGTCTCGGATGGACAGGCGGCGCTGGATCGACTGGGACAGCTGACACCCTGCCTGATCGTTCTCGATGTCCACCTTCCGTTTGTTTCGGGTCGCGAGATTCTGCAGTTCATTCGGGCTCAACCGCGGCTGGCTGGCGTTTGTGTTGTGCTGGCCACCGCGGATCTGGCGGCCGCCCAGGACCTGCGACCGCAGGTCGAGCACGTTTTGGAAAAGCCCTGTGGATTCCTGGAACTGCATGAGCTTGCCAAAAGCCTTCGCACGCAGTGGAGGACGTCGCCGGATTCCCCTTCGCCGACTTGAGTTGGGCGGACTCTTGGGAGACTCTGGTGGCCGGATGTCTTCCCCCCTGGTGTTGCGTCGGCTGGGTGCGCTGATGCTGATCTTTACGCTCCTTCGCGGCATGGCCTGGGCGGCCGGCGTCCAGGCCCGCCGGGAATCGTATCGGGGTTGGACGAATGCCGTGATCCTTTCCAATGGGAGCGTGGAGGCGGTCATTGTCCCTGAGGTGGGCCGGATCCTTCAGTTCCGTTTTGTGGGCGCGTCCGACGGACCGTTCTGGGAGAACGATGCGCTGGCGGGAAAGCCCATGCCGGCGCGTCCGTGGGACGTTTCCCATGGGAGTTTCGGCGGCGACAAGACGTGGCCGGCCCCGCAAAGCGCCTGGAACTGGCCCCCGCCCGATGTCTTCGACTCGGTCCCGCTCGAGGTGGAGATCGCCCCGGACCAGTCCGTGTCCCTCCGTTCACCGGTAAGTCCCCGTTTCGGAATCCGCACCCAGCGGCGCATTGTGATCTCCCCGGACGCCCCGGTGCTCCGTGTGGAGACCGTGTACCGGAAACGGTCGGGCGATCCGTGCGAAGTGGGGGTCTGGGTCATCACCCAGATGAAATCCCCGGAAGCGGCGTTCTTCCCAGTGCCCGCCTCGTCGAGATTCCCGAAGGGCCTGGGGCCCCAATGGACGCCGCCGGCTCGACATTTCTCGCTGGAGAAGGGCCTGGTCCGTCTGACCCGGGATCCCGTCAAGGCGCAGAAGATCGGCAACGATGCGGACCGGATGGCGTGGGTGGGGCGGGATTCGGTCGTACGAATCGACCTGCCGCGCGTTCGGGGTGGGAACTATCCGGATGAGGGATGCTCGGTGGAGATTTACACCAATCCGGATCCCGTTCCCTACGTGGAGCTGGAAACGCTTGGGCCGCTGATGAAGATGAAACCGGGCGATGGGTTGAGCGCGACCAACTACTACCGTCTGGAACGACGACACCTTCCGAACCCAGAGGCGGAAGCCCGGCGGATCCTCGCTGAACCGCCTCCCTACCAGCGCTGATGTTCCGGCTGTGCTTGGAATGGCGACATCGGGGCCCCAGTGCCGGCTCCGAATCACTCCCTGCGCATGAGGAAGCCGCCGAGGACCGCACCCACGACCAGCCCGACCAGGCAGATGGCCAGGAAATTGGCTGGCGTGTCGCTGAACGGGCTATGGATCTCCATCCCAAAAACGGAAGCGAGGGCCGTCAGGGGAAAGAACACCGCGGCCAGGATGTTCAGGCGATGGGCGGTCGTCGCCATCTGTTGGGACGTCGCCGCCTGGGCTTCCGCCTGACGTGCCACGGTGAAGTTGAGCCCGAACTGAGCGTCCTGGAGCAGGAGTTCGGCGTTGCGCTCGATGGCCGCGGCCTGGTCGCGGCAATTGACCAGGACCGTTTCCGACTTCATCAGTTCCCGAGCTTGCTGGAGGGCCCGGTGCAGTCCACGGGAAGACCGGAGAACGGGGGCCAGGCGTTCGAGAACGCTGTGGTACTCCGACGCGGTGTGCGCCTTGTTTTCCTTCTCCTCGAGTTCGACGAGACGTTCGTCGTAGGTCTTGAGCAGTTCCTGCAGGCCGGCCATCCCGGCTCCTCCCAGGCTGGAGCGCCATTCCCCGGACGGCTGTCTCCAGAAGAGCGCAGCCTCGCGGGTGTGCTGATCCGGTTCCGGAATCTGGTGCAAAATGATCAGCAGGTGTCCCTCTTCCAGCATGGCCCGCTGCGGTCCCGCGTCGCGCCCGATGCGCACTCGCAGGCTGTCCGGCACATTCCAAAGTTTGGGGAGCACGCTGGCTTCGGGCTTCATGGACGGGACGGTGCGACGTTCAACGATCGGTGAGAAGTCGGGATATCAGGCAACAGGATTGGTCCGGACAGGCTCTTAACGTCCTGGTCCTGACGGCAGGGTTTTGAGCACGTCGTCGCTGGCCATCACCGTGGCGTAGCTTCCCTGGAGGCTGGCCAGTGTGGAGGCGTGTACCTGGGCGGCAGAGACCTCGACCTCACCGAACTTGAGGGTGCGGGTTGCACACGCGTCCTGCGGGACCACCACCTCAAATCCCAGGTCGGCCGCCGCCCGGGCGGTGGCTTCCACACACATGTGCGTCTGCATCCCGGCAACCAACAGCTTCCGGGCGCCCAGCGAACGCAAGGATTCCAGCAGCGCGGTGTCTCGAAATGCATTGGCGTGGTGCTTGCCGATGACGGAGTCCCCGGGGACAGGCCGCACCAGGGCATGGATCTGGTACTGTGGATTTCCGGATTCCGGAGTTGGGACCTTTTGGTCTTGGGGCAGGTGCTGGACATGGATGACGGGCCAGCCCAGCTCGCGGAACCGGGTGAGCAGCGTTGCGGCATGGGCGGCGGCCGCCTCGGGACCCGACAGCGGGAGTTGTCCCCCGGGAAAATAGAAATTCTGGATGTCGACCAAAACCAAAACCGAGGCATTGGTTCCTCGTTCGGAGGAATGGACCGGATGCGGATTCTCCGCCGGGAAGGCAGGAAGCGAGAACCCCAGGGTGCCCGTGAACACGATGGCGAGGGAGGCGGCGAGTCGATGGAATCGAGTCATGGCAGGGCGGTGCATCCGCGGGTCTGGAGAAGGCGTGATGCTGACGCACGTTGGGTCGCATCGGCGATGGGTGTCAAGGCGTCCCACTCAATTGGGACCTGTGCCGGCAGGTCGGGGCAAGGCTGGCGCCTCCAGGAGAACCAGGCCGGGAGCCGGTGGAAATCCTCCGGAGGAAAGCCCGCGCCTGGTGCAACGCCGAACGGCCAAACTCCCAGTAAGTTATTAACAGTTCTTGACCCGGGCGCTGAGCTGGGGTGACCCGATTATCCCTCCCCAACAGCCGGGGAACGCATGATCTTCACGGCGAGCGAAGCCATCCCGGCACGGGCGGCAGGCGATGTCACATTTGAACTTGGGTGGGCCCTCCCGTTTCCGAAGGAGTCCGGTGCAAACCTCCGGCCGCCGGCCCATGACACGGGTTGAGTTTGGCGAGCCAATGGCATTTGCCCAGTCCGGCGCGCGCCTGGATGGCTTTGCTATTGGGATGCACTCCCGTCGTGAAGGAGCTTTGGCGCCCCGCTCTAACGCGGACGGGGATGTGGGCGGGGCGATGATTTGCTTGGTCGGGCGCGCTGCCACCTTGCTGGCCGCCGATGTTCAGTGGCGAACGGTGGCACCCACGAGATAGACGCTACCTCCGGTCCAGGGGTGATGAATTAATAGGCGTGCTTGCAATGATGAGCCCATCTGATTGGATAACCTCCGAAATCGACGCCGCGGCGGAGCCGTAGCCATTTGCGTCCGTCGATCGCCCGCGGAAGCCGTCATCTGACGGCTCCGCTGTATTTCATGGCGCAACTCCTAGAAGAATGCAGGTCGGGTGGTCGTCCTGAGGGCTTCAGGTACGATGCATTCATCTCCTATAGCCATTCCGCGGACGGCGAACTGGCTCCGGCGCTTCAGAGAGGGCTGCAGAGTTTCGCCAAGCCCTGGTACCGGCTCCGTGCGGTTCGCATCTTTCGAGACGCGACGGGTCTTTCGGTGACGCCGGAGTTGTGGCCTGCGATTGAGACGGCTCTGGTGGGTTCCCGATATCTCGTGCTGCTCGCCTCGCCCCGGGCCGCGCAATCGAAGTGGGTGGCGCAGGAAATCCAGTGGTGGTTGACCCATCGATCCGCCCAACAGCTACTGATCGTCCTGACCGACGGCGAGATGGTGTGGGATCGTGGGGCGGGTGACTTCGATTGGGCCAAAACCAACGCTTTGCCTCGTGAACTACAGAAGGTCTTTCCGTCGGAACCACTTCACCTGGATCTGAGTTGGGCTAGAACCAGTTCTCACCTGTCGCTTCGGCGCCCCGACTTTGCCGACGCCATCGCCCGGTTGGCCGCCACCCTGCGCGGCATTTCGCTGGATGAGATCATTGGCGAGGACGTCCGCCAGCACCAGAAGGCGATGCGGATGGTTCGTGGTGGTGGAATCACCTTCCTGGGCGTGGGGGCCGCGGCGATTTTGGCGGCAGTCGTGGCCCTCCAGGCCAGGAAGATGGTCACTCCGATCGTCCACGAGAGGAAGACCGAGGCCGTCGACCGGGCCCAAGAGACCTTGTCCGCCAGCTTGGCGGCGCAGGCAGTGGATCTTGCAGCCACCGACCAGGAACTGGCCATCCTGCTGGCCGTTGAAGCCGTGCGAGCGAAGCCGACGGCAGTCGCGGTAGGCGCCTTGCGTCAGACGTTGTTCGCGGAATTGGAGCCTGTCGCTCGTTTCAGCAACGGCACGAATGCAAGTTGCTTTGCGATTTTCCATCCCGACGGCCGTCGGGTGCTCACTTACGGCGCCGAGACGGTACGTCTCCGCGACGTCGCCACCGGCAATCCAGGAGTGGAGTTTCGCGGCCCTGCGAACGATGTCTTCGTGGCACATTTCGATCGCGACGGCCGTCGATTATGCACCAGCGGGTTAGATGAAAGGGTTCGAATTTGGGATGTCGCCACCGGCCGGGTCCTGTCTGAATTCCCAACGAGCCGCGGCGCGACCGTGATGTTGAGTCCGGACTCGACGCGGGTGTTGCAATTGGAGGAAGGGGTCGGCGGCGCATTGTGGGATTCCGCCACGACTTCAAAGATCGCCGACATCGATTTCTTCTCCAACCACGAGTTCCTGGACGACCGCGTGCAACAAGCGTCCTTCGGTTCGGACGGGGCCTACTTCGCTGTCCTGACGGGTGGTAATGCCAGCGTGTTCGACGTCAAGACGGGCCAGATATTGCACGTATTGAGCGACCACTCGAAGCCGGTGAACAGCGTGACTTTCAGTGCGGACTGCCGATGGCTTGTCACCTCGAGCGAGGACGGTACGCTGCGACGCTGGCGGTCCGCCACCGGCCAATGTGATGTAGTCATGCAGCATGGGTCGGCACTCTACCATGCGGCGTGCAGCCCGGATGGGCGCTGGATCGCAGCGCTAGATGGCAGTCCCACCTTGACCGTGTGGCAGTTGGATACCGGCAAGGAGACGGCGCGCATCGAGCTGCAACCCAAGCCGGAAGCTCCGGTGCTCTTCAACTTCAGCCCCAATGGTAATTGCCTACTGACGGCCAGCTACGATTACGATTACGCGGTCCTTTGGGAAACGAGCACGGGAAAACGCCTGGCGGAACTGACCGTGCCAGGCCGAGACGGCCCGATCCGCACAATGGGGTTTTCGCCGGATGGCAAGTGGGTCGTGATCGGAGCGCTGCTCGGTCCAGCCCGAGTTTATTCCACGGAGATTTGCGGTTCCAGGGAAGACGTGCTGGCCCTGGCTGCCCGTCGTGTTCCCCGTCCGTTGACGCCCGAGGAAAGGCAGAAATTTGGAATCGCCGCCCACCCCTAAGCGGGAATTATTCAGCTCAAAGGTGAGTTCTCCCGTGGGACGCGGCGAACCAGAGACTCATGGGTCTTTCAACCTTCAACGTTCAATTCGGTATCGAAGCCCTCACCCCAACCCTGTTCCTTCCTCGCAGAGCCGGAAGAAGTGTTCACCTCCTTCCTGGAGGCCAATGGTGAAAGATACTGACTCCTCTGTTTCTTAGAAGAGGGGGGAACCACTCCAGGACAGTGTCGAGGTGCGCCCCATTGCCCATTGCATCCGTGATCAACCTTGACGCTCCGAGAATCGAAGGGTAGGCCGGAACCGTGACTCCCGGAACCAACCTCCCTGGTGCCGCCGGCGCTCCGGGTGCCGCCCGCCGCGGGGCCTTCACGTTGATCGAGCTGCTGGTCGTGGTGGCGATCATCGCCATCCTCGCCGGGATGCTCCTGCCGGGACTCGCCCGCGCCCGTGAACGGTCCAAACGCATCGCCTGCCTCTCCAATCTCAAGGGCCAGGCTCTCTCGTTCACCATGTATGCGGACGATTTCCGGGGCATTTATCCGACAGCGGACCAGGAGACGGCCTGGAAGCTCGACGCCCTTTATGTCATGAGCAGCAACCAGGCGGTCACGCTTATGAGCTATGGGCTGAATGGCGGTCGGATCCGGGTTTCAGAGGCGGATTTCAATGCGGACATCAAGACGGCCCGCACTCCGACGGTTTGGTTATGCCCGTCCCGGTTGGATTCCAATCCACGGTTGTTCGACCAGAAGGGGCTTCTGCATGTGGACCATTTCATGATTCTGACCGGACTGTCCGGCAGCCGCTTTCGCGGAACCCATTCGCCGTCCCGCAATGGGGATCCGGTTGGCCCGCTCACCGCGGACCATACCCAGGTGTTCGCCTCCAAGAATTCATGGATCTCCAATCACGGGATTCGAGGGGCGTTGCCGGTGTCGGGTCCGGTGAATTACGCCAACACGCCGGCGGGCCATAACCAGTCGTTCAGTGACGGTCATGCCGAGTGGGTTTCCGAAAAACGGTTCCTCCGCGCCAAGGCCGGGGACCGTTATCCGAGGGCCCTATGGGCGTCGGGTTGGCCGTGGGACTGGACCTGGGTGGAAAACTAGGTGGCCCGAACGAACCTCGGAATCAGGCCCAAGCCCGTTCACCGGGATGAACTGGATCCCGGAGGGATCTGAACGGTTGGAAACAATAAGGACACCGGACATCCCGAAGGATGACTGGTGTCCTCTGGAGGAAACGGGTTGGCGAGTGCTGGACTCAGGCCAGGTCGAACCGGTCGAGGTTCATCACCTTGTTCCAGGCGGCGACGAAGTCCTGGATGAATTTCCCTTGGGCGTCCTGGCAGGCGTAGACTTCGGATAGGGCACGAAGTTGGGAATTGGAGCCGAACACGAGGTCCACCCGGGTGGCGGTCCAGCGAAGGTCGCCCGTCAACCGGTCCCGACCCTCAAACAGGTCCGATTCCGGTGTGGTTGGCTTCCATTCGGTGCCCATGTCGAGCAGGTTGACAAAGAAGTCGTTGGTGAGGACTTCAGGGCGCTGGGTGAGGACGCCGTGGGCGGATCCCCCCGCGTTGGTCTTCAGAACCCGAAGGCCGCCGATGAGCGCGGTCATTTCGGGCGCCGTCAGGGTCAGAAGCTGGGCCTTGTCGATGAAGAGGGCTTCAGCCGGGATGGCATATTTCTTTTTCAGGTAATTCCGGAATCCATCCGCGATCGGTTCCAACACCCTGAAGCTCTCCACATCGGTCTGCTCCTGCGAGGCATCGGTACGACCCGGGGTGAAGGGAACCGAAATGGAGTGGCCGGCGTTCTGGGCCGCCTTCTCGATGGCGGCGCAACCCCCGAGCACGATCAGGTCGGCGAGGGAAACCCGCTTGCCGCCGGTTTGCGCCTGATTGAACGCGGTCTGGATGCCTTCCAGGGTCTCCAGCACCTTGGTGAGCTGCTGCGGTTGGTTGACTGCCCAGAATTTCTGCGGGGCGAGGCGGATACGGGCGCCGTTGGCTCCGCCGCGCTTGTCCGAGCCCCGGAACGTGGAGGCCGATGCCCAGGCGGTGGCGACCAACTCCGAAATGGAA
>JBGAPN010000131.1:0-12107 GCA_044221235.1 Limisphaerales bacterium
CCTTGTCTAGACAATCGTCTGACGAAGGTAGGGACCGACTGCGTCGGTCCGTGACTCAATCCGCCGGGTGATCTTCCTAGTTTGGGTTGGGCGTTTCCGGCATGCTGGAGACGCTTCACGCATGAACGAAACCGTCCCCACTCCGGAACCTGATTCCGGAGCTGCCGTTCCGCTTCAGAACCCTGGTCCGCTGGACGGGTTCTCTGGTCGGCCGCTGTCGCTGCAGGAGGAGGAGCTCGTGAAGCTGTTGCGGGTTGCCGTGAACTGGGACGCGCCGGCCTGGTCGTCAGAGCTGCAGGAGAGTCCGGAACTTCCGGAATCAGAAACGTCCCCAGGGGCGGAACTGCCTCCCCTTCCGGAAGGCAAGGATCCGCTGGCGGAATGGAAGGCACTGCTCGCCCGGCCGGCGATGGTCCAATTCCGGCAATCCCGCAGTCGCCGGGACCCGCTCATTCCCGCCGCGGACGCCCCGGTTTCCGAAACTCCGGCTGCGGGCGATGGCCCGGCTGAACCGGCCGCACCGGTGCGGTCGGCACCCGTGCCCCGCCTCGCGGTGGTGGCGATGGAGCGGAGCGGAGCGGGGCGACCGGACGCGGACCTGGCATCTGCGGATTGTCGGAGGATTGTGGAGGGCTGTCGACGCCTGGTGTGCGCCGGGGCGCGACCCTGGGTGTACTTGCGGACGGCACCTGAGGGGGAATCCGGCCGGGCCCGGCGTCGCGCGGTCGATGCGGTGTGCCGGACGCTTCATGTGCGAAGTGCGGAATCCTTCGCGGCCCCGCTGGCCGTTGACGGATTTGTCCTGGTGGGGGTTGTGGAACCGCCGGGAGGTCCCACGCCGTCGCGGTTCCAGACCGCCGGCGACGTCGTCCTGCTGCTGGGAGAACCGGTGGCTGCGGGGGACCCGCTCCAGGGCTTGGGAGGGAGCGCGTATCTCGATTTCATCGGACCTGTTGCGCCGATGGACCTCGAATCGGCTTCGGTGTTGAACAGCACCCTGCTGGGCCTGGTACATGAGGGTGTCATTCGCAGTGCCCTTGACTGCGGGACCGGCGGTCTGGCGACGTGTCTGGTGGAATGTTGTGCCGGCCTCGGCGGTGACGTGGAATCCGCCCCCGCATTGGGGGTTCAAGTGGAGTTCCCGGCTCCGCCCGTGGAGTCCGGTCCGGCCCCTCGATCTGAGGCCCTGCTGTTTGGGGAATCCCCCAACCGTGTGGTCGTCACGGTCGCCCCGGCGGACGCCGGACGTGTCATCAAGCAGTGCCGGATTCTCGGTGTGCCGGCCCTGCGGCTGGGTGTCGTGGTTGGGGACGGGATCCAAGTAACGCTGGGCGGGCGGGAGTTCCGTCTTCCGATCTCCGAACTTCAGGTCCCGGCACCGTCCGCGCCGAACTGATCCGGCGCCCACGTGCGCCGTTCAGGACAGGAAACGCTCGCAGTAGGCGGCGAAGCGATGCTGTTCCGTGGTCCGATCGAGTCCGAATTCCTCGAGGGAATACGCGTGTTTTCCGAACCGTCCCTTGGGGTTGCTGAGGGGAAACTCATGGAGTCGTCGTTCGGCCTGGTTGGACAACTTCATTTCAAACTGGTCGTAGACCTTGCGGACCGTTCCGAGCGGCGACCGGATAAGCTCCGGGTACGGCACGTGCAGGATTCGCTCCGGCGGGATGAGTCCGGCATCCAGAGTGGCCATGGCGCGGCGCACGCCCTCCGCCCAGGTGACGGCGAGTTCCGGTCCCACCTCCGTGGGGACGACGGAATCGCTGAAGACCCGGCGCAACTCGGTGCACAAGCTGGCGAGGGAACCGAGCGTTTCGAGGGGGCTTCGGTGGGTCCAGACCAGACAGGCGTCCGGATAGGTCTTCAGCAGGGCGGGCAGCTGGAACAGGTGGTTGGGTGCCTTCAACACCCAGCGTTCCCCGGGGCACTTCCACTGGAGATGCTGCAGGAGTTGTCGGTGGACCCGGTAGGAATCCTGGAAATCCAGTCGCTCCATCCAGGCGGAGTACGACGGAATCCGGTACATGGTGTCGAACTGGTAGCTGACCTCGATGCGGGGATCGGTGTCGTGGGTGGCCTGCTCGGGCGGCGGGGACGGGAGCATGCCCTCCCAGGTGAGCGGAACCCGGTTGGAGGGGTCCTGTGACAGCAGGCGGTGCAGGAAGGTGGTGCCGGAGCGCGGCAATCCCACCACGAACACGGGACGCCGGATTTCCTGGGTGGAGATTCCAGGATGAACCTGGCGATCGCGTTCCAGTTTCAGCCGGTTGCGGAGAACCCGCAGCACGTCGCTGCGTACCGCCAGGCGCCCGAAGAGATTGAGACGGGCCTCGGACTCGCAGGCTCCCAGCAGGGCACGCATGGCCGGCTGGAAATCGGGCTCCCCGAAGTTCTCCAGCCCGGTCCGCTTCCGGGCCGTCGCGATCAAATCGTCGGGCTTGAGGTCAACAAACCGTCCCAGTACCGGCCCGAGGAGCCGTCCACCGAGGTTCACCAAGGCGGCCAGACCCGGCCGTTGAAAGTCGGTCAGCGGCATGCGGCAATGGAAAGACACACGGGGTCGATAAACGGGGGCGTCCAAGAGGGCGGCCCGCACTTGTGTGGCGTCAATGGATTTCCAATCCGCGTCCGGCCCCCCCATTCCGCCCGACGTGGGTTTGGGTGGAATTGGAATCGGAAAAAGGAGCGATCGGAGCAGCAAAAAGCCCGGATGCCGTGGCATCCGGGCCTGCGGATCGACCGCTGAAACTCCTCGAAACGTTCAGGCGCGGGCCTGCTGGCGTCGGCGCCACACGCCCAGGGCGAGGGCGGCGAGTCCGAGCGCACTCGGACCGAGGGCGGTGGTCTCCGGGACGGGATTGAGCACAATCGACGTCTCGATCGCGAAGTTCGACGCCGAGGTGTGGCGTTCCGCGAAATAGAGGTCGAAGTCATAAGTGCCGCCGGCGACGAGTCCGAGCGCCGCGGCGTTCGCCGTCAGGTCCACCGAGGCCGACTCGGAGGCGTGAACGCCGCCGAGATCGATGGCCAGCTTGCCATTGATGTACACCCACAGGTCATCATCGCCGGTGAACGCGAACGTCTGTCCCGGCACATAGGTGAAACTGGAGTGGATTTCGTAGGTGAAGTGGAAGTTGTGGCCCGAACCTCCGTAGTCACCAAATCCCTGTCCGTCGATGGGGAAGAACGAATTGTTCGAGTAGGCGTAGATTCCCGAGCCCGGCGAGGTTTCGTTCAGGGTGATGGAATGGGAGATCGGAATGTTGACTCCCGGAACATCGTTGTACCACTGGTTGAATGTGGCCGAACTGTGGATGGTGGGACTGCTGGCCGGCAGGAACGTCGGGTCCTTGGAGGCCGGCAGTGTGGTGTCGAGCACGCCACGGTCGTCGCCGATGGTGTACTCGAAGTCCGTATTCGTGGCGGGAGTAAAGTCCCGGACGGTACCGGTGAGGGTGAGGGTGGAAGGGCCGGCAAAAACAGATCCGGCTCCGGCAAGCGCGACGAGAGACGCGCCAAGCAATGACTTGGAGTTCATTAGTAGGTGGGGAAACTGCGCCCGTTCTACATAATCAGACTGAGTTTCCAGTCAAGGAACCGGGGGCGGGTGAGGGGTCGATCGCTCGAAATCGAGCCGTGAATCGTCGCCGACGACGGAACGAGATGCTGACTTCTGCCCCCGTGGAGCCCATCCGTGGAGTTCGCGGCGCTCCTGCGGGCCCTCATCCGCCCTTCGGGCACCTTCCCCCTTCCGCCGCTTCGCTGTGGAAGGGAGAAGGAATTTGGCTGTGCCATCGGGGCCAAACTTCACCCCGAGGTTCCGGCCTCGCCGCCAGGACTCCCTCTCCCTTTCGACTCCGGGAGAAAGGGAGAGGGCTGGGGTGAGGGCCAGTTCACGGGGAATTTCCCGGGGAACATCCCAAGTTCGTGCGGGCCGCTTGACGGGATGTCCTGAAGCGACGGATGTTACGGTGTCCCGAGTGGTCATCGGATAAGCCCATGAACCCATCCCTTCGCAGAAACTCCCACTGGAGTTCTTGCCGCATACCGTCCCGCTGGGGTCGATATCTGTGCCTCGTTCCCGCGGCAATCACGGGCACTCAGGCAATCGCTGTTGATCCCGTGACCTCGGGAACCCTTTCCGGCGATCACGACAACAAGGGGACCCCGCCGATTGTGGAGCCTGCCCGGCTTCCTGGCTTCGAGGTCTTTCGGCGGGTCACACCGGGACTGTATTCGGGCTCGAAGCCGGAAGGGGACGAAGCCCTGGCAGCCCTGGCGCGGCTGGGAATCCGGACCGTGGTGAGTGTGGATGGGGAACGGCCCGAGGTGGAGGCCGCGCGACGCCACGGAATCCGGTATGTCCATCTGCCGTTTGGGTACGATGGCATTCCACTGGAACGGGTCGTGGAACTGGAGGCGGTCGTCCAATCCCTGCCCGGCCCTATTTTCGTCCATTGCCACCATGGCAAACATCGCGGCCCGGCGGCCGTGGCCGTCATGTGTCTGGCCCACGAAGGCTGGACTCCATCCCGGGCGGAGGCGTGGCTGACGGAGGCCGGAACGTCACGGGAATATCCGGGGCTGTACCGCGCGGTCCTCGAGTTTCGCACGCCCGATGCCGCCGCGGTGGCATTGGTGCGGACGTTCCCTGAGGTGGCCACGGTGCCACCCGTGGTCGATTCCATGGTGGCCATTGACCAGCATGTGGACCGTCTGAAGGCCGCCCAGCGGAGTGGCTGGAGCTCGCCCACTCCGGGGGGATCACCCGCTTCGGATGCAACCCTGTTGTGGGAGTCCTTCCGGGAATTGGGCCGGCATCCCGACACCGCAGGCCGCCCGGAAGATTACCGCCGAAACCTGGCGACGGCCGAGTCGGCGGTGGACGCCCTGCGAAAGGCGCTTCAGCCGGGAGATGCGGATTCGAGCCCGGCGATGAAGGACGCCGCTTTTCAGGAAGTGACCCGGTCGTGTATCGTCTGTCATAAGGTGTTTCGAAACTAGTACGACCGTGCGTCTCTCCTTCCCATCTACCCTGCGAGTGCTGGCGATTCTGGCCCTGATTCCCTCGTTGACCGTGCGGGCGAATCCGGTCCTCGACTGGGTGGCGGTGATGTTGGACGCGATTCGCACCGACACCACGAACCCGACATTGAGCAGCCGGAATCTGGCGATCCTGAATGCCGCGACCTATGACGCGGTGAATGCGATCACCCGAACCCACCAACCCTATCTGGTGCAGCCGGCAGTGCCGGCCGACATTTCCATGGAGGCGGCGGTGGATGCCGTGGGACGCGAGGTCATGCTGGCCCTGTATCCCAGTTTTCGTCCGCGCACCGAGGCCCTGTTCGAGAAGCATCGGGCGGCTCTGCCAGCGACCCAGGCCGTCACCAACGGCCTGAACCTGGGCCGCGAGGTGGCCCAGAAGCTGATTGAATCGCGCAGTGCGGACGGTGCGAACACCGATGTTCCCTACATTCCGAGCGCCGCCCCGGGCCAGTGGCGCCGGACGCCTCCGTTCTTCCGTCCACCGTTGTCCCCGAATTGGCGGTATGTGCGCCCGTTTTGCCTGCCCACCCTGACGCCGTTTCTGCCCGTTTCGCCTCCACCCCTGCAGAGCGCGGAGTATGCCAGGGCCTATAACGAGGTGAAGCGTCTGGGCAGCCTCAACAGCACCGAACGGACCCCCGAACAGACCCTCATCGCCCGGTTTTGGTCGGATTTCAGCTACACCGTGATGCCCCCGGGACACTGGCATCAAATCACCTCGGACCTGTGCGAGACCCGGCAGCTCTCGATTCCGGAATCGGCCCGGGTCCTGGCCCTGCTCGGCATGGCCCAGGCCGATGCAGCGATTCTTTGTTGGGAATCCAAGTACCGTTGGAATCTGTGGCGGCCGGTCACCGCGATCCAGCGCGGGGCGGAGGATGACAACCCTGCGACCGAACCGGATCCGAAATGGGAACAGCTTTTGGCGGCCCCGCCGTTCCCGTCCTACACCAGCGGTCACAGTTCATTCAGCAAGGCCAGCGCCCAGGTCCTCACCCATTATTTTGGAACCGACGCCGTCGAGTTCACGGCCAGCTCCGATACGCTTCCGGACGTCAAACGATCCTTCAAGAGCCTGGCGGCGTGCGCCGACGAAGTGGGGATGAGCCGGATCTACGGCGGCATCCACTACTCCTTTGACAACGAGGAAGGCAAACGGACGGGCGGTTTGATCGGAGATTATGTGAGCCGGAATTTTCTGCTGCCCAATGGGTCCCTCCCGCAGGTTGCCTTCGAGGGCTACACCAATGCGCTGCCCGTGCTCCGCATTCAGGGACACGTGGGCCGGGAAGCGACCCTGGAGCAGTCCGCGGATCTGGTTCACTGGCGGAAACTGGATACGCATCCTGCGGTCTCCGGAGGACGCGCGGTCGTGGCATCGGATCTATTCGGAAATGAACCGGGGTTTTATCGGGTCTCTGAAAAGTCGTCCGAATAAGAGTAGGAAGGATTGGTCGGCGCCCCAGCCCAAGGGCGATGGAGGTTCCGGCGGGTCCCTCTGGAAACGCAAAAGGGGGGTCGATGCTCCCCAGCACCGCCCCCCAACCTATGCGTAACCTCCGGCTGGCCTGCTACAGACCACTCGGTCCGAGCTGTAGAACAACCGGAAAATTGATTTGTTGCGTGTCTGCTATGACCGCTTCTGGCTATCGAGGACCCCGACCTGTCCTGAATAGTTACAAAGGAATTTCGGTGAAGAGTTACCTCTGAGAACGATTCGTCCAACAGACCGCGAAGTTTCGTCAAGCAGCCTCCTTGCCAACCGGGCTGATTCGCCCCGGCGGCACGCTTTCGTCACCCAGCAACCCTGGTTTTCCGATTTCATCGTGCAATTCCCGACAACTCTTTCAGGAATCTCCACCGGGCCATGTTCAAACCCCGACTGCCGGTTCAATTTGAGCGAGCAGAAGGTGCGTGAAGTTCACGCGGGAAAATCGGGTACCCGGTTTCGGGTCGCCTAAACGAGCACAGCCTTCACACTCCCGTTTGTGAAACCTCGGGTGCGGCAATGGATGCGACGACTTCGGGCCCTGCTGGTGGGCCTGTTGGGGATTCTTGTCCTCGGAGTTGCGGTGACCTTGCGACCGCTGGACACCGGTGCGGCGCCGCGTCCGGCGGGCGTCATTTCCCACGGAGCCCTGCCGTCACCGGCACCGCTGCGGGCCGGGTGGTCGCGGGCCCGGCTGACACCGCATCTCGGGGCGGCGGCCGATGACCCGGCGGCTGGAGCCTTCCGACAGCTTCCGCTGGCCGGCTATGGGAACCGACACGGCGCCCCGGCCACCGGGATCCACGACGACCTCTGGGTGAAGGCCATGGCGTTTGAAGCGGGCGGGACGACCGGGGTGGTGGTGACCGCCGATGCGCTGATCATCCCGCGGGAAATTGGCGATGCAGCGGCGGCCACCTTGACGCGGGAGTTTGGACTGTCGCGGGAGCAGGTGTACTTCAGCGCCACCCACAGCCATTGCAGCCTGGGCGGATGGGGCCAGCGATTCGTGGGCGAGGCGTTTGCCGGACCGTTCAACCCCGGGGTGAGACTCTGGTTCGCGCAGCAACTGGCGAAGGCGGCGAGCGAAGCCCTGCAGCATCTCGAACCGGCAGCCCTGGGCCAGGGATCCTTCCCCGCCCCGGAGTTCATTCGCAATCGACTCGTCGGGGAGCAGGGTCGCGTCGACCCGGAGTTCAGCCTTCTGGTGGTCCGGCAACAGGATGGCGACCGGGCGGTGCTGGGCAGCTTCAGTGCCCACGCCACCGTGCTGGGTGGAGACATGATGCAGTACAGCGCCGACTATCCCGGCGTCTGGCAGCGGACGGTGGAGGCCTCAGGAATCCAGATGGCTGCATTCCTGGCCGGTGGTGTGGGCAGTCAGGGACCCCGGGCGCCGCGCGGAGGGCTCGAAGGCATTGAGGCCATGGGTCGCGCTTTGGCGGAGCGCACCCTGGAGGCGATTCCGCGAATGGCGCTGGATCCTGCCGCAACATTTGCAGTGCGCATGGCGACTATAAACCTGCCGGACCTCCAGGTGCGGGTGACGGATACCCTCCGGCTCAGCCCGTGGGTTGGCCGCCAGATCATGCCGCCCCTGAATGACACCACCTTTCTGCAGGCATTCCAGTTCGGCACCGGCGTGTGGTTGTCCACTCCGTGCGACTACAGCGGCGAACTGGCATTGGACATCAAGAGTGCGGCCGCAGCCGGTGGGCGACACGCGGTGGTGACGAGTTTCAACGGGGATTACGTGGGCTATGTGATCCCGGCCCAATATTACACCCGGGAGGGATATGAACCACGGGTCATGAATTTCTACGGAGCCCACGTCTCCGAAGTGTTCGCGGAAACCCTGGCCCGGCTCGCAACCAATGGTACCATCCCGGCGGTCTCCCCCTGAAGAATGGGCTCCGGTCGAAACGGTCAGTGGTTGAGCAGGAACTCGGGCGAATTCAGCAGCGACCACATCACGTCTTCGGTGGCCGACTGCCGCGTCGCTCCCGGGCCGGAATAGGCGGCGACGGCGGCCTTGAGTTCCGATTCGGTGGGATTCCGGCTCAGCGTGACCCGATACAGCTCCTCGACCACCTCGGACGGCGGGCGGTCGCCTTCCGCCAGCTTCCGAACCCGCCCTCCGGAATCCGAAAGTTTCGCCTGCAGCGCGCGGGAGTTCATCAGGTGCAGCGTCTGGACCACGCTGAGCTGGGAATCCCGCTCGCACGGACAGTCGCTGCTGGAATTCGGACGTCCGAACGCATCGAGGAAGTGGGATTCGATCTTGTAGCTCCACGCCTGATTGGCGCGGCCGCCGGCAGGAACGGCGGCGAACGTGTCGGGTACTCCGGTGGCGTCCCGGACCGCATCCATCAGCACCTCCGCCGGAAGCCGCCTCCGGTAAGCCCGCGAGAAACTTCGCGTGTCGGCGACGTTCGTGTCGTTGGGCTCGGTGCTCAATTGGTAGAGTCGTGACTCCAGAAGCGTGCGGACCAGGTGCTTGAGGTCATAATGGTGCGCGGCAAAATCGGCGGCCAATGCGTCCAGCAGCGCCGGATTCACGCAGGGATTGGAGCTGCGAAAGTCGTCGACGGGATGGACCAGGCCGCGTCCGAAAAAGACGGCCCAAACCCGGTTCACCGCCGCCCGGGCAAAGAAGGGATTCGCAGGGTCGGTCAGCCAGTCGGCCAGGGCCAGCCGCGGATCGGATTCGCCGCCGGACTGCGGAGGACCGTCAAGCGCCCGAGGAGTCATGGTGGCGCCGGTGACCGGATGTTTCACGGCGCCCCCGGGTGCGAAATAGAAGGTCTCGGTGCCTGCAGAGATCGGCGGCGAGAGTCCTGCGCCCTTCTGTTTCACGGGACCGAAGAAGGCCGCGAACTGGTAGAAGTCGTCCTGGCTCCATTTTTCATTCGGATGATGGTGGCATTTCGCGCACTCCAATCGCGTGCCGAGGAACAGCTGACTGAACATGGTGGTCAGTTCGGCGGGCTCACGGCGATCCCGGTAGATCACGGCCGGTCCGTCCCGGTGATTGGATCCTTCGGCCAGCACAATCTCGCGGACGAACTGGTCATACGGCTCATTGGCTCGGAAACGGTCGCGCAGCCACTGGTCGAGCTGGAACACGCTCTTCACGCCGACCCGGTCGGGATTTGGGCGCAGCAAATCTGCCCACTTGTTCGCCCAGTGATCGGCAAATGCCGGGTCGTCCAGGATCCGGGAAATCCAGCGCTGGCGTTTGTTGGGCGCGGTGTCCGACTGGAACTCGCGCACCTCCTCGGGCGTCGGCAGCTGGCCGATCGTGTCCAGCTTGGCCCGCCGGAGGAATTCGGCATCGGTGCACAGATCCGAGGGGAACAGGCCCAGTCTCTGAAACTGTTCGTAGGCCAGGCGGTCGACGAAGTTGTTGGCCGGCAGTGCGGCGTACGATTCTGGCGGAAGCATCCGGTCGGCCGGGACCAGGATCTTGGCATCCGCCACGAATCCCATGTACCGGGCCACCACCACACCCTGGCCGGTCAATTTCCCAACGGTGATCCGTCCCGCGGCGTCCACCCGGGCCATCTCGCGGTCGTTGGAATCGTAGGCCGCCAGCCGGGTGACATCCCGGACGCTGCCGTCCGAATAGTGGGCCTCCACGAGGAGGGGCTGGTTCGACAGCTTTCGATACCGGCGTTCCTTGGGAAACACCGTGATGTGCTGCAGGACCGGCTCGTTGGTTCCCTGAAAGGGCATCCCGGCGCGGAGCCAGCTCACCAGCAGCCTGTGGGTCTCGGAACCGGCCTCAAACCGCCGTCCGCCTTCGTGCGTGATCCGGCCCAGCGGCTTCTGCAGGAGCAGGCTTTCATCGGGTGCCGCGGGGAACACTCTCCGGCCGCGGGCCTCCTTCACGATCTCGGCGTAGTCCGCCCGCGGATCGTAGGAGAATACGGTGAGTTTGAACCCGTTTTGTCCCTCAGGCTTGGCATGGCATCCGCCGGTCGAACAGCCCGCCTGATTCAACGCCGGCAACACGTCCCGGACAAAGCTCGGTGGAGAAACGGTGCCGGAATCCTCCGCGCTGACCGTGACTGGAATCTCGATTTCCCGCCCCGCCAGGCGCGCCGTGACGGTGCCTTCGCCCGCCGCCACCCGGGTCACCTCGCCCGGCTCGTCCACGCGAAACGGCGAACGCCGGTGGACGGAATACTTGGCCGCCGCGGTGACGTCCACCTCCCAACCCTCGGCGGTCCGGGCAGTGACCCGGAAGCCGCGCCTCGGAGTCTCCAGCGACAAGTCCAGTTGGGCCGGGTTCGCGGTCAAAGCGACGATTTCAGACGACTTCCAACGTACCGGCTTTGTCCCGGGCTCCTTGTCCTGGGACGGTGCGGATGCCTTCCGGGGTGGGTCCTTGCGTGCGGCCGGTGCGGCCGGTGAGGCGGGTGCCGGAGCCGGGGAGGCGGCAACGGCGGGCGGGTGCAGCTCCGCGAGGGGTTTGCCGTCCTCGTTCCAGATGCGGACCGTCCCGTCCTGGGCGCCGGCCGCGATGCGGTGACCGTCGGGCGAGCAAGCCATGGAGAGGGCGGATTCCGGCAGGGTGCCCAGCTGACGTTCCTCTCCGGAGGCGGAGCTCTGCTCGCCGGTGTGTGACTTCAGCTGCGTGTAGCGGAAGACCCCGCCGGACTCGGTGGCAGCGAGTACGGCCGAGCTGTCGGCCGGCCAGGCAACGGCGCCCACGGCGGCGGTCGGATTGCCAAGACTGATGATTTTCTCGCGCGTGGCGATGTCCCAGACCTTCAGTTGCCGGTCCGCCCCGCCGCTGACCACCCATGTCGCGTTGGTGTTGAAGGCCGCCGAAAGCACCTGGGCGGTGTGGCCCTCCAGCACAGCCAGCAGTTCGTGGTTCTCCACCTTCCAGACTCGGACCAACTGGTCTCCCCCTGCAGTCAACAGCGTCTGCCCATCCCGACTGAACTCCAGGTCGAACACGGTATCCGAATGCGCCCGCCACGAAACCCGGGGTGCCGCGGTCGCGGGCACGGTTTCGGGGGCATCGAAGAGTCGCACCCGTCCGGGTCGTCCATTGCCGCCGTCGGCCACCGCCAGGGTGGATCCCGTTGGGTCGAATTCGAGCGCGGTGATCCGTCCGGTGAGCCCGTTGGTGATCTGCCCCCGCGGTTGCAACGTGGCAGCATCCCACAACCGGACGGCGCGAAACGCCCCGCTGGCCAGGGTCTGGCCATCCCGGCTCCAGGCCAGTGACTGGACGCCTTCCGGATGGGCTTCCACCTCCGCCTTCAGCGGCACGCCGTCGGTGGTCAGGTCATGAATCTCAAGCCGTCCGCCCCGCCCGACGGCGAGTCGGCTGCCGTCCGGGGAGATCGCCAGCGCCAGGACGGGATGAACGGAAGGCGGCAGCGGCGCCAGGGAAATCGGGGTGGGAACCTCCTCTTCGGAGAAGACGGCGGCATCCCAACCCGCGCCGCCGCGAATCCAGTCCCGGATCAACTTCACCTGTCCCAGATCCAGCTGCTTGCGCGGTGGCATGTGGGGATCCGCCCCGTCCTGGAGCACCGCGAGCAGGCGGCTT
>JBGAPN010000132.1:0-12460 GCA_044221235.1 Limisphaerales bacterium
CCGCTGCAGACCGCCCCCCGCATAAAACACCATCGATTTGGAATCCGGCGTCCAGGCCATGGTGGGGTAGACACCGTGGATCGCCCACGCCTCCTGCATGTCCCGCTCCAGGCCGTCATACAGCTGGCGGACCTGGCCCGAGGGAATGTCCTGAACGTACAGGCAGGTCTTGAACCGGTTGCGACGCACAAAGGCAACGCGGGTGCCGTCGGGCGACGGCGTGGGACGGACCGCACCACCGGGCCCTGTAATCCAGTCCTCCGTCTCCCCCTTAATCCGGTCGAGTCGCGAAATGATGTAGATCTGCCCGGAGCTGTCCCGGTTGTACTCGAACGAACCGCCCGGTGTGGAATCCCAGGAGTAATAAACAAACCGGCCATCCGGCGAGAACGCTGGCTCGCCAACGTCCTTTTGCTCCGTCGGCTTCGTGGTCAACTGGACGCCTTCGGCGACTCCCGAATCCACACCGCCGACATCATACAGCCAGATCTCCCCCGCACCCAATGAGCGGCGGGAGCTGAAATGCTTGCGGGCGGCAATCTGGCGTCCGTCCGGTGTCCACACGGGCGAATTCAGGAGCCGAAACGTCTCAGCGGTGATCTGACGCAATCCCGACTCCTGCGGCTTCTGTCCATCCGAGGCATTCGAACGAATCACCCAGAGGTTGTCGCCGCCGCCCCGATCGCTGGTGAAGGCAATCCACGCGCCGTCCGGACTGAACCGCGGCTGCATGTCCCAGGCGAGACCGGAGGTCAGGGCCCGGGCGTCACCCCCCGCGATCGGCATGACGTACAGGTCTCCCAGAAAATCGAACACCAGGGTGGAACCATCGGGTGAGACGTCCACATTCATCCAGGTGCCTTCCGTGGCATCGATCGCCACGGTTCGGGCGGTTTCGAAACCCGTCGGCTTGTTGACGTCCCACGGTGTCTCCTTCGCGTCCTTACCCTTGGCGTCACCCTTCGCTTCGGCGGCGGCATTCGTTGAAACCGAAACGGGAGGGGGGGGTTCTGCTCCCAGGGAATGAAACAACCCGAGGAACGTCACCAGGAGTCCCCATCGAAACCCAGAAATCCCCGCGGTATCCGGTATCAAACGCATCATCGGAGAAGAATGAGACCGAAGGCGGGTCAAAACTCAAGGGGGGGCAACGCGAATGCCCTGTTTGGGGTGAGCGCCTGTCCGGACGCATTAGACACGCGGGACCCGCCACCCCGAATCGCGGGATCCGCGCCCCGCCGACTGCCTCCTTGTTCGAAAGCCCACGGTTGGCGAGCCTGCGGCCGGGGTGACCGCCAGTAAAACCGGCCAGCATCCCGCGCCGCATGAGGCCTTCACCCCCCGGAAAGAGACCGGTTCCCGGTGCGCCCCGAATTCTGGTCCGGGGTGTCAACTGGCTTGGCGACGCCGTTATTACGACCCCGGCGCTCCTGCGGCTTCACGAGCGGTTCCCGTCGGCCGAAATCACCCTGTTGAGTCCCGCCAAACTGAGCGGCCTGTGGACGGGTCACCCGGCCTTGTTCCAGACCCTCGAAATTCCCCGCGGCGCCGGCGTGTTGTCCGTGGCCCGGCGGCTCCGGGCGGGCCGGTTTGATCTCGCGGTGGTGTTGCCGAATTCTCCGCGGTCGGCCTTGGAAGCGTTCCTGGCCGGCATTCCCACCCGGATCGGTGGAAGCCGTCCATGGAGGAACTGGATGCTCACCAAGACGGTGGAACCCGCTGCGGGAATTCTCCACATGCGAAAGCGGACCGTGGCGGAAATCCGTTCCCTGATGGACTCCGCGTCACCCGCTTCCGCCTCCGCAGCCGGGGAAGCATCCCGGTTCCCGTCGCACCAGATGCACCACTATTTGCGGATTGTGGCGGCCCTCGGTGCGAATCCCCAACCATTGCCGCCCCGGCTTGCCATCTCCCTCTCGGAAGTGGAGGCCGTCCGGGTCAAGTATGGGTTCCGTCCAGGCTCGGCCTGGCTCGGGGTCAACGCGGGCGCGGAATACGGTCCGGCCAAGCGCTGGCCTGCGGAACGGTTCGCGGCGGTGGCGGACGCGGTCCGTCAGGAATTCGACTGCAGCATTGCCGTGTTTGGGGGACTCGGGGATGTGGCCCTGGCGGAGGAGCTGGCCGCACAACTCCAGACCGCAGCGCCGACGGTCCAGATTCTCGCGGGCAAGACGACGCTCCGCGAACTGCTCGCCACGTTGATGTGCTGCCGGGTTTTCCTCACCAATGACACCGGTCCCATGCACGTCGCCGCGGCGGTCGGCACCCCCGTGGTGGTCCCGTTTGGCAGCACTTCACCGATCCTGACCGGACCCGGTCTGCCCGGGGATCCGCGGAACCAGCTGATCCAAACGCGGGCCGGCTGTGCTCCCTGCTTTCTCCGCACCTGTCCAATCGACCTGCGTTGTCTTCATCAGATCACCGTGGATCAGGTCGTCGCCGGGGTGAGGGCCGCCTGGAATTTGGGAAACGCGCGCTAGTCGGCCATCGAGGCGCGGCATCCGCCAGCCGTTTTTCTCCTTTGAACTTCGGTCTCGTGCCGTTGAATGACCGTGTGCCAGCGCCCATGACCCGATCCACACGCCCGCCGAATCCGGCAAGGGCCCGGCGCCGGGTGCTGGCCGAGTGGCGGCGGGTGGATCTCACCGACGTCGAAGTGGCCCGCCAAGTGAAGGGGAAAGCATTGGGGGAGATCCTTCCCAGCGTCCTCCAGACGTTGAAGCTCGATCGGAAGAAGGCGGAGAGCCACATCCTGACCGTCTGGCGTCAGGCCATTGATCCGCTGATCACGGCGCACGCCCAGCCCACCGCTCTGGTGAAGGGAACGCTGTTCGTCAGTGTGGACAGCAATGTCTGGCTGGACGAACTCCAGCGCTATCGCCGCCGCGAAATCCTGGAGCGCATGCAACACGCCATGGGCCGCGAGATGATCCAGAAACTCAGCCTTCGCCTGGGCTGACGCCTTCCAGCCCCACAATTCCCATCGACTGCAACTCCGGGCTGTACCCCTCGCGAAACGACGGGTACCGCGGCATCCAGCCGGTTTCCGCCCGGAGTTTCCGGCAGGCGACCCGCTTGCTCGTCACACCCCGCTTCCTCGGTCCGCGGGCAGCCGGATCCGCCACGGGCGGCAGGCGACGGCCCGTCGTCGCGGCCAGCCATTCCAAGAACGCCCGCTGGGTCACCGGTTCAAGGTCCGCCGCGTTGTAGATCTCCCCGTTTCGCCCGCGTTCCAGCACAGCCCGCACGGCCGACACCACGTCATCCCGGTGAATCATGTTCAGCCAGCGGCTTCCATCCCCGTCGAGACGAGCCTCTCCGCGAAGGAATTGGTGGAAGAGATGACCCCGTCCGGGACCGTAGATTCCCGCGACCCTCAGAATCCGAACGGGAAAGCCCCAGCTCCGCCAGGCTGCCAGGAGCACGTTTTCGGTCTCCACCAGGAGCCGCCCGGTCGCGGTCCCGGGTGCCGCTTCACTTGATTCGTCCACCCAGGAGCCGTCCACCTGGCCATAAACACTGGTGCTGCTGGTGGACACGAAGGCTTCCGGCGGTCGGGGCCTCATCCAGTCGAGCAGGGTCCGGGTTCCCTCCAGATAGACCTGGCGGTATTCCTCCTCGCCTCCACGGGAGGAGGAGACGGTATTGATGACCCAATCAAACGGGCCCGGCAGTGAATCCAACGTTCCCCGCTGGGTGAGGTCGCCGGCCAGCGGAACGATCCCCGCCGGCAGGATCCCCGGGGGAACGGCCGTCCGCCGCAGGGCAAACACGGCATGACCTGCCTCGGCCAGCTGGACCGCCAGTTCCAGTCCCACGTAGCCGCTGCCAAGGATCAGCACCTTCCGGCGTCCTGTCATCCGTCCGACACTGGCCCCCCTTCCCGGGGCCGCAAGTGAACCCGGTCAAAATCCTCCTGATGATGGACGCGGCTCCCCGCGTCCAATGGGGCGAGCGCCATGCTTTTCGCCGAAGCTTCCATCAATTGGTCCAATTTCCTCGGGCCGTTTCACGTGGTCATGCTGCACTTCCCGATCGGCTTCATGGCCGCGGCGGTGTTGCTGGAGTTATGGGCCATCCGAAGGCCTTCGGCAGCGGCCCATCAGGCCGTTCACCTGATGCTCACCTTGACCGTCCTGATTTCCTGGATGGTCTCGGGACTGGGCTACCTTCGCGCGGCCCGGGGCGAATACGACCCCAAGGTTGTGTACTGGCACACCGTGTTCGGTCTCGCCTTTGCATCGCTGGTCACTGTCGCGTGGATCATCCATCGCCGATGGTATCCCCATCCCGAACGCTCGGGACTTCGCAAAGGCTATCTGGGCCTCATGACAGTCTCCGTCGGACTTCTCACCGTCACCGCACACGCGGGTGGAACGCTCACCCACGGGGCGAAATTCCTCACGGAGGGCGCCCCGCCCATGATCGGCGAACTGCTGGCCGAGATGGATCCTGCGGTGGACGCCGGACCGAAGCCCGGAACGGACGACGGCGGGGAATGGAGGGACCACGTCCGTCCCGTGTTGGAAAAGAAATGCTTCTCCTGCCACGGAGCCGAGAAGCAAAAAGGCAAACTTCGCCTCGACCAGCGGGATACAGCGCTTCGGGGAGGTGAAAGCGGTAAGGCGTCCATCGTGCCTGGGGCACCACTCCAGAGCCGGTTGGTGGAGCTGGTCCTGCTGCCGCCCTCGCACGACGACGCCATGCCGCCAGCGGGCAAGGAATCGCTCTCACCCGAGGAAATCGTGCTGCTCGTCCGCTGGATCCAGTCCGGCGCGTCCTACGGGACCGCGGCGCAGTAGGCCGAGATCCGAGCCTCATCCGGTCCGGATCAGTGGCCGCGAAAATACTTTTCCACGATCCATTCAGGCTGCCATTCGTCGGGTGTTCGGCTGAGTCCGGTCAGATCCCGCATCAGCGGCTTCGGATTCGGCACCGTCAGCGGCAAGGAGTCGCCCAGGCGTCGCTGCCACTCCTGCATCACGCCCAACAGTCGTTCCACCTCTGCGGCCAGGATCCCCGCTGACATCCACCCGTTCGTCCGGATCATTTTGGGAGTCGGGCTGCCGGTGGTTGACCGGCGGGTAGCAGATCAGCTTCCAGCGGTCGTCGCGCACCGCACGCATCAGGTCCAGATAGGCCAGAAAGAGCGTGTCGCGGACCCCGGGCTTCCGTCCGGCCCACACCGGCTCCAGATCCTCGCCTTCGATGCCCGACGGAAGGGGATCCTGCGAGATGGGACAATGTCGGAAAGAGGTCGTGGAGATAGGTCAGCGCCGCGGTGTTGCCCAGGCACGCCGAGTCCGACGATGATCAGCGGGCATCGCATGCTGTCTTCGTAGAGACTTTGCTTTCCGAGCAACCCGTAGCTGCCCAGCGCAGGTCCGTGATCCGCCGCATATACGATCACCGTGTTGGTGGCGTAGGGTGACCGCTCCAGGGTGTCGAGGATCCGGCCCACCTGCCCGTCCAGGTGGGAGATCAGTCCATAATATTCCGCCAGTTGATCCCGCAACAGCTCGGGAGGCCGGGGCCAGGGCAGCAGATTCTCGTCGCGAAGGACCAGTTGCCCATTGTCGAAGGGATGCTGCGGAAGGTAATTGGCCGGCAGTGGCGGACGCCGGGTATCATACCGCTCCCGCCAGTCCTGGGGCGGATTCCGCGGGTCATGCGGCGCCGTGAACGCCACGTAGGCGAAGAACGGGGCACCGTTCGGCGGCCGGTTCAGGAACTCGATTGCGGCATCCGCAAACTGCTCGCTGGAAAACTTTGGCGATGGTCGTTTCGAGGTGTAGGAGCCATCCGCCTTCAGATCCTGGATCTCCACCTGGGTGTGGTCGGCCATGCCTCCAAAAAACACGGAGCGTCCGGTCTGGAAACTGCGCGTGAACGACTCGGGGCCGTTGTGCCACTTGCCGGTTCCGAAGGTGCGGTATCCGGCATTCCGAAGCTGTTCCGGCAGGGTGGGAACTCCCTTCAGGGAATGGTCCACATGGAACCAGGTCCGTCCGCTCATGAGCATCGCCCGGCTGGGGATGCAGACCGCGCCGCTATTGCCGCCGAAGCAGTAGTTGTTCCGGAAGCTGAATCCCGCGGCGGCCAGACGGTCGATGTGGGGCGTGGCGATGTTGGTGTTGCCCCAGGCCCCAAGGGTGTCCGCCCGCTGGTCATCCGCGAACAGGAACAGGATGTTGGGTCGGGCCGGGGCCGCGGCACCCCGGCCTATCGGCGCTCCCAACAGGCCAACTAACATCAGCCATTGCCCGAAAAATCGCATCCCCGAGTGAACCGGCTCCGACCCAGCGCTGGAAATCCAAAAAGGGCTCACGCACCCGGGATCCTAATCCGTAGTCGACGCGGGAACGAGACGCTGACTTCTCCCCAGTGGATCCCACCCGCAGGGCACGCAGGTTGAGCTCAAGGGCCTCGAACTACGAACATCGGTCCCAAACTGAGCCCCCGTGTCAGGCAGTCCAAAGTTCATTGGGAACGAACGGATTGAAAAAAACCTTCCCGGGCCCAACGGGCGAACCACGCCTGCACCGTTTCCGGTTCCACGGCTTCCATGGCGAACGCGGCCTCAATCGCTTCGGCCACCGTCCCGCCATCGCGCAGGAGTCCGAGTGCGGTGATCTCCTGTGCGGACAGCGGATGGCGCCGGACCACGTAATCCCGTCGGACCAGGGCCAGCAAACACGGTCGCGGCTCGGGCAACTCAAATTCCTCATCCGGCGGCGCTTCACGCGCGCGATTGAAGTGCTCGCTGACCGCAAAGGACGCCCGAAACAATTGAAACCCAGGAACCAATTCGAAGCGGCATTCTGCGAACCCATCCAGTCCAACATCGGGACTGGAAAGCTCAGGCGCGGGCAGCTCCTCCGGTCCCGGCCCGTCAAACACTTCAAACAGCGCCCATTCAAATCGGGCGATATCCAGGATGAAGTCCGCCCAATCGAGCCCGCCCTCCGGTTCACGGGGCGGCCGATGGACCGCCAGGAATCCGGGAAACGCCTGTCCCAGGACGTTCAATGTGTAGCGTCGGGACGGATGGGCCTGGAGGTAATCCATCGCCAGTTCCTCGAAGACCTCGTCACCGACGGTTCGACGGACGACCGGATAAACGTCACCCAAACACTCCACCAGCCGGCCGAAATACGCGTTGGCGTACACGGACAGCCGGGATTCAGCATCCAACGTGGACGAAGCGGTGATCAGATCCGCAACACGGGCCGGAGTGGCCCCGGACGGGCCGGCCTCCGATGTCGCACCCGCCACCACGCCATCCGGATGGGTGATCACGGCCTGAAACCAGCGTTGGATTTCCCGGAGATCCGGGGTTCGCGTCCTTTCCTCCGGAGTCATACCACGTCTACCTGCGTTCGATGTAGCGGCTGGGGAAGACCCGGCTCGGGACTGCCGAAGCCGGGCGTCATCGACGGCTCGTGCCACCGCACATCAGATCCACCCGATTCATACTGCTTGGCCTTGAGGACCTCCTGATGGACCACCTCAAAGGGCGGAATGCGGGAATCCCATTCCAGCAACGTCGACACGCCTCCGGTCAATTGATGGGCCAGACGATACAACTCCCAGACCGGATCCACGACGGGATGATCGTGGGTGTCGATGATGTGCGTGCCGCGATGCGTGTGTCCGGCCAAGTGAAATTGAACGATTCGATGCGCCGGGAGTGCCCGGATGAAGACCTCCGGGTCATACTCGTGATTCACGGCGCAAACGTAGACATTGTTAACGTCGAGCAGGATTCCGCAGTCCGCATCCTCGGCGAGGCGCGCGACGAATTCCCACTCGGGCAGCGTCGAATCCCGGAATCCGACATAGGTGCTGGGGTTCTCAAGCACCAGCCGACGCTCCAGAAAGTCCTGAACAATGCGGGCCCGTTCCGTGACATGACGCAGGCTGGCCTCGGTGAGGGGCAGAGGCAGCAGGTCGTGGGTGTTCCGGCCGGCCACGCCGGTCCAGCAGACATGATCGGAGATCCACGGCGGACGGACGGCATCCGCCAGGGCCTTCAACCGCCGCAGATACTCCCAGTCGAGCGGGTCGGTGCTGCCGATGGACAGGGAAACGCCATGCAACACGACCGGATATCGGGCCGCCACCTGGCGGAGGACATGCCTGGGACGTCCCAGGGAATCCATGTAGTTCTCGGAAATGGCCTCAAACCAGTCGACGGCGGGCCATTCCTGGAGAATGTGCGCGTAATGGGCGGTGCGCAGGCCGACACCGAGTCCGAGATGAGGGAGGCCAAGTCGGGGGGATGGCATGCGACGGGATCTGGCCACCGTCCACGCCGCCACTCGGGTCTGCGCGGACGGGAGGGGTTTCCGGGGTTCCCGGGGCGGACCTCAGGACTTCTTCTCCGGAGCCGTTCCAAACTTCTGCTTCTTCTTGGCCATCTGGGCCTCGAAGGTCTTGCGGGCCTTTTTCCAGGTCTTTTCGTCGAGTGGCACCTGACAACTGCCCTGGCCTTTGCAGGCATTCTCGCCGGGATGTTCCCCGCAGCCTCCCTGACCTTTGCAGGCATTGTCGCCGTGGCAGCTGTGGGCTTCGGCGGTGGCGCAGTTGCCGGTGCCGGCGCAGCTGTTGCCACCCCCCTTGCCCTTGCCCTTGCAGGTATTCAGGCCGCGGCAGACATGCGGATCACTCAGGAGGTTGGCGGGGTCCGTCGGACCCTTCTTTTCTGCGGCAAGCGCCGCGGTCGAAGAACCCAGAAGCAGTCCGCTCAAGGCGGCACCGGTGAAACGGCCAAATTCGCGGCGGGATAGAGAACCGGACATGGGATTGGGAAGTTGTGAAATCAGTTGCTGCAGTCGCGTTCGATGTTGTCCTGACCGCGCCGCGCCCACCTGGGACACGTCGGGGAGAGCACCGGGATACGCATGGCAATTCCTCGCGATCAGAGCGCAAGGCATGGCCAAAGGGAATGGTAATTTCGCTGATTGTCTCAGCCGGCGGTGACGTCAGGTCCCCCCTCTCCCTTCTGACTCGGGGAAGAAGGGAGAAGGGTTGGGGTGAGGGCTCGGGGCGGTAGGAGGCAAGCGGTAAGCGGTAAGTGGTAAGCGGGGCGCACTCGCTGCGCTCCTGCGGGGACCCTCATCTGCCCTTCGGGCATCTTCTCCCTTCCGCCGCTTCGCTGTGGAAGGGAGAAGGGGATGGCTAGGCCGCTGGGGTCAGAGCTCACCCACGGTTTCAGCTTCGCCGCCAGGCCTCCCTCTCCCTTCTGAGCCGTGCGAAGAAGGGAGAGGGTCGGGGTGAGGGCTCGGGGGGGGAGTTGAACGTTGAAAGGAATCGTGCGCCCGCCAGCCGTCTTGCCTAATTGTCCATTCGCACCTAGTACCGGAATCCTCACGCCCGCATTCGGCATCTTCCCCACAGGAACTTCCGTCACGATCCTCCCCATGCCCCTTCCAGCACGCCCCCGATCGATACCGGCTCTGGCCGTCCTGCTGGTGGTCTCCTCCGCCAGCGCCCTCATGGCTGCGGCCGCGCTTCCCTCCGTTCCGTCGAGGCCACCCCGTGCCGACACGCCCCTGTCAAACGACCAGGTCCAGCAGCTCAAGGACTGGATTGCCGCTGGAGCGCCGTGAGGACCCCTGCCGTCCAACGATGGCCGCAACGTGCATTCCGCCGTTGGTGCGGCGCGCGGTTCCTTGCCCTGGTTTTCGCCGCTTCCCTCCACGCCGCGGAAACACCCCGGTTGCGGGTCCTCATCGAGACGGATGCCGGCGGGGATCCCGACGACGAACAGTCGCTCGTGCGGTTCCTCCTTTACGCAAATGAGTGGGACGTCGAGGGCATCATCGCCAACCGGCCGAAGGCCCGCGACGGAGAGAACCGGAATCCCGAACGCACCGGGATCGGGATTGTCCGGCGTCTGCTCGATGCCTATGGGGAATGCTGGCCGCAGTTGGTGCGGCATGATCCGCGTTATCCTTCGAAGTCCGAACTGTGGGAGCGGACTGTCCCCGGCGACGGCGCCACCGATGCTGGTGTTCTGTTGATCCGTCGCGCCCTGGAGCGGGAAGATCCACGTCCGCTCTGGTACGCGGACTGGGGCACCGACGCGGGGGCGGCAACCAACAACCTGAGACGGTTGCTGGATCGCGTGTGGGACGAGCAGGGACCCGCTGGATACGACTGGTTGAAATCACGGCTGCGACTCGCCTCGGCGGACAAATTCGGACCGCACACGGCCGAGCTGAAGCCGCCGTTCCCGCTTTGGGTCGACACGTACCGGCCGGAACGCGGCGGACGGCGCTGGTATCACCGGTTCTCCGCCCTCACGTCCACCGCTGGAGGCTTTGACCTGGTGCGGGACGTGTTGACCGGTCATGGCCCGCTCGGGGCGCTGTATCCCACCAACACGACTCATTGGGCGAAGGAGGGGGACTCCATGACGTTTCTCTACTGGGTGCCCAACGGACTTAATGTGCCCGACTATCCCCACTGGGGCGGCTGGGCGGGACGCTACGGGCCCAACGAAACCCTGCCCGGGCGCCCCTACTTCTGGGCCAATCAGGAGGACCATGGGTCGGGCGCGACCAATCGCGATTCCACCCTCGCCCGCTGGGCCGTCGCACTGCAGAACGACTTTCGCGCACGTCTCGACTGGTGCGTCCGCTCTCCCGCCGAGGCGAACCATCCGCCGGTCGTGCAGCTCAACACGGACTCCCATCTCCGCGTGGCAGCCGGACAAACCGTGACGATTTCCGCGGAGGGCTCTTCGGATCCGGATGGAAACGTCCTGCGGTTTCATTGGGAGGAATATCCGGAAGCCGGCATGTTTCGCGGAACACCGGAATGGTCGGGCGAAGATTCTCCGGTGATCCAGGTGAAGGCTCCGTGGGTGGACGCCCGCGAGACGCTTCACTTCATCCTCTCGGTCACGGACCAGGGCGAGCCGTCCCTGACCCGCTACGCCCGCGTGGTGCTCACCGTGGATCCCGCCGTGGGCCAACCGGAATTCGAATCGCATTTCCAGCCACCGGCGACTCTCCGGAATCCCACCCAGCCCTTTGCATGGCTCCGAAACCCGGCGGACGGCCTTCCGCTCCGCGACGCCTCGGCATGGTCCCGACGCCGGTCGGAGATTCTGGCAACCTGGAATCAGATCCTGGGTCCCTGGCCGGAACGATTGTCCGCCCCGCGGATGGAGGTGCTCCGCTCGGAGGCGCGTGAGGATTTTGTCCAGCAGCGGGTGCGTCTGGAGATCGCGAAGGACCAGTTCGAGGAGGGATGGCTTCTGCTTCCCGCCCGACCCGGGCCGCGTCCCGCCGTGCTGGTCCCTTTTTACGACCCCGAAACCAGTGTGGGACTGAACGACCGCCGGCTGCGGGACTTTGCCCTCCAATTGACGCGCCGCGGCTTCGTCACGCTGTCCATCGGTTCGCCGGGAGGCGATGCCCGGAAGCCCGCATTGGGCAACGCCCGCTGCCAGCCGCTTTCGTTTCTCGCGTATGTGGCGGCCAACGCCCACACCGCGCTCGCCCGGCTTCCCGTGGTGGACGCCCGAAGGATCGGCATCGCCGGCCACAGTTACGGCGGCAAGTGGGCCCTGTTTGCCGCCGCGTTGTACGAACCGTTCGCTGCCTGTGCCGTGAGCGACCCCGGCATTGCCTGGGATGAATCCCGCCCAAACATCAACTACTGGGAACCCTGGTACCTCGGGCTGGAGTCCGGCCGGGAGCGCAAGCCCGGGCTCGTCACTCCGGACAATCCCCGAACGGGAGCGTATCGGGAATTGATGGATGCCGGCCACTCGCTGGCGGAGTTGGAATCCCTGATTTGTCCCCGCCCCTTCCTCGTGTCGGGCGGCGCCGAGGACCCGATCGAACGCTGGGCGGATCTGGAACCCTTGGTGCAGCTCAACGAACTCCTCGGTGCACCCCGCCGGGTGGGTCTGACCTCCCGGCCCGGCCACGATCCCACACCGGAATCCAACGCCGTGCTGTTCCAGTTCTTTGAACGGTTCCTCCGGCCGTAGGCGCGACACGGCCCCTTTTGGAGTCCGGGAGTCCAAGCTCCCGCGTTCTCAGCGCCCGGCGGGTGAGTTCACTCCCGGCGTGGTATTCCCGCCCTTCGTCCGCTGCCTGGCAGTGGAAAGGGGCGCCTGCGCCTTCCTTCGACCCCGCGCGTCAAACGTCTCCCCCTTCGCCGACGCATACTCCGTCATGCTCCGGCGGAACGCCGAAACCACCTCCTCCAACCATGCGTTTCCAAATCGGCGTCGCAGCGTGATGGCGTAGTAGCGTTCGGAAAGCCCCGGCACTCGGAAGACCTGACGCAGGCGCCGGGTGCGGAACTCGTGTTTGACGACGATTGCCGGGACCAGCGCGAGCCCTTGTTCGGAAAGGGCAAGAAGTCGCAGCAACGCCATATCGTCGACCTCGGCCCGGATCTCCGGTTCGATCCCGGCCTCCAGCAGCAGGCTTTCAAA
>JBGAPN010000133.1:0-12651 GCA_044221235.1 Limisphaerales bacterium
GGCATAGCTGCTGGTGGTCTCCCCGATCCGCTCGATGGGAACCAAGCCGACACCCAAGCCGCCGGTGTAGAACGACAACACCACCACGAACGCGACTCCGAGAACCGCGGTGAGAATCGCCATCCAGATGCGGGCCTTCCGCTTGGATTCCGGAGTGAGACAGCCCGTGAAACCCGTCTTCACACCGAGAACGAAGGCGGCGGCGATCGTTGCCAGGATCGCGCACGTGCCCGGCGAGTCCGAAAGGGAATCCTGGTTCATCATCAACTTGAACACGCCGAACGAGGAGGCCAGCGCCATGAGGAAGGCGACGGCCAGGAGGAGAGCCCAGAGAACGACGGATCCGCTGGGCCATTTGATGAACCAGGTGTGCTCCGGGGTGATCAGGAAGCGAACCCGGGCCCGGGTGACCTGGACGCGCAGGAATGGGATCCCGGTCAGCGTGCGAAGATACTCGCCCCTCAACGCTTCAACTTCCGGCGCCAAACAGGAGTTCCACTGATCCCGGTGGAGGTTGGTGACCCTTCGGCGTTTTCCGGAACAATCGGACCCGACGATGGCGTCAATCTGAGCCTCATCGATCTTGGGACGCGGAAGTACCCGAATGTGGTCTTCGGGAAACTGGGTGCCGAGACACGGCTGGACGTGCAGGTCGTTGACGACATCTTCCGTCCTGTGGGGTGGTGCATTGTCCGAAGAATGGCTCATGCCCGAAAATTTCGGACAGAACCTGGGTCAGTTGCACCGGTGCATGGAGGCGACCTGCCAGAGTTAAGCGGATTGCTCGTCTTTGTTGAGGGCGTCGCGCAGGGCGATCGCCTCATCCAGCCAAGCGGCGACAGATTTCCCTCTTCGAGACGCGCGACGAAACAGAGTAATAGCTTCGTTGGCGGAATTGACCGCCAGCGGAAACTCACCGCGACTGAACCGTAGTTGTGCGAGGTGGAAGAGAACGTGTCCCGCGTCCTCACAATGGATACCGCGATCCATCTTGGCGACTTCACGAGCCGCTGCCGCCGCCTCCTCGGCACGACTCACGCTGGCGTCGTTGGCGACCTCACCGGCCATGGCAGCCGATTCGCGAACGAGATACTTCATGAGGCGTGGAAGGAAGGCCGAGGGAAATTGGCGAGCCAGTTCGCTGAAGTAGGAACGGGCTTCGCCCACCAGCGCATCGGGACACGGCGGAAGATCGAGAGAGGCTCTGGCTCCGACGACCAAGTCGACCGCGGCCCAATAGAGATTGGCGTAGCGATGTGGATTCTGATGAGCCAACGCCTGAAATCCGCGGCTGGCAGCCTCCGCGTGCGGCAGGCATTCCTCGAACCGCCGCATCCGGGTGTACGCTGTCGCTAAACGCAGTTGGCAGACGGCGTGTTCATCGTCAAACGGCGCCCCTTGGCCGACGGCGTCCTCCACCAAGGCGGCCGCCCGGGCCGAGACCTCCAGGGAAGCATCATCCCGTCCGGCCATGGAAAGCCGATTGGAGAGGACATCGAGTGTCGCAATGTACTGTCTCAGGCTTTTGAGATCCCGAGCCGCTGCCTGCGCCCGCGATTCCGCATCTTCCGCCAACAGGATGGCCCGATCATGCTGGCCGAGTTCGGAACAACGCTTGGAGAGCACCAAAAGGACGGTGATCAGGTAGGGGATGTGGTCGCGGTTCTCCGAAACCAGTCGCCTCATGAGTCGCACGGCGCGCTGGGCGCATCGCCAACCCGCCCGGGAATCCCCGCTGGCTGCATATCGCTCAGAGAGTCCGTTCCAAATCTCCGCCTTGGCCAATCGATCCTCCTCCGTTCGGATCCGTAGCTTTGAGGCAACGTGGACCCCGGCTTCAATCGCCAGCGGATTCAGGACTGCCAGATCGACAGGAACGGTGTCGAACACCAGGCGCGCCATGAATCGGGCACTGGGACCGGAGAGGAGTTTTGCCAGGGTTGCACGAATGCGTCGCGCTTGATGAATGTCGGCGGCTCCGGCTGCGGCCACCGCCAGCGGCAAATAGGTGACGGGATCCTCCCGCAGCCGGCGAATCGCGAGACGGGCGTTGTGGACGAGAGCCGCCTGAAATCGACGAACGTCCCCGCGGGAGATCGAGTCAGCCATGGGCTTACCTCCTAGTGGGTTTGGAGATGAAGTATTCCCCGAGGAGATCGGGCCGCAGTGGCTCGATGTACCGGCTGCTGCTGGCGTAACACTCGTGAAGAATCTTCAGGAGCGAGTCCTGGAGGTACGCAGGAAGTGATGCAAAGGCCTTGTCTTGGAGAGCGATTGCACGCGCATCCGACACTGACGTCGCACCACCCTCCGCACTGATGTTGGAATAGGCTCGCTTAACGAGCCCGAACAGGTGCGACTTGATTCCATGGGCAGCCATGCGGCGTTGCCACTGTCTCTCCTCTCGATGGAGACATTCTTCAAGAAGCTCCCGTTCCTTGTCGCTGCCGGTCGCGCCATCGGCCTCCAGCAACGCACGCATATGGAGCATCAGAACCCGATCAAATAGCGGCTTGTCCAAATCGTCTGGGGCAAATCCGGCACGCTTCGATTGCAGTTTGTCGCGGAATACACCGAATGCCGACTCGAAGACGGCGTTGCGTCCCAGTCCGTCGTAGGCATCACCCATCTCTGTGACTGCAAACCCACGGCTCACGCCATGCCGTCGGTCGAGGTCCTGGTAGTGCTTCTCCCTTCGCAATTCGCTGAGCCAGTAGTCGACCCGGTCGAGGAACAACACTCTCAACTTCGCGGTAGGGGGATCGACCAGGAATGGGAGCAACCGTTTGATGATGGGGAGAGCGTGTGAGCCTCCGGCGTAGTCGAAGACCAAGAGGACCTTCCGATTGGAGAAGTCGCCGGTGGACCATACGGATTGGTTCGTTGGGAAATGCTCGGGGCGAACAAAGCCAGCACACCAGTCCGTGTTCAGTTTCCCGGACCCCATGCCGACCAGATCTCGGCAGAGTTCGACCGCCAGCCGAGTTTTTCCCATGCCGGCATCGGCACGGAGGGAACGGATCAGAACAGGTCGGTCGCTGTTGCTCCATTCGATCAACTCATTGCGAAGCTTCTGCCTGGAGTGTCCATGGAATGGGACAGCGCGCATCTCGGGGTCGAGAAGGCCGCAGAGAGTGTCCATGTCCTCGTTCCAAGTCCCAATCGGCAGATCCAACCAGGGCGGGATCGGGTTCTCAGCCGCCGAGAGGGAGTCAATGAAGGCCAACATCGAATTGAAGTACCGCTCAATCGTGTCTGGATTGTTCGATGTTCCCGTTTCGACGTTCTCAATGGTCCGGGCGGACGTATGACAAATCTTGGCGAGTCGGGACCGCGTGAGCCCAAGAGCCTTCCGGAAATCCGCCATCTGTTCTCCATCGGCTTCACTGAGAAGCTGATGATCCCGGAACTTTTGCTCGATCGAATGCGCAAACCGTTGAATTCGCCAACGGATGCCAATCGTGGGGGTCAAGGCACTCATGCAGTTGAGGGAGGGCGAAGCTGAGCGGAAGGGATCCAGGTCGACGTTGAACGGGTTCTAAACCGGGTGACCGGATGGGCGCAAGGTCGACCCCGTTGCCGCGTCCTTCGACCCAGCGTGCATCCTTTGGGTGGGGACTTTTGGCCCCAGGTTTGGGGCCTTCATGCCGATGCGGTGTTACGCGAACCGGAGGCGGAATTGCAGGACCCCACTCCGGGTCCAGGCAAGGCCGGATGGGTCAACAATTATGACTTATCGATGTTATCAAGCGCGATGCGACAATCAAACGGTGGCCAAACTCGTGGGCTGCCATCCCGCCAAGGTTCCGCTCCTGGTACGGACGGGACTGTTGGCCTACCTGAATCCGGAAGGCACGGGCACGGTGAAGTACTGTGCGACGATGGATGTTCTTCGCCGCACTGCCGACCCCAAGTGGCAGGTTCGAGCGACTCAGGCGTTGGCTGGAACGTTGACCACCGACGGGACCCATCGTGTGAGTGTCTCTCGGAAACGCCAACGGGGTTTGTCCCACCCGGACGAGCCGTCCTCGACGGCCGCGATGACCGCCGATTTCCTGGTGCGTCAGTTTCAGGAATCCCTGCTGGTGGCGCCAAACGGCGAACCCATCCCGGCCATGGTTCCGGACGCGGTTGCTGCGCGTCTGTTGGGTTTTCCTCTGCATGCGCTGCCCGTCTTGCGCCGGGTTGGACTGTTGGAATGCCTGAATCCGTCCCAGCGGAACTACCGGAAGCTTCACAGCCGGGAGTACCTTCTGGAACAGGCGGTGAATGTGAAGTGGCTGGCAGACGCCACCATCGCCATGGAGAAGCACTGGAAGGCCAAGAATCACCATCGGTCCGGGAAATCTGTGCGGCGGGGACACCTGCAACCCACGCAGGGACCTGGGACCCACCTTGGGACCACCCGGGTTGGACCTCGTGACCCCCTTCCGACCACCTTCACCGCGGCGTCTTGAGACCTTACCACCCCCTTGGACTCATGAAACGTCCCGCCCCAGACAGGCTTTCCGTTCACTTCCAATCGAAGAGCGACGAGTGGCCGACGCCCCAGTTCCTCTTCGAGGGGTTGGACGCGGAGTTCGGGTTTACCCTGGACCCCGCGGCCACCCCGGCGAACGCCAAATGCAAAACGTACTTCACGCGGACGGATGACGGCTTGGCGCAGGATTGGCACGGCCACGTCGTCTTCCTCAATCCTCCGTATGGCCGCGAAATCGGCCGCTGGGTCCAGAAGGCGTTTGAAACGGCGGCGGCCGGTTCGCTGGTCGTGTGCCTGTTGCCAGCTCGGACCGACACCCACTGGTGGCATACCTATGTCACCCGCGGCGAGGTGCGATTCCTGCGCGGACGGCTTCGGTTCGAGGGAGGGGCCCATTGCGCTCCCTTTCCCTCGGCTGTGGTCGTGTTTCGGCCCTGGTCGACTCCTGCCCGGTACATCTGATGGGACGAGGCGTCGCCGTGGCTCGCTGGTGTACTGGCAGTTCCTGAACCCATCCGAACGCCCATCCGGGGCCGGGTGACTGGATCACCCGGCCCCTCGCGGAGGACGGCCTCCGAATTCTTCCGGACCACACCCCACACCTCGGGCGCCGCGCCTCTCTTCCTCTCCCCTTCTTTCCATCTCTTCAACCCTCTGTTTCTCCACCCATCCCGCCTCCCGCCAGCCCCATCTCCAGACGCCTTCCAAGCCCGCTCCTGCCTGTCCCAGCGCTTCGCTCAAGCCCCACAACGCCGGCTCCAAGACCTAAACCCATCCAGACTCCACAAACCCCTCCAAAGGCACCCACACCTGATGCTCCTGAAGAGCAAACCCAGGACCCGAAACCACCGCACATCCTGCTGAATACCAACCATAAATACGGTATACCATGCGCAAAACACCCCATGTCGTCAGTTTCCGGTTGGACCCCACCCATTTCGCCCAGTTGGCCGAACAGGCTGGCTCCAAGGCCTCTGTCGGCGCGTTCGCCCGGGAACTCGTTCTACGCGCTCTCCACCAGGAACAGTGGAGCGCCACCATCGACGAACGCTTGCGGCTGGTGGTGGACCATCAAATCCAGCTGCGCCGGGACATCCGGTTAACCCTCCAGGCCATCATTGCCGGGGCGGCCAAGCTCCCCGCGGAGGAGGCGCAGGAATACGTCAAACGCATCCTGAGGTAGTGCCATGCTGTCCATCTCAACACCCCTCACGAACCCCGAATACCTGCTGCAAACGGCCCGCCTGAACTACTACCAGGAGGGGGGTGAACCCCTCGGAAGGTGGTCGGGAGGGGGTGCCCAGGCCCTCGGCTTGTCCGGGGCAGTGGAACCGGAAGCCCTCCGGAACCTGTTCCGAGGCTATTCGGCCGACGGTTCCACCCCGCTGGTCCAGAATCCCGGGGCGCCAGACCGGCAGTGCGCCTGGGACCTGACCTTCAGCGCGGACAAGTCCGTCAGCACCATGTGGGCCGTCGCCTCCCCAGAGGTGAGGAGCCAGATCGAAGAAGCCCACGGTGCGGCCGTCCGACGTGCCCTGGAGTTCCTCGAGAGCGAGGCCGGCTTCACCCGACGTGGCAAAGGTTCCCGACGAATCGAGGAGGCGCTGTTGGTCTTCGCCCTGTTTCGCCACGGGACCAGCCGGGAGAATGACCCCCAGCTCCACGACCACTGCCTCCTGTTGAACATCTCGGTGCGTTCGGACGGCACCACGGGATCCATTCTGACCAAACCGATCTTTAGGCTGAAAATGATCGCCGGGCTCATCTACCGGCAGGCACTCGGGCACGAGTTGAAGAAGCGACTGGGGGTGGAGTTGAGGGCCGAGAAGACCTGGCTGGCGGTGGAAGGCATTCCCCCGGAGGTGTGCGACCACTTCTCACGGCGTCGGAAGCAGGTGCTCTCCCAACTGAAATCCATGGGGAGAAGCGATGCGGTGTCGGCCGCCATGGCGACCAAGGCGACCCGAAAGGGAAAGGAAATGGTTCCTCGCCCCCAACTCTTTGACGATTGGGCCCGGCAGGCCCGCGAAGGGTTCGGGTTTACGGCGGAGTTCATCGCCTCCCTGATCCAGCCGTACCGACCCAGTCGCCAGCCCCTGGGACTCCAGGCGGCCGTCGACACGCTGCTGCAAGAAACCAGCTACTTCACCGAACGCCACTTCCTCCGCCGGGTGTTGGAACGGAACCAGGCGACCGGGCATTCAGTGGACCGGATTCTCAAAGGCGTGAGCCGTTCCCTGCGCAACCTGGTCGATCTGGGTATCCACAACGGGGAACGGCTCTACACGACGCGGGCCGTCCTGCAGGAGGAACAGGTGCTCCTGGAAAAGGCGGTCGAAGGTCGGGATCGGAAGGACCACGTGGTTCCACTCAGCCGGGCCCGGCGGATGAGCCAGAAGTTGTCCGAGACTCAAAAGGAGGCGTTCCTCCACATCACCACCGAACCCGGGGACCTGAAGTGCATCCAAGGCTGGGCAGGCACCGGCAAGTCGTCGCTCCTGGCGGCGGCCCGGGAACTGTGGCAGGCGGCCGGCTTTCAGATCCTGGGGGCCGCCTACTCAGGCAAGGCCGCGGACAGCTTGACCCAGTCCTCCGGCATTCCCAGCCACACCATTGACCGCCTGCTTCACCAGTGGTCGAAGGATCTCAGTGCCATCAAACCCCTCGACCGAAAGTCGATTCTGGTGGTCGACGAGGCTGGCATGCTGGACACGCTGAAACTCAGCCGACTCTTGGGCATCGTGAAACGGGCCGGGGCCAAATTGGTACTCGTCGGGGATGAGAAGCAGCTTCCGCCCATCGCCGCCGGGGCTCCCTTTCCAGAACTGGGCCGCCGATTGGGCCGCGGCGAACTCACCGAAATCCGGCGGCAAAGGAATGGTCTCTTGAAAGTCGTGGTGGAGGACTTGGCCCAAGGAAACGTCCGACACGCTCTCGGCCTGCTGCGTCACGACAAGCTCATCCAGCTTCACGAGACGGCCGACGCCGCCCGGCAATCGCTGGTCCAGGATTGGTTCAAACACCGAACGACCGGTGACACCGTGATGCTGGCCGGCACGCGGGAGGACGTGCGGGATCTCAATTTGAGGGCGCAGTCCTTGAACGCCGCGAGCCACCGGGACCCGGATCCCGTCTTCGAAATGAACGGCATCCGGTTCCGAATCGGCGACCGCATTCTGTTCGGGAAAAACGACGCTCTCCTGGGTGTGCGCAATGGGAGCCTGGGGGAATTGACCGCCTTCAATCCTCTCTCGCGCAGCGCAACCATCCGATTGGATGGCGGGAAATCCGTGTACATCCCGGTGAACTCCTACAAGTCCCTGGATTTGGGCTATTGCCTGACCACCCACAAAGCGCAAGGCGCCACGGTGGACAAGGCCTTCGTGCTGTGGTCGGACACCCTTCAATCCCGCGAGATGACTTACGTTCAGGCCTCACGGGCCCGGCTCCTGACCCGTTTCTATCTGACCCGCGAGCAGGCAGGGCCCGATTTTGGCGACGCCATCAAGGACATGGAGCGCAGTGTCGCGAAAGACCTCGCGGTGTCGAAAGCGCGGGAGGCGGGCGTGATCCACCAACGGCCGCAGGACCTCTCGCCGTCCCTCTGATTCGTATAACTCCGCGGCGGGTGAGGAGAACTCACGTTTCAGCGGCCGGGCACGATCCATCGTTCCGAGGCCTATGTGTGAAAATCGATATCATCAGAGGGGGCGCCGCTTGATTGAGTGGCGTGAGGTTCTTAATCGGCACGCCAAATTGGTCGATCAGCCGGGATTTCGTCCGCCGAAACGCTGGCACGAATTCTGGCGGTGGTTCACCCCCGACGATCCTCTCCAAATCCGCATCCCGGATCGACTCTACTTCACCTTCGGGGGCTTGCCGTTGCCGTGGAATGAAGCGACGACCCACTTTCTGATTCTGGGCGCCACGGGGAGCGGCAAATCGGTGCAGTTCCAACTGATGATGAACGACGTGCTCCGGCAACTGGAGCTGTTGCCCGATCAGCGGGTGTTCATCACGGACCCCAAGGGGGATGTGCTGCCGACATTGTTGGCCCGTGGGTTGAAGCCCACCGTGTTTGACCCCTTTGACGAACGTTCCTCCGCTTGGGATCTGGCAGCCGATATTCAGAATCGGGCCGAGGCCCAGCAGTTCGCCAAAGCCCTGATTCCGTCCGCCAAGTCGAACATGGATTCGTTCTGGGAGAATGCCACACGCGGGGTGCTGGCAGCGGTGGTGAATGCGTTGGCGTTCTACTCCCCGGGACGTTGGAACCTGCGCGATGTCCTCCTGGTCATGCGGTCCCCCGAGGCCATTACCGAGCTCCTCGAGCGACGCCCCGAAACCGCGTACGTGTGGAAGAATATCCAGGGCGATGAACGAACGCGGGCCAACCTGATGGCTTCCTTCACCAGCTTGCTGCAGCGTTACGAAGTCATCGCGGCTCTGGAGGCGAATGCCAAGAAGCGCTTCAGCATCCGGGAGTGGATTCGGGGTTCCGGTGGGATTCTGGTCGCTCCACAGCATCCCCGGTACCGGGAAGCCCTGTCGGCGATCCACCGCCTCCTGTTCGATCTCATCGCGGATGAATCCTTGAGCCTGCCGGACAGCGATCAGCGGCGGACGTGGCTGTTCCTCGATGAGGTCCGCAGCCTGGGGAAGCTGGAAAAGCTCTTTCACCTGAGCAACGAAGGCCGGTCCAAGGGAGTCGTTCTCGTCCTGGGTTCTCAGTCGATCGAAGGTCTCCAGGAGGTCTATGGCGAGAAGATGGCCCGGGAGATCCTCGGACAGTTGCGGTGCAAAACGTTCCTTCGGACCGATTCGCACATCACGGCGAAGTGGATCGAGAGTCACTTCGGAGATGTGGAGTACCTGGTCGAGCAGATTACTTTCAGCTCCAGTTTCCATGACGGCAAACGCACGAATTCCAGGACCGTCAGTTGTTCCCATCGTCGGGAGAAACTGTTGCTGGCGTCGGATCTGATGGCGTTGCCGCCACCTGGGCCCGGTGGCCAATTCATCCTCCTCAACGACCTCCCGTGCCTGGGGGACTGCTTCTTCGTTCGCCATGATTTCGAGACGCAGATCGCAGCCCTCCCCGTGGTGGAACGCAGCATTCCCGCATTCCAGGAGCGGCCCGAGAAGCACCAGCAACTGCTGGAGTGGACCCCCAAGGACCTCAAGCGGCTCAAGATGCCGCCGGTACTCACGCCCGTGCCGGCCCCGGACCACGAAGCGGCTGCGCTCTTTCTCAAGGCGAGCGATTCCCCGGCGGAAACTTCCTCGAAATCCCAAACCAAGAAAGCCAAGCAATCATGAAACGTCTCCTCGTGCTGCTCCTGCTGCCCGTCCCGTATTGGTTGTGGCTGAACGCCCCGCGGGGAACACCCCACCTTTCACTCCTGAGTCCCGTGCCGTTCGTTTACGCCGTGATCTCGCTGGCCGTCTTCCTGCCGCTCAGTTGGTGGCTGTTCCACCTCGATGACGACGATCGCCGGGAGAGCGTCACCCGCGTGGGCTTCGGGGCCATTGGGGGCATTGGCCTGGTCTACTTCATCACCGCCGCGATGGCCCATCCGGGTTGGGTGGCCGCCGCGCTGGGTGGACCTGTGGGGGTGGCGATTGGAGCCGCCAGCGCGGGCAGTGCCTTGATGGATGTTCCCTCCCTTCCGCTCTGGGTTTCAATTGTGGGTTACACCCTGGGAGTGGGTTTGGTCGAGGAACTCTCCAAGGCCGTGGCAGCTCGTCCGCACTTTGTCGACGGACTGTGGAGCCGGGCCGCTTTTGGATTCGTGGCGGGGATCGGCTTCGGCGTGGGCGAAGCCTTGATCTACAGCTACCGGGAGTATGCGGGCGTCGCCGACTGGCCGTCCTATGTGATTCGGTTCGTGTTCTGCGTGGGATCCCACGGATGCATGAGCACCGTGGCGGTGCTGTCGTTGCCGGAGGATTGGTGGGACTTCTCGCGGTGGCCGGTGACGGTCTCCGGCTCCTGCCGATTGCCACCCTGCATGGTGCCTACGATGCCTTGTTGACCCGCGGATACTGGGATTGGGCCGGAGCCGTCGGCACCCTCTCCATCCTCGCCGTGCCCGTCGTCATCGGTTGGCAGGAGAAGCGCCAGGGCGAGGTTTGAGGTCCGCCAGGGAACCGGAGCGAATCGCTGCGCCAATAAAGGCGGCGAATTCCGGTTGATGAATCTCGCGCACGGACTCCCAGACATACCGGGGTGCCGGTAATCGGCGAGCAACTCCGGCATCCGTCGCCAGAACCGGCATGGGTCGTGGCGAACCTCGCGGGCCAGCAGCCATCCGGTGTGAAAGTGGGTGAACGTTAGTTCGAGGAAGAGTCGTTCGTCCCGGGTCACCGGCTCGCGGACCAGATTCCGGTCCGGTGCCAGGAGCCGGCTCAGGCGTGGGTTGCCCTGGAGTTGAGACCACAGTTCCCGGTGCTGGCTCGCCAGGGCGAGGTAATCACTCACCCGGCGCTCGTGGAGATCCTGCCGCAGGGTTAACGCGGTGAAGAGAATCCCGGCGGCGATGCCCAGGGTCTGCACCAACGAAAACCAATTCTCTTTGAGCCAGGGACGGGAAGGGGCCATCCCGCCTGCATATCACGAACGGGGTTCAGACCGAAAGGGCCCGAGCGCAGCGTCACCGAGCGGCCTGAAGATCAGCGTGCGCGCGGAGGAACAGGTCCCGGGGAATCCGGACCACCCGCTCACTTTCCGCACACCCCGATCCTTCCGGCAGTTGTCCCACCGCTACGGCGGTGATGTCGGCTCCGATCACGGCCAAGTCCCCGTTCTCCAGCTCCAGGACATCCGGGCAGGCACGCCCGCTGGCGCAGGACAGTCGGGAAGTGTCTGTACCAAGTCGACGAATGAACATGGCATCCGGATGACATGTGTCATATTGGTAGTCAAGTCGCAATGCCGGTAGTCATTGGTGATGGCGGATTGGTCGCATTTGGACAAGACCTGCTCGGCAGTGGCCCGGCTCTTGAAGGAAGAGCGGGAACGGCGCGGCCTGACCGGGGCGCAGCTGGCCGAGACCTGCGGACTGAATCAATCCACCATCAGCCTCATGGACAGGGGTTTGAGGAAACCCACCCTCGATACGCTGCTGCGCATCTGCACGGTCCTGGAAGTGGAATTGGGCGAGATTCTGTTGAAAGCCACCCGGGAGCCTACCGGAAGCCCCACCCGAACCCGCACGCGACCCTCGCGAAAGGCGAATTGAGGCCGGGGCCAATGGAGCCACCGGACCGGGACGCCATGCTCCGTCACCGTCCCGATGGCACCGCCTTGGCCGGTCTGGATTTCAGGGCGCTTCCGGGAACCACCAAGGCATGCGGTGAATCCATCAGGTAATCGGACCGGAAACCGGCTTCGACCGCCGATGTTTGTTCCGACTGCATCTGGAGGGGATTCCATTCCGCGTGCTTGCAGGCCATCCGGACCAACTGCCGGTTCCAGCGCAACCGTCGCGCGGCCCGCGGAAGATTTCCCAATTTCCGCGTCAAGAACGCCACCAACCAGACGGGTTCCGCCTTCCCGGCGACAAAAGTCATTCGCACTCCCCGCCATTCCCGATACTCGAAGCTCATACACGAATCCTCCCACCGGGCAGAATACCACCCTTCGAGCGGCTAGTGAACAGGTCGACCTCGAGTGACGCTGGGCCGAGGGCCATCCGCCATCCTGTTCCTGAACTCAGACGCCCCTGCAAACAAGGTCCGGAGTTTTGCGGTGCACCTCGCGAGTCCGCAGACGCCCTCTTTCGGAGACCTCCGAATCCATGGTAGGGATCGGGAATGTCTGCCCACCTCTCCCCATTGTCCCTCGTCGATCAGCCCTGGTTCCGGGAACTGCTCCAGCAGCATGGGTTCGAGCGGACGGCACCGGGTATGTTTTCCAACGGCAGGGCCACGCTCCGCATCGAAGGCCAGCACCTGACCGCAACTCCGGGCGATGGAACTCGTCCCTGGAAGTCAGATCTCACTGGAGCCCCGATGGACGGACTCCGCGAGCTGTTGGGCACGATGCTCGCCGCCCCCTCCTTTCGCTCGCGCGAACGTCTGGAACAGGACGAAGCCCGCACCGCTCGAGCCATCGCCGCGCTGGGGACCATTGCCGAGTCGATTGCCCAGCACCCGGACACCCAAAGCGG
>JBGAPN010000134.1:0-12007 GCA_044221235.1 Limisphaerales bacterium
GGTGCCGATCGAAACGGAGGGGATCCCGCCGGCTTGGGCGGCGGCGCTCCAGAGCGTGGTCTGCTGGAGGAAGTTGGTGCCGTACGCCGGCTCGCCGGGGGCGCCAACCACCAGGATGAGACTCGGCTGGGCGGTGACCGATGGAGTTTCGCCGTGGACCGGCCAACAACTGGCCACGAACCACAGCAGGCATCCCACAGGGCGGAGTCCGACAGCCGATCCGAGCCATTGGAGCGTGGTCAAGGTCATGGAATGGGACCAACGGTTCACGGCATTCCTTTCCAGCGTCGGAGTCCCCATTCCGCAAGGAGGCAGCCCAAGGCCAGTGCAAACATCCAGGGAGTCTGCCAGGCGGGCTGGGTCCAAGCCTCCATGACGGGGGCGGATTTCTGCGGCAATCGATTCACCAGGGCTTCGAGTTGGTCCGGGTGGACCAGCTCACCGCCGGTGCCCTGGGCCAGTTTTTCGAGGAGAGCAACATTGGGGGTGAGGGAACGAAACTCCTCCGCCGCAAGGTCGGTACTCCAGCCCGCCACGGCACGTCCCTCTTCGGCTCCGGCCGAGTTGGTGGCCACGGCCTCCGCCTTGAATCCGCCGGAACTCCGCGGGACATAGGTCAGCTTGTAGAGGCCCGGCTCCGATGTGGCCGGTTCGGCCATCAGGCGAAGGGAGTTGGTTCGGGACTCCGTGCCGGCATCCGAAAGCACGGGCTGGATCGAGATGGACACCGTGGCGCTGTCGACGGGCTGGAAGCGGGCATCGCGAACGCGCACCAGAAGATCGACGGCGCCGTTGGGATCCCCGGATGCCGGCTCGACAGACAGATCGACACGGTTCGGGACATCGTTGACCAGCCAGTGTGCGAGCTGCCTCCATGCCTTCTCCATGTCCTCCCGTTCCCGGGGCCCCTTCATGCCCCAGCGCCAGAAGTCGCCGATCATGAATGCCGCGGTCCTGCCCCGTCCGAACCGCTGCGTGACCAGGGCGGGTGCCGCCCCTCCGGCGGTGTTGGTGACCGTGCCGATGGTGCTCGCCCCCGGCTTCGGTTCACGGATCGGATTAAAAACGGTAAACGGCGGCATGGTGGCCAATCGCTCGGCTTCGGCGGACTCGTTGTCCCTCAGTCGGGCCCATTCCTGGAGCCAGCCCTCTCGATCGAGCGCAAAGGGACGTTCGGCGCCCTTGACCGGAGCCGGAGCCCGATCGAGGTAGACGGGGAGCATGTCGCCAACCGGAGTTCGGTAGTATCCACCCTGCTGGAAGGATTCCGCGCCGCCGAGCATCAGGAATCCGCCGCCGCGCTCGGAGACGAACTTCTGGAGCAGTTGGGCCTGTTCGGGAGAAAAGAAGGCGGACTCGAGGTCATCCACGATCACGGCGCTGTAGGCGTAAAGTTCCTCCGGGGTCCGGGGAAACCCGCCGCGCAGCTCGAGTTCGTCCCGGGTGTTGAGCCGGGTCATCACCGGTTGATCGTAACGCTCGACCTCTTCCGCGGACTGCTCGCCGAAGCCCCGGAACAACGGGTTGCTCGATTCCCCGGTGCGTCCCAGGAATTCGAATTTGGGTTCGCGCTTGGCCACGCGGATCAGCGCCACGAGTTGGAGCTGCTTGTCCTCCTGGAGCGACCGGTTCAGAAATTTGAACTCCCAGTTGGGGCGTCCCGCGACGTACAGGATGCGGTAGGTGTCACGGCCCTGGTTGGCGGCAATGACGCGATGGTTGTTGACCAGTGTGGCCTCGGCGTTGGTGCCGCCCACGGTGTCCACTACGTCCAGTCGGTAGAACGACAATCCGGGCTTCTCGGGCCGCACGGTGATCTTCTGCCGGGTGGTTGAACCATTCCGGGGCGTATCGACCGGGACCTCCTGCACCATCTTTCCCTGCTCATCGGACAGGCGCGCCACCAGCCGGCGGGCGGCATCCCCGGAGACCTCGATTTCGGCCTGGATGTTAACGGGGGCGTCTTCGAAAGCGGACTGGTTGACCGTGACCTGGCGGAGGGAGGTGTCGGACGGGGCGCGGGTTCCACCGATCACCACCGGGTAGATCGGTGGAAGGCCGGCGAGGTCGGGAACTCCCCGTGGAAGGTCTGTGGCGTTGCCGTCGGTGAAGAGCAGGATGCCCGCGGTGGGGCGATCGCGGTACCGTTCGCGAAGCGAGGCAAGGGCGCTGCCCAGTGCGGTCGTCCGCCCGTCAAAGATGAGACCGTCAAAATCCGGCACGCTCTCCAGCCGGCTGTCGAACTGGTGCCGACGCAACTCGAAGGAATCCGAGAGGCGGGCCTGCCAGTTTCTCGGTCCGGGTGAAAGCAGGTCCCGGAGCTGTTCTCCACGGGTTTTGGACTGCGCGGGATCGCGAATCTGAAGTCCCTGGCTGTTGTCGGCCACGATGGCAAACAGATTGGCTCCCGGCTTGGCGCGCTGTCCGCTCCACAGGGGCTCGAGAAGACAGAACCCCAGGGCCAGCAGCGCCATCGTCTTCAAGAGGAAGCAGGCGATACTCACCGACCGGTTCGGAGCGGGCCGATAGGCCCAGGCGAGCAGCGCCAATGAGAGGCCAAGGACTCCGGCCAGGAGCCAGAGATGATTCTCCCCGGAGAACGTCAATGACGCGAGGATCATGGCGTGACTCCTGGGGCGTGTTGTAACCAACAGACGGGGCCGCCGCGGTGGAGGTTCAGGGGGGGCGGTCTCATTCCTTGCCGAGCTGCTCGTAATAGCGGCGCACCAATTCGGCGTATCGCGACGCCACCGGATCACGGTCAATGGGCGCCAGTGTTTCGCCCGGGGCCCGGCGACGCAGCTCCTCTCGGATCTGCTGCTGGACTTCCACGAGCGGGCGGACGACCTGCAGTCGAACGACGGCCCAGTCCGGCTTCTTGTTCTCCCGCTTGAATTCCAGCCGGGCCAATCGGGCCTGTTCCCGGGCCGTGGCCACCTGGCTGCGAAGCCCCGGCTCGTCGATCATTTCCTCGACGTCCCGCAGCCGGTCGGTCCACGGCGCATAGTTTTCACCCAGGATCGGTCCGCTTCCCCCGCGGCCACGGTCCGCTCCGGTGGCCAACTGCTCCAGCAACCGTGAATCGAATCCCTGCGGCCTGCCGGTCCCTCGGCCCGTGTTGGTCCGGTCCTGGCCCGGTGATGCGTTCGCCTGCCCCGGCCTTTGGGGACGTCCCGGGCCCGTCTGCCGCTGGGACGGGCTGGAACCCTGGGAATCGGATGAAGAGGAATCGTTCTGCGCCGTTTCGCCTGCGGAGGGCGATGAACCGGGCTCCTGGCCAGGCTGGTTGGGGTCATTGGACCGTGCTTGTGCCGGGTTCCTGGAAGTGGGATCGGCGGGCCGGCCCTGGGGATTGGATGGACCCGGCGCTCCGGACTCGGCCGCCGGTTCGCCCGCGGCTCCGCCGTGCTGAGTCATCTCCTGCTCCAGCTCGGAGGCCAGCTTTTCCAATTCCTGCTGGGCGCGTTCCAAAGCCTGCGTGTCATCCCCGAGGACGTTCTCTGCGGCTTTTTCCACACCGCGTTGGAGACGCGCCAGGGTTTGCCGGGCTTCCTGGTCTGCGGCACCCGCCTGGGGAAGCATTCCCTCCCGGAGCAAATCCTCCATCAATTGCAGCGCCTTGCCCTCGCCCCCGTTGGACGCCGTTTCCTGCAGGCGTTCATACAGGCTCCGGCTCATTTGTCCCTGTCGGATGATCTGCTCCTGGGTCTTCTTGACCACCGCGGAATCGTCCTGATTCAACTGCCGCAGAGTGTCGTACAGCTGGCGTGAGACAATGGGTTCATGTTCCTCCGTGGCTTGGGAAACCTGGGTCACCCGTGACACCAGATTGGTCAGGCGTTCCTGCTGTCGCTCGAGCTGCTGGGCCAGCGCCTCCCGTTCCGAGGACGGCGATAGCGTCCGGTTTTGTGGACGCTGGAGCTGGGACAGTTGCCTACCCAGGTTTTCCTGCTCCCGGGCCAGTTCCCGTGAGTCCCGACGCATGTTGCGGAGGTCTTCGGAGAATTGATTGGAACTTTCCTTCTGGAGCCGGTCGCGCATCTGCTGGAGCTGTTCCTGGGCCCGGGTTCCGGAAGCCAGCGCCTGTGAGGGGGAGCCCTGTTCGGTGGCTTCGGCGGCGCGCTGCAGGTCGTTCCGCGCCTGGTCCAGCTGGCGTTGCTCCTGGCTGAATCGTGACTGGTTCTCAGCCCGGTTCATCCGCTGCTGCAGTTCGTCGGTGTCCGCCAGCATCTGCCGCTGCTCCTCCTGGAGCCGTTTCAGTTGGCGGCGGATTTCTTCACGCTCCTTTTCCGTGTCCGCCGCCTGAAGCTGGGCCTGCAATTCTTTCAGGCGTTCGTTGATGTCCTCCTGGCGGCGCGCCAGTTCGCGCAGCCGGTTCAACACCTGGAGCTGTTCCTGTCGCTCCGCTCCCTGGGCGGCCTGGGCCTCACGCTGGGTTTCGTACCGGCTCTCGTTTTCGGCGAGGTCCAGTTGATCCAGCTGGCGCTGCCGCATCTGCTCTCCGCCGTTGGCGCCCTGATTGCGCTGCTGATTGCGGTTGCGGCTGACTTGGAACTCCCGTTCGCGCAGCTTCAGCAGGGCCTGGTAAGCGGCCCGCTCCGCGGCCACGGCCGAAGTCAGGGTTGCGGTGGTGTTGGTGGACGGCACCAGTGCCGTCAGCGCCCGTTCCATCGAGGAAATCACCGTACCCCACATCATTTCGGCACGCGGATCGTCCGCACCGTCGCCCTGTTCCCGGGCCTGATCCAGCGCCTGCGACTGGGACTCGGTCACGGTGACCACATCCTTGGCATGCTGCGCCGGGCGCGCCTTGGGCCGTTCGCGTTCCAGCTTCCATGTGGCGTTCAGGATTTGCTTCTGGAGGTCGGCCAGACGCGCGGTTGGACTGCCATCCTGCTGGCCCTGCTGCTGGGATTCTCCTCCGCCTCCGCCTCCGCCTTCGCGGAAGACTTCTTCGAAGGGTCGGATCTCGCCAAAAAACAGGTCGCCGCGGGTCCGTCGGACCTGACCATCGGGTCCCAGGTCATCCGCCCAAAGGAACCACGAGACCAGGTCGTCGGGGGCCACTCCCAGGGATTCCAAGGCAAGCTGCGTGGAGAGCGTCCGCTTTTCCTGGGGTGGTACATTTGTTCCAAGCGGAATAAAGACCGGATCCTGGTCGCCCCTGGCGTACGCAATGCCGTAAGTGAGAACGCCGAAGTCATCCCAGACCGTCCCGTCAAACCGGACCTCCTGCAGTGCGGAGGGGGTCTGATCGCCGCGCGGCATGGCCAGCTTGAGTTCCGGAGTCCGGTTGGGTGTGACGTCGAAGACGAACTGGGCCGGCGTCTTGTTGGAGCGGCCGTCGGCGTCGACCAGCAGGAGGTCGTAGGTTCCGGACCGTTGCAGCTCGAACGGCCCGAGATGGGCCTGCGCCTGATTGGTCACCAAGGTCAGGGAGATGGAGTCATTGGTCCCGCCCCGGGCGATCAGCCGGGCGGTCTGGACGGGTTTGTTGAGTTGCAGGCCGAGATCCAGACGCGTGCCTTCAACGGCGGAAATCCTGCGGGTGTCCTCAAGGCGTTTTGGATCCAAATGGGTATAGGCGGGGTAGGTCAGATGGGCGTCGGACCGTGCCAGTCTCGGATACTCGAAGACCCGAACCTGATATTCGGGGGATTTTCGCCCGCCCGCCTGAACCTGATAGGTGAGATTGCCGGTAACATCCGGGACGGTGCCCCCGAAGACGGGATCACCCAGGCTGCGGGTGAGGGGAAGGGACTGGGCTGTCCCGTTCGCCGGACGCAGGACCAGCTCTGCCGACTCGGGGATGGAGTTTCCGAACCGGGCCAGGATCACCAGGCTGGTTCCCCGTTCCAATTCGACGTTCCCCGGAGTGACTTCCAGGTCCGCGACCCGGACAAACAATCTCTTTGATCCTGGCTGGAAGGCTGGTCGCAGCCCGAGCAGGAGCGAGAGCCAGGCCGCCAGGGCGAAGATGCTGCAGGCGGCCGCCAGACCGAGCCGAAAGGGCGACACGCGACGATTCCAGTTATCGTGGAAGCTGGCTTCGACCGCGTCGAGGATGAGGCGCTGTTGTAGGAAATTGAGCGGGGCGTCGGTGGACGGCTTCTGCTCCAGGGCGGTGGCCAGTTTCCCATTCAGTTCCGGATCGGCCGATTCGAGTTCCTGGGCGAGGGCCCGGAGGTTGGGCCGGCGCCGCAGCGTTCGCCACACCACCCATGCGCTGGCCCCAACAGTGGCCCCAACGAGAAGGGGAACGAGCAACGGTGAAGACCATCGCAACACGCGGAATCCGAGCAGCACGACCGCCGAGATGCCGGAGGCAACGGTCCAGCAGGCCGCCAGGGACCAAATCATGTCCCGGGCCAGGCGACGTCGCCAGACAGGCTTGAGCCGGGCTTCCAGCAGGTTCTCGATCATGCAATGGCCTCCATCATGGCACGGTTTCTCCGAGCCGACCAGCCGGCGACCGCGGTTTCGATCAGCAAAACCAACGCAGCGTCGCTCCCAGCGTCGCTCCCAGAAACCACCGCCAGAGTTTCTGGCGAGCCTCGGCTTCTGAGGCATGCAGTTCCTCCCGGCGGACGACTGCATCGGCAGCCTGGGTCTCAGGGCGGGCGAGCGGTACTCCAAGGCGTTCCAAATCGTCCGTCGCCATGGGAACGGTCCTGCTTTCAGACGGGTCGAGGTTGACGGCAAACGCCGTGGCGGAGCTGGACCCGGAGAGCGAGTAAATGCCGGGAGCCAGCGTATCCGTGAATCGTGTTTCTCCCGGGGGAGTTACCTGTTCGCGCCCGTTCGGAAACCGGAGTCGGCGCTCCGCCGGGGTTTGAAGGGCGGGCAGTGTCAGGGCGTCGCCAACCCAGGTCTGGCCGGACGAGGCCGCCGGAAGGGCGCCACTGTACTCCAGCAGGGACAGCAGGAACGGAACAAACTTGGTCGACAAGGGCCATTGGGTGTCGTCGGTGTGCCAGCCGGAGGTCCAGGCCAGCACCCGACCCCGTCCCACGGGCACTTCGATCAGGGCAGGATTCCCATCATCCAGTCGGATCAACACCCGGGCATTGGGGACGGTACTCAGATCCAGCTTCCGGTGTTTCCACAAGCGGATCTTTGTGAAGTCGGCAAATCGGGGGTCTGAGAACGGAGCGAATAATGGATGTCGCGATTCCATTTCTCCCAGAAGGGCGAACTGGCCGGGGATCGATTCCTGGGATTTCAACCCCGCCGTCTCCAGCAGAGTTCCCAGCGTCTCGGTGGATCCAGGCCCGCTCATGACCAGAAACACCGTGCCACCAGCCTCGGCTCCCAATCGGAGTGCGGTGGCGGTGGATGCAGGCAGGGCGGCGGTGACCAGCGTCAGTCCGGCAGCCGTGCGCGCTTCGGTCGCGGTCAGGCTGGCCGGAGTCCGGAGAGTCCAGTCCACCGTGGGGCGGACGCCCTCGGGAAACGCGCGACGCAGGAAATAAAAAGGGAACCGCGGTTCTGCGGCGATGTCGTCCCCCACATAGAGCACTCGGGCGCGGGCCGGTGGAGGCGGAACGACGTAGAGGGCGTTGTCGAAGGGCGCTGCGTCTCCCCGTAGTTCCACCCGCTGACCCACGGTGCCCGCGGGAAGGGGAAGGCTCAGAATCTTTGACTGGCCGGGGGGCACGTAGGCCTTCAAGGGCGAACCCACGAAGGGGACACCCGGCGCAGGCGCCCAGCCGACCTCAAATTGTTCTATGGTGGCATCCGAAGTATTGCTGATGCGGACCCGGATGGCGGTGTTCGTTCCCGGTTGCAGCGCCGGGTCATCCTCCACCCACTGCAGGCTGGCATTGCCGGCGGGTTTGACACGAACGGGATCCACAATGACTTCGATGCCACGAGGCCATTCGTAGGACTGCAGCGATTCGGCGTGTCCGCCCTGCTGGAGATCGCTGATCAGCACAATTTGGCGGATGCGGGGCTCGAGTCCTTGGGACGGCTCGTTGAGCAATTCGGCGGCGTCCATGAGTGCGGTTCCCAGCTGGGTGGACAACCAGCCTGGTTCCGCCGATGCCAATCGGTCCTTCAGCAATGCAAGGCGTTCGCCGGGTGCGGTTGCCTTCCAGTCAGAGAACCGGAACCGGGGCAGTGTGGAGCGGGCAAACGTCACCAAGGCGAGTTCGTCGATGCCGTCCAGCTTCCGACCCCACTCGAGCGCCCGTTCCTGGGCTGCGTTCCAGGCGCCTGCCCGTTGGATGCTCGCGCTGGTGTCCACCAGCAGGACCACCCGTTTGGATTCGTGGGCCGTCGGAAGATTTGCGGGAGTCCTGGGGAAGAAGGGGCGGGCAAACCCAAAGGCAAGAAATCCCAACGCCAGGCAACGGAGCATCAAAAGCAGCCAGTGTTCGATGCGGCTGCGGCGGGTGAGCCGTGGTGGGGTCGGCTGGAGGAATAGCAGGGAACTGAACGGGGTCCGCTCCCGCGTGGTTCTCCGGACCAGGTGAAAAATCACCGGTCCCGCGATGGCGATTGCGCCCAGGAGAAAGAGCGGAGTGAGGAAGTTCATGCCGGATCCCGTTCAGCGCCGGCCACCGCGGATTCGCACCGCGCGACGGGACCGTTCCCGGAGAAAATCGAAGAGCACCAGCTCCAGCGGCCGGTCCGTGGTGACCTCGATCCGCCGGGCTCCCAGGCGCTGGCACACTTCGGAAACCTCAGACCGATGTGCGTCGAAGCGCCGGCGATATTCCCGCCGGGCCAGGGCAGGATCCACATAGAGGGTTCGTCCCGTCTCGATGTCCTGGAAGATGGCGGCCTCGGAAAAGTCGAAATCCACCTCGCGAGGATCGAAGACCTGGAAGACCGCAAGTTCGTGCCCGGCGGCGAGAAGTCGGGACAACGTTGTTTCAATCCGGTCCAGTGGCAGCAGGAAATCCGAAATGAGAACCATGAGGCCCCGCCTGCGCGCGAGGTCCGTGACATGTTCCAAGGGCCGCACCAGGTCCGTGGTGGTGCCGCCCGCCGGCTTCTCAAGGGCCAACATCAGCTGCCGGAGATGGCCGGGGCGATGACGTGCCGGAAGGTAATCCCGAACCCGCTCGTCAAAGGTGAGCAATCCGACTGCATCGCCCTGCTGCCCCAGGAAATGGGCTAGCGTGGCGGCTAACGTGGCCGCGTACTGGGCCTTCGTGTAGCCCTGCGAGCCATAGGACATCGACCGGCTCTGGTCCGTGAGGAGCAGGCAGCGCAGGTTGGTCTCATCCTCAAACTTCTTGATGTAGTACCGGTCGCTGCGCCCGAACACCCGCCAATCCACGAAGCGCGGGTCATCCCCGGGCGAATACTGGCGGTATTCGGTGAACTCCACCGAAAAGCCATGGTAGGGACTCCGGTGCAGTCCGCTCCAGAATCCCTCCACCACCACGCGGGCGCGCAGTTCCAGGCTCCGGATCCGCATCAGCGCGGCCGGGGACACCAGGGAACCGGGATTCTGTGCAGACGGATTCATCGCGCGAGCGGTGCGGCGACGGTGCCAATCAGGCGTTCGATGACCTGTTCCACCCGCACGCCCTCGGCCTCCGCGCGGTAGTTCAGGAGCAACCGATGTCGGAGGACCGGCTGGGCCAGCGCCTGGAGATCGGGGGCGGTCACATGGGTGCGGCCTTGGAAGAGGGCACGTGCCTTGGCTCCCAAAACCAGGAATTGCGCGGCACGGGTCCCCGCTCCCCAGGTGACCCAGTCATTGATGAAATCGGGCGTTCCCGGTTGGCGGGGGCGGGAGTGAGCCGCGATCCGGACGGCGTAGCGGACCAAATCTTCCGAGATGGGCACCTGGCGGACGAGTTCGTGGAACCGGAGAACGTCCTCCCCGTGAAACAGGGCTTCAATCGGCTTGGCCGCCGACGTCGTGGTGCGCTGGATCACCTCCACCTCGTCCTGTTCCGGCAGGTAATCCATCACCACGTTGAACATGAACCGGTCGAGCTGGGCTTCCGGGAGTGGATAGGTGCCCTCCATTTCGATTGGATTCTGGGTGGCGAGGACAAAGAACGGCTCTTCCAGCGGATGCCGGATCCCCGCAGCGGTGACCTGATGTTCTTGCATGGCCTCCAACAGTGCGGCCTGGGTCTTGGGTGGGGTCCGGTTGATTTCGTCCGCCAGAATCATGTTCGCAAACACAGGTCCACGGACAAAGGTCATCCGTCGCTCCCCACCCACCTCCTGGAGGATTTCGGTGCCCGTGATGTCCGCCGGCATCAGGTCCGGGGTGAACTGAATCCGTTGGAATTGGAGGTGGAAGATCTGGGCGATGGATTTGACGAGGAGCGTCTTGGCCAGGCCCGGAGCTCCGGTGATCAGGCAATGTCCGCCGGCGAACAGCGCGATCAGGATTTGATCGATCACCTCGCGCTGGCCGACGATGACCTTGGCCAGCTCCTGTTCGATCCGCGGCCGGCTCTGGGTCAGCCGTTCAAAGGTTTCGCGGTCGCGCTGAAAGGAATCGGTGAGCGGGGGAGGGGAGGAGGGGGAGGACATGTGAAAAAGGGAACCGTACGGGACGGGATCGGTGGCGGGCGTTTTCCGGTTAGTGCGTCATCACGTAATAGATCAGATTGATCCCGAGCGGATACGCGATCTTCTCGGAAAAGGTGTGAAAGTAGTAGTCATTCTCCCCCTCGCGCTCCCAACCGTCCCCATTGTCGGTATTATGGGCCGCAAACACCATCATGCGCCCCTTGTCGTCGATAATGGCGCGGTGATGCACTTCCTTCGCATCCTCACGCTCCCAGGTAATTCCATGGTACTGACTGGCAACGCCAAGATGAACGTTGGGAACCTGCCCCTTTGATTTGATCTCGAAGACGCAGTGGTACAGGGGATGGGTGAGGCTCAACTCCTGGAATCGGTAACCGGGAAGAACCCGCGCCATGACCTCCTCCACATTCTCCCATTCGTCCTCCCCCCAAAAATCGTCGAACATCAGGAATCCTCCGTTGAGGAGGTAGTTTCGTAGCGCCACCACTTCTTCCTCATTGAGAGAGAACCCGCCGGGCTCGACGGCGTAAATGAAGGGGTAATTGAACAGGTCGGGATCCGTCACCCGCAACAGGCGCCCGTCGGGGTCGACTTTCATGGACGTCATCTGCTGGAGCCGGAAAGAGAGGTTCAGGTCACTGTCGGGCAGATCGGTGGTCCAGCCTCCCCGTCCCCAGCTTCCCCCGCGGTCGTACTTGATGCGCGCGAAGGTGAACACGTCGTGTTCAAATCCCGGGGTGTTGTGCCACACGGGAGTCCCGGTGCTGTGACTGTCCACTTCCCGGGCCGTCCTGACGTCCTCTCCGACCGGTCCGGACTCATACCAGCCGCGAAAGGACCGCCGCTGGGCCGCTGCGAGGAATACCCCGACTGCCAGCACGACCAGAAGCCGCAGGCCAGTGCGAACGATCCGCGAGGCGGGGCGTCGGGCGTTGGGCGGGTGCGGAGGCTCGGTCATGAGGCGACGGGGTTCAGTGAGTCATGACGTAGAAGATGATGTTGATTCCAAGCGGATAGGAAATCTTCTCGGAGAAATTGTGGAAGTAATAGTCGTTTTCGCCCTCGCGCTCCCAGCCGTCTCCGTTGTCGGTGTTGTGCAGGGCGAGGACCATCATGCGACCGCGGTCATCCAGGATCGCCCGGTGATGGACTTCCTTCGCGTCCTCCCGTTCCCAGGTGACTCCAGTCTCTTCGCTGGCGATGCCGAGCCGGATGTTGGGGACCTGTCCCTTGGCCTTGATCTGGAAGACACCGCGGTAAAGCGGATGGTCCAAGGGAAGCTCCTCGAAATGATGGCGCGGCAAAACCTGCTTCATCAGCCCTTCGCAATGGGCCCACTCGCGTTCTCCCCAGAAATCGTCGATGAGCAGAAACCCGCCGTTCAGAAGATATTCACGCAGGGCGTCCATTTCCGGCTCGGTGAAGCCGAGATTCCCGGCATCTGAAATGAAGATCAGCGGGTAGTTGTGAAGGTCTGAATCGGTCAGACGCATCAGTC
>JBGAPN010000135.1:0-12765 GCA_044221235.1 Limisphaerales bacterium
GCCTTGGCGTTCTTGCGGTCCTGATTCTGCAGGATGAACAAATCGACAATACTGTTCGCGATGTCCGCCGCCACCTGGTTGTTCGGATGGCGAACCTTCACCTCCACCAACCGCGTCAGTCGGATTGGCGCAACCTCGATGTCGTCAAGGACGGCCTTCACCTTGTCCTGCTGGGGAGCATACCGTGCATCATCCTCCAGCTTGAGCTTGGCAATGACCGTCTCGACCAGGGACCGGCTCTGAAGATTGCGGTACTGCGTCTGCAGGTATTCCTGATCCTTGTTGCCCCAGGAAATGGCATCCCGGATACTGAGGACGCCGCCGGTCTCAGGGTCGATCTGGAGTCGGGCTACCGACTCGTAAATGGGCGTCGTCCGGAAGGCATATAAAACGCCCAGAACCACCACAATGGTGAGGGCGGAGAGGATCAGCCAACGCCGTTCCAACACCACGTGCCAGTACTCGCGCAATTTGTGCGCGTCATTGGAGCTGGACCCGGTCCCGCTGTTTTGGGGCTGAGAGGATTCGTCCATGGTTTGACGGGGGTGGTGGTTAGAATTTGGATTCTGCGACGTCGATGATGTCGTCCGGCTCGACGTACACCTTCTTGGAAGGGTCAGTCAGCTTCCTGAGGTTTTCGTAGGAATAACGGGTGTTTTGGCCCCGCCGGCGCAATTCAATGCGATCCTTGTTCGCGTAGCGGTTGAAGTCGCCCGCCAGGCCGATCGCTTCCACAATGTCGAGCTGCCGGTCCGGAGGCAGGACCACCTGCCCGGGTTTGTTGACCGCGCCCAGGATGGTCACGACCTGGAGAGCATACTGCCGGACCTCGATGCTCACCTGCGGGTCCACGAGGTAGTCCTTGTTCAGGAGGTCCTGGATCAGAGTCTTCGCTTCGGCGATGGTCTTCCCTCCGACCTCGACATCCCCGATGAAAAAATAGTTCACCCGGCCGTCATTGGTCACCTTCGCCTCCTGGTTCATGTCCGGCTCGTTCAACACCCGGATGATCAGGACGTCGTTGGGTTGAATCTTGCGGTTCGCCAGCTGCGCGCCGGCAGGCAGCGTCCCAAATCCGAGGCACAGGAGCGCCAGCATCGTCTTCCAGAAGGTCGAGTGCGTGTTCATGTCAGTATCCGATGGAGACCTGGAGGGTGAATCGGTTCACGTTGTAGTCGTTCAATCCGATGATGAGTGATGTGACAGGGTCGGGAAACGTCGCGCTGTATTTTTCGAAATTGTAGGCCGCCGTGGTCGTGAGCCAAGCATTCGGCTGATACATCAACGCCAAGGTGACATTGTAGGTTTGTTCGTTTCGAGCGTTATTGATCAGGAATCGGGCCGGGGGCGGAGAAAAGTTCGTCGTCAGGGTGTAATAATCGCTGTAATTGCCGAGGGTCAATCCGCCCCGAAGTTGGGCAATCCAGCGTCCGCTCGTTCCAATGCCCTGGGTGACGCTGAAAAAGATGGAGTCGAAAATGTAGGATTGATCCGCAACCTGCGAGGACACCCCGACCCGCCGGTCGTAGGTCAGGCTGAAATAGCGACGCACGGTCTGGGTGTAATTCAGCGCGACACCCACCGCGGGAGAACTGGAAGCCGTGGACTGGATGACGTCGGGAAACTGCCGCGTTTCGTAACCCACTTTCACCGACCCGTCCAATCGGGAGGTAAAATTGCCGCGCGCACCGACAAACCCACCATACACATTCGACGGCGTTGGGTTCGCCTGACTTTGAAGGTTTTTCTCAACACTCGTGTGCCCGCCTTCGAACTCCGTGAACACCCCGATGCGTTCAGTCACCTTGTAGGTGGCGCCCAAAATTCCCCGGGCCGTACCCGTGTCGTACAGGTTTACCGGCTGCAGGTATTGGGTCACATTGTGGTCAACCCCCAGGTAGACGTCCGTCTTCATGGTGGCGTCGTAGGTCAGCCGATAATTGTCGAGCCAGACAAAGCGCCGGATGGGTGTCCGCTGGACCACCGCCGTGCTGCCGCCCAGGATGGTATCCAACCATTGCAGGCTGCTGTCTCCCTTGAAGGTAAACCGTCCAAATTCCAGCCGGCCTCCGAGATTGACGCGCTCCTGCTGGGAATTGAAATCGGAATACTCGGTGTACAACAGCTGATCGAAGAAGACGCTCGCGGTGATTGAATTCTCGGGGTTCCGGCCGTACTGGAGTTCCAGGCCCGGACTGAGGATCCACACCACATCCGAAACCACATCTGATTGAGGTGGCTGATAGACCGTGACGTCGGTCGGGATTCCGCCCACGTCTCTCTCCACCGTCACAAACCCTCCCGGAGACGGGTTTTCCGGGGCGTAGAACAAATTCCCGGTGTACTGCGCTGCCGCATCAAACTGCGGTTGGATGAGGAACTTGCCTGGATTGAAGGAAAGGACCTGGTCCGCCTCCACGCCAATGACCCGTTCCGGCAGCCCCAGTGCGGCCAAAGCCGTCAGCAAAACGGTCCGTGGCAGAAATTGACAACGGTCTCCTTCAGGCAATCGCATCAAATCTCAGCGTTTGGTGTCTCGAGCGGGTCAGGGTGCACAGCGAGGTCCACAAAGAGCAGTGCCCGTGCCGCCCTCGGGCGCATGTCCGGAACCGTGCCGGAATGCGCAAAACCCATCGCTTTGAGCTCCTTGATTTTCGGCCAAGTCGAACAAGGATGTAAACGACATTCGCCATGCAGAAGAGTTCTTCGAAGGGCAACACGCCCATTCCCCCGATCACCGCGTTTTCGTAGGCTCGTCCCATGGTCCTGATCGTGATGGGGGTGTCCGGTTCCGGAAAGAGTACCGTTGGATCCAAGCTCGCCGAACGGCTGGGGTGGACGTTTCGGGACGGGGACTCGTTCCACCCCGCAACCAATGTCGCCAAAATGAAGTCCGGCACCCCCCTCACCGATGACGACCGCCGGCCCTGGCTGCTCGCCATCCAGTCCTTCATCCGGGCGGAAAACGCCGCGGGCCGCAATGCAGTCATCGCCTGTTCCGCATTGAAGAACAGCCACCGCTCCCTGCTGCTCCATGGGGATCCCGGAGTCCGTTTCGCTCACCTTCATGGAGCCAAGGAATTGATCGCCTCCCGCCTCCAGGTGCGAAAGGGCCATTTCATGCCCGCGACGCTGCTCGACAGCCAGTTTGCGACACTGGAATCGGCGACCGATATCCCGGTTTTCGACATTGCGCCGGATCCGGATGCGATCGTGGACAGCATCTGCCACCAGCTTCACCTCGCGCCTTTGCGGTAAAGGCCCCAGAGGACGACCGGTCCCCGCTCGCTCAAAACCGATTCCAGCCATAGCCTGCGCCGGTGACCGTTGAACTGATCACCACCGGATCCGAGCTTCTGCTCGGCCGGATCCTGAACAGCCATTTGCAGTGGCTCGGACGCCAGTTGGCCGACCTCGGTCTGCCCATCGTCCATCATGCCACGGTCCCCGACACGTCGGAGGCCATCCAGGCAGCCGTTCGTGAATCACTGAGCCGGGCGGACTTGGTCGTGACCACCGGGGGACTGGGCCCAACAAGCGACGACGTCACCCGGGAGCGCATTGCAGAATTGCTCGGCCGCCGACTGACCCATCGTCCGGAGGTCGAGGCCAGTATCCGGCGTTTCTTCGAGTCTCGAGGACGATCAATGCCAACAAAGACCCGGGTTGAGGCCTTCGTACCCGAGGGGGCAGACATTCTTTTTAATCTTCATGGAACAGCCCCCGGGCTCGCGATGGAACTGGATCCAAACCCGCTCCGCCCCGGCGGGAGGCGTTCCGGACTGATCCTGCTGCCCGGCCCCCCGCGCGAATTGCACCCCATGTTTACCAATGCCGTCCGCCCCTGGCTGGCCGACCACGGGTTCCGATTGGGTGCTTTCGAATGCAGGAGCTTCAAGACGACCGGACTCGGAGAATCCCTGATGGAGGAACGGCTGGAGGCTGCCCTCCAACGCCTCGTGTCCCGGGGATTGACGGTGGGCTACTGCGCTCGCGTAGGTGAAGTTGAAGTCCGTCTTTCCGCCGAGGGGCCTGACGCCGTCCTCGTGGTGGATGAAGCCGAGGCGGTGCTCCGCGAGAGGGCGGGCGAGTTTATTTTCGGCATCGGGGACGACTCACTGGAGACCGTGCTGGTTTCCGAATTGACCCGGCGTCACAACACCCTGGCCCTGGCGGAATCCTGCACTGGCGGCCACCTCGCAAATCGAATCACGAACGTTCCCGGAGCCTCCGCCGTCCTTTTGGCGGGTTTTGTTCCATACTCCAATGAGGCCAAGTCCCGGATGCTCGGAGTCCCGCCGGACTTGATCATCCAACACGGTGCCGTCAGCGAGGCGGTCGCGCGGAGCTTGGCGGAAGGCGCCCGGCGAGCCACAGGCGCAGACTACGCCGTCAGCACGACCGGGATTGCCGGTCCATCAGGCGGCACCGAAGACAAGCCAGTCGGAACGGTGTTCATCGGAGTTTCCGGACCCGAAGGAACAGAGGTCTTCCGCAACCTGAACCGGTTCGACCGGGAAACGTTCAAGTTTGTGACGGCTCAACAGGGCTTCGACCGACTTCGCCGGATGCTCTCCCGCCCGCCTCAGTCCGCCTAAAAGTCAGACCGGTTCACTTGGCGGCCGATTTGGCCGCGACCTCCACGCCGGATTCCCCATCCTTGGGCGACCGCTCACGACGGGCGGGCGCCGCCCTGTACTCGTCTTCGTCGGGCGTCAACGGTCGGTGGTAGTACGAGGCGTAGTAATAGCTCGTATAATAATAGTACGGATTGTCGATGGGCACCCCATTGATCACCAATCCGACCAGCGGAGCGCCGCGCTGATGAATCGTGTTAAGTCCGAGCTTCGCGAATCTCATGGAGGTCCGGCCCGCACGAACCACGAAGAGCAGCCCATCCAGGTAGGCGGCCACGGAAAAGGTGTCGTCAATCGCTGTCAGCGGAGGGCAGTCGAAGATGACGTAGTCAAATTCCTTCCGCAGTGAGGCAATGAGTTCCCGGGTGCGGGGCCCGATCAGGAGCTCGCTGGGATTGCTGGGGCGTTCGCCCGCCCGCATGAAATAAAGATTCTTGATCGATGTCTCATGGACCGCCTCCTTCCAGGACAGACGGTCGTCCAGCACCTCGGCCAGCCCACCCTCCAGCGGTTGCTCGAAATAGCCGTGAATGTTCCCGCGGCGCAGGTCCGCATCCACCAGAAGAGTCCGGTTCCCGGCTGCAGCGATGGTGACGGCAAAGTTCGTGGTAAAGGTCGTCTTTCCGTCCCCCGGTACAGCGGACGTGACGGCCAGCACCCGCTTGCTCGAACCTTCAGGCCCCAGCAGAAGTGCAGACCGAATGCCACGAAGGGATTCAGCAAACATGGTGTGGGCTTTCATCCGGGTGAGCAGAAGGTAGCCCTCCGGATTGTGCTTCTTATCGACCTCGGGAAGTTGCCCGATGACCGGCTCCTGCAGCTCAGCTTCAATATCCTCCGGGTTCTCCAGGCGGTCATCCAGCTTGTGAAGAAGGAACATCAGGCCCAAGGCCAATCCGAATCCGCTGCCCGCACCAATCGCGATGATCTGCACCCGTTTGGGACCGAAGGGACGACGGTCTCCCGAGCCCGGGTTGATGATTGCGAACCGATCGTCGTCGGCTCCCAATCGTTCCATGGACTGAAGATTGCGGTTCAAGATGTCGAGGTTCGCCTTGATGGTGTCGCGCCGTTCCTGCCGTTTCAGAAACTCACTCTTCAGATCGCTGGACTCCAGAACCTCAGCGGTCAGGTCATCGATGATTTTCTGGTAGCCTGGAATTTGGAGTCGTCGGGACTCCACCAGGGCCTTCCGACGTTCCTCGACCAACTCCAGCTCCAGTTTGAGCTGGGCTTTCGCCTGGTCTATCTGCCGATTCAACTGGATGACGTACGGGTGTTTCGCCTTCAGCGTCTTGGACCGCTCAGCCAGCTCGCGTTCGAGATTGTGGATGGTCGTCCGGAGTTCGCCGTACTTAGAGCCGGCTGAAATGCGAGTGAAAATGTTGTCCGCCCCTAACGATGCGATCCCTGTTCCCTGGGTGCCCTCCCCACTCCCCCCCGTGATGGCCCCACTGGCGAGGGCTTCCGCTGTGGCGGACTCCGCAAGGGCCAATTCCATTTTCAATGACTCAAATTCCGCCTTTTTCTTATCCAACCGGGTCTGGGCGGCCACACCGGTGTCCTGAATGCTGGCAATGCTGTTCTTCCGCCGAAAGTCGTCGAGGGCGGACTCAGCGTCATCGAGCTTTTTGGTGAAGTTCAGCACCTGCTGGTTCAGGCTACCCGCGGTCGACTTGACCAACCCGCCCCGTTCCCGTTTGTAGCTATCAACGAATTCCGAAGCCCACGTCTTGGCGAAATCCAGCGAGTATTCGAAATTGGTGCTGACGACCCCGAGCACAAATGTGTTCCCCCGGCGCAGTTCCACTTTGAGCGTTGGAGTTAACGTCCGAGAAACAGCATCTCGCCCTTCCATCATCTTTTCCTGGACTAACTTGATGACCGCCGCACTTTGGATTTTCTGAACCGCCTGCTCGGTGTTGAGTTCATCCACTTTCGCCTCCGTGGACCGGCCGAGCTCAATCTTGGGGGCAAAGGCCAGGACTGCCTCGGCCCGATAGACGTCCGGTTCGTTGATCGCGACCCAAACGCCGATACCGAGGCCGACGACTGTGAACACGATCAACATCAGCCATCGTTCCGAGAGGAATTTAAAGTACCGCCGGATCCTCAGATAGATGTTGATCCGGTCGATCAACGAGGTGCCGTAGCCGGGCAGCGGCGTGCTGTAATTGTTCGGGGAGTATCCCATGGTCGTCAGAAATTGAACGTGCGGGGACGAACCTCAATCCGGTCGCCATCCTGCAGGATTTCATCCGTCGCTCGGTCGCCATCGCGGAGGATTTTTTCCACGTTGATGATTTTAATCTCCGTTTTGCCCGTGGTCGGATCGACCCGATGCAGCCGGACCCGTTTCAAGTCGGCAAACTGGCTGCGAGGCAGTCCGATGATCGCGTCCGAGATCCGTTTCACCTCGCCCTCGGGCAGCGGGACGGTGCCCTGCATCTCGCCGTAAACCTGAACCCGTCGCAGCGAGTCGCTCGCGTTCGGGGTCCTGTTGGCCACCATGAATTCAATGCGCACCGTGGAATCATTGTAATACTCGGAGTCCAGCATCTCCTTCACCAGTCTACGGATGTCCTGCAGCTTCTTGGAGCGGACGTCCACCTTGACGTAGAGCGTGCTGCCGGAACTGACCGGAAACAGGGCCTCACCCGCGTCACTGACCCGCACCGCCACCGGGACCTTTTCCGGAGCGGGATCCTGTTCCACCACAAATTGGAAGGTGTCTCCCGGCTTGAAATCCCGGGTTTCGGCGTCGAGAGCCGTGGAAGAAAGGGATTCTTTCGCCACTTTGTTGGTGGACACCGCTACAGACGGCGTTGCGGTTCCGGGGGACGACTGCCCCAGGATCCGGCCCACCAAAAACGCAGTCAGTCCGACCGCAACCAAAAGACACTTCATGGGTTCAGAATTTGTAGGAGAGCGACAGCATGATGTACTGCGTAAGGTAGTCGCCGTAGGGCACCACTCCGTCCCCGGTGTTCACGGAGAATTCCTGCTGAAGGTGTTTGTAAATCAGACTGTAGTTGATTCCCAAACTCAGGTGGGTGTTCAGATCAAATCCGGTGCCGAGGTTGAAAATGTACTGCTGCCCCTTCTGTCCGCTGCTGAGCGGCACCACGGCAATCCCGTCATCCGTGATGTACTGGTAATTCGGCGGGGGGCTCGCCGGATTGAACTGGACGTATGCGTAGCCCGGGCCGGACTGCTCAAACTCCAGGAACCGGAGTCCTGCATTCAATTGGGCGAAGGAAGTCATCTGCCAGTTCAGCTGGTAGGCCACCGTTAACCGGTCGGTGAAATTGCTGCCATTGCCCGGCGAGAAAATCCGGCCGCCCGACACCGTTTCGCTCAGGTACTGGTTGATGGTGTGGTCGAGCGAGAGGTTGAAGGTGACGCCCTCGAAGTTGGAGGTATCGGTCATCGCCACCAAGCCGTCCTGCTGATAGTTCTGGACCGTGTACTGCACCACCCCGCTCAGCGTCATGAACTGGGTGATGCGCCAGGCCGCCGTCGGTCCCACCCCCCATCCGTAATTGTTGTTCTGGACCTGCCCCTTCCCATTGATCGGAACCCCGCCGGTATCGACGGTCAGGTCGCTTGGAAGGTAGGTATTGAAATTACCCTGGCTCGCCAGGCCCAGCGTCCAAACCGGATTGAGCTGGTACTGACCGCCCAAGGTGAAGGTCTGGGAATTCCGGTTGAGCTGGTTGTAATTGTCGTTCTGGAGTCCCCGGAAAATGCTGAACGTATATCCGCTATTGAGCAGAAAATCAGCGAACGGCGACCATTGTGCTCCAAACCGGACGTTGTTGTTCAGGCGGTTGAAGTCGGTGAGGGAGGAATTGCCCGTGCCGCTGATCGTGGGGTCAAACGCTGCATTGCTCGCCACCGAAACGGAGTCCGAGACAGAAAACTGCACCTCTCCAATGCGGAACTGGTAGTCCAGGGCCGAAGAGGGCGAAAAGACCAGCTGGCTCGTGTTGTTGTTAAGGCTCCACTGGTAGGTGAGCCCGGTCTGGATCACCAACTTCGCGTTCTCGGCGATGTCGTAGCGGAGGCTCACGGCCAAGGCAGGGCCAATCCGGAAATCGCCCTCGGCCTGGTTCGGATTGTCGCTGCTGACCAGGTTAAAATTGCTCTGGTACCGGAAAATCGTGCCCGCCCGGAACCACATCAGAACCGGCCCCAGCCTGATGTTATAATTGCTGGTCTGCGAGCCCTCGCCCGATCCTATGGGCTGCGGACGGTCCGGCCATTGGTTGGGATTTAATCCTTCCAGATTCCGATCTCCGCCGGTTGGAGGTACCGAAAACGGATTGACCGAGGGAAAATATTCCTGGCCCTGAACGACCGCAGGCGCCAAAAGCCCCGCCAAGCCCAGAGCCGCACACCAACGCCGAATCACGGGGTCAATCGCGAGTCCCACTGCCGGCCGCGCCAAGGACGAGAACGAATTGAGATTCTTCATGATGCAATCAATGCAGGGGACTCCATTCGGTTGCCCGTGGGTTCCTCCAACTCGCCTCGCAGGCTAACAAGCAGCTCGATCATAACAAGCAACAAAGGCACGAGCAGCAGAAAGCGGACCGGAGCAAAATCGTTCAAGATCCTTCCCGGATTTCCGGCCCATTACTGGGCATCTTCCACCCGATAGAACCGCTGGATCGTCCCGGGGCGGGAATCCAGCCACGAGGTGGACTCACCGGGGGCCGTGATGGACGGGTTCACCACCTGCCAAGTCCCGTTTTCCACACGGTCACGGCTCAGCACCCGATATCGCCGGCCTGGAGCGCTCTCCCAAGTGACAGTGGTACCATTTACCGCCTGCTTCACACTGGTAATGCGATAGTTAACCGAGGACGGATTCGTGGGATCCGATCCCATGGCCGCTTCCGGAGGTTAGTCGAAGCCATCGCCGTCCGGATCCGCTGCAGGAGCGGCTTCGGTCGGGTGAGGAACTGAAAAACCGTCGCTGAAACAGGTCATCCAACCCATCACATTGAAGTCGTAGGTCGAGGGGAGAATCTCACGAAGCCATTGGCAAACGCAGTGAAGCCATTGACCGTCAGCAGTATACTTCTCAAACCCGGAAGGGCATTGGTCGAAACCGAAACAGGAACCTGAACACGGCTCAGCTGCCGCAGGGCGTTCCGGGTCACCTCCACGGCCCCATAAATGACCCCACGTCGCCGGAAATCCGCATGTCCACGGCTCCCGACGGCGGGTTGGGGACATAAACCGCCATCCAGGCGTTGGACTGACCGGGCTTCCAGTTGAATGCAGTCGTCTCCGCTTTCTCAGACCGTCCTGGAAAGGAACCGGCGGGTCTCAGTTATGCGAAACGGCGGAACTCAGCCGTCACTGCAAGCGAGCGGGAAGTCGTCTTGCCTGCCTGGATCGGCAGGTCGTTGGTTCGCGGCAGAAAATCCGGCAGCCGCGAAGTTAAACTCCCCGTTAAGGTCGTATCGAGTTCCTGTCCCCGAACCAGATATCCATCGCTGGTCAGCGTTGACGGATCCAGCGGAGTCACCCGCAGCCGGAATTCGCCGGCGGGAGTCAGCCAGTTCGTACGCGCCTCCAGCGCGGCCAGCTCGGTGGCCACCACCCTTCCCCCCGAATCCTCAATCGTCACCACGGCCCCCTTGAGCCCGGCGCCGTTGAGAGTCACGGCCCCGGAAACCTTTCCAGTGGCCCCTCCGGCCGCGGGGTAAATGGACCGGATCCCCGACATGTCGTCGGACGACAGTCCTGCCGTGGCACCGATGCCCGCCGCGGTCCGCCAAAACAGGGTCGCCCCCCCCACCGCGGCATGATTCAGCCCCAGCAGGTGTCCAATTTCATGCAGAACCACCGATTCGACATGCATTCCAGTGGTGCGGTTGGGATCAAATTCGGTGAACCACGGCTGGTCCCGGTTCAGGACAATGTCCGCCTCGGCGATGATCTCATCGGACCCGCTCCCGGAGACCACCGTCATCGCGGTCACACCCGAAGGAAAGAACACGGTTCCACCATTAATCATCCGGTTCGAGGAGAGCCACACCACCATGTTGACGCCATCCTGGGCATTGACGTCGGCCACTCCGGAAACCGAAGTCGATTCCTCAAACTTTACCCGGGTCCCGGGCACGCCCTGCCAAAGAGCGAAAGCGGCCCGGATCGAATCGAGCTCGCGGGTCCGATTGGCCTGGGACCACCCTTCGGAGGCAACATGATAGCGAATCGCCAAGGTTTGCGGATTTTGGTCCGGAAAGAGCGAGGCATCATAGAAATCCATGTTCCAGTGCATCGGCTTTCCGTTGGGACCGGACTGAAACACGGCAGCTGAAGCACCCACGTTCAAACCAACCCCGAGCAGGATCGCCCAATTTGTCCTCACATTCATGAACCAGCCTCCCGTTCTGCCAGCGCCTTGCGGACGCGATCACGCAACTGCTCCAACCCGAGGGGAAGCTGATGCGGCAGGCGTGCGGATCCTTCCCGGGACTCCGGGACTCCTCCCCAATGCCCATTGCTCACCCAACTCCCCGGGGAACCCTCCGGGCGGCTCACCTTGAACTTGCCCTGAGCCAGCTCGACGGTGACCGCCTCGCCCCGATCGTTATTGACCGCAAACACCACGACTTCCTCCCCCGGGGTGTACTCCGGTTCCCCCAATACCTTCACCCAACGTTCGCCCAAAACCCCACTGCCCAGCACGAGCCCGAGACGATTGGTACCGGCACCCTTCCAGATGGAAATGGGAACCAGCTCCACCCGGGTCAGTCGGCGTCCCTCCTGGGTTTCCAATGTCTCCACGGACTCCACTCGTCCATGGACGATGACGTCCGCCCGGACTGCCAGACTCTCGATCGGCACCAACGGTGGCTCGGTGGCCAGAAGCGTCACGCCCGCCAGTACGCTGCAAAACGCCTTCAAGAGGGCGGCGGGGATTCGTCGCGTTGACGTCCAAGGGCGAAACACTTCGGCAGGCCCAAGGCATCTCCGCGGCATCCGCTGTTTTCTGGATCCTCCTGTTCTCATCCGTTCGTTCCCGTAACCCGGGCATAATATCCCTGCTTCGCAAGCAATTCTGGCGCCGTTCCGATCTCCTCCACCGTTCCGCCGTTCAATACAGCGATGCGATGCACCTCATACAGGGTGGCCAATCGGTGCGCCACCAGCACCACGGTCCGTCCACGCATCAATTCCTTCATGCCCGCCAGGACCGCGGATTCACTCTCGGAATCGAGCGCGCTCGTGGGTTCATCCAGCAACAGAATGGGGGCATCCTTCAGGAAGGCCCGCGCCAGGTTGATCCGCTGCTTCTCCCCAACACTCAGGCGGGCAGCCCCGTCCCCCACGACGGTGTCATAACCCGCAGGCAGCCGTTGAATGAACCCGTCCGCATTCGCCGCCCGGGCCGCCGCCTCGATTTCTGTCCGGCTCGCGCCCGCCCGGCCGTAGCCAATGTTTTCCGAAATGGACCCGGTCAACAGCAGGGGTTCTTGAAACACCAGGGATACCTGACGTCGGAGGGCCTCCCGGGGCCACGCCCGGCTGTCCAGGCCGCGAATTAGAATCTGGCCGGTCCCCGGCTCCAGGAATCTTGGGATCAACTGGAGCAGGGTCGTCTTTCCCGACCCACTCGGTCCGATCAACGCCAGCACTTCTCCCGGAAGGACCTCCAGGGAAAGACTCCGGAGTACGGGGCTTCCTTTCGAATAGGCAAACGACACCGACTGGAACTGAATCCCCCAACCACCCCCTTGTTCCGGCGGAACCGTATCGACGGTCACCGCCTGGACCGGTCCGGATGCCGCAGAGTTCGACCCATCGGGTTCTTCCTCCAGAAGCTCCATGACCCGGCGCGCGCCGGCGCGGGCATTGCTGACGGTCGCCCCCACATGGGACAACTGGTTCAACGGTTCATAGAGCTGGGTAAGATACGACAGGAACACCAACAACTCCCCCACGGTCAGCCTCGCCGCGTTGACCTGCCGGACCCCCACTCCCACGATTGCGGCAATGGCGAAGCCCAGCACCACCGCAACCACCGCCATATAGAACATTTCGGCACGATGCTGCCCCAACCGCAAACGAAGCGACTCCGAGACCCGACCGGCAAACCGGGAACATT
>JBGAPN010000136.1:0-11959 GCA_044221235.1 Limisphaerales bacterium
CCTCCGCCTGTTCCAGTTTCTCGGCGGTCCGGCGTTCCGCCGTGACGTCCCAGAAGATTCCCTGCAGGCCGACGGGTTCCCCCTGGGAGTCCAGCACCGGCGTCTTGATGACATGCACCCAGTGCTTTTCCCCGTCGGGCGTGACATAAGCCTCGGTGGTCTCAAACGTGCCGCCCTGTTCGAGGACACGCCGGTCGTCCTCCTGATACTTGGCTGCCAGTTCCCGGGGAAACAGGTCGAAGTCGGTCCGCCCAATGATTTCCTCGACCGGTCGCCCGAGGGTGTTGGCAAAACGCCGGTTGACGAAGGTGAAGCGGCCATTGAGGTCCTTCCGCAGAATGTTCTGCGGCAGGCTTTCCACCAGGGTCTGGTAAAATGCCTCGCTGTGCCGCAAGGCCTGCTCGATCTCACGATGGGCGGCCGCCGTGGAGGCCACAGCGGAGGCGTGATGCCGGAGGTCGAGCTGGGTCACCACCTGGTGCGCGATGGTCTGCAGCGCGGCGCGTTGTCGGGTCGTGAGCCGCCGCGAATTCCAGTCGACCAAGACCAGGGCCCCCAGTGTCTTGGAGACCTGGGAATTCAAGGGGAGGGCCGCGAACCACCGGATGTTCAGATCCCCCAGGTCCGGGGGCTCCCGCCGTTCAAGCCAGGCACCGGTATTCAGGGCCGGACGGCAGGCCTCCAGGATGGGTCCCGGCATGGCCGCCGTGAAGCCGGACTGTCCCTCAATGCGGAGGGTCTCCCCCTCGATCAACACCACCGCGGCTGCGGCGGCTCCGATGACCTCCGCAGCCAGCCCGGCAAGGTCATTCATCGAGCCGCCAACCTGGGAAACCTCGGGATTCGAATCCGCCGAGGCGCTGGACTCCGTTTCCACGCCCTCACCTTCCGATGCCCCGCACCGGGGTGTCAATGAAGGTGAACGGAGTCGGACGGGAGTGCGGCCGGCGTTTCATGATTCCCGACTGGCCTCTCCCTGCCCTCTTCGTCCGGCACCCTGTTGCGAAACCCGGCCCTCTGCCGCCATGCTGGCCGGGTGCGGCCCGTCTATTTCGACTACAACGCCACCACTCCGCTGGCGCCGGAGGTAAGGTCGGCGATGGAACCCTTCCTCGGCGAAATCTGGGGCAATCCCTCCAGCGTCCACCAGGTCGGACGCCACGCCCGCGCGGCCCTGGATGATGCCCGATATCGGATGGCGGAACTGTGGCGGTGCCGGCCGAGCGAAGTGGTGTTCACCAGCGGCGGAACCGAGGCCAACAATCTTGCCGTCTTCGGCACCGCCCGATTGCTCCGGGGCCGCGGTCGCCACCTGGTCACGACCCCGCTGGAGCATCACGCTGTCCTGCACGCCTTCGAGGCGTTGGCGCGTTACGAGGGATTTGAGCTAACCCTGCTGCCGATCGATTCCTACGGCGGCGTGGATCCCGATGATGTGCGACGTGCCCTCCGTCCGGACACGGTGCTCGTCTCCGTCATGGCAGCGAACAATGAGATTGGAACCTGCCTGCCCGTCGCCGAAATCGGAACGATCTGCCGGGAACGCGGCGTCCCATTCCACACCGACGCCGTGCAGGCATTCGGCAAGCTTCCCTTCTACGACATCCATCAGTTTCACGCCGACCTGGTTTCTGTCTGTGCCCACAAATTTCACGGACCCAAGGGCGCCGGAGCACTTTTCATCCGTTCACCTCTCCAGCCACAGGCCATCCTGGTGGGAGGGGGACACGAGAATGAGCGACGGGCAGGCACCGAAAATCTCCCGTCCATTGCCGGTTTGGTGAAGGCATTCGAATGCTTTGTGCCGGATCCCGTGTTCAAGGCGGAGCCTCTCCACACTTGGACAGAGGAACTCTCCGCGGTGGCCACGTCCATCCCCGGGGTCACCCGTCGTGGCCACCCTGCGCAGCGTCTGGCCAATACTCTGGCGTTTTCCGTGGCCGGCACCGACAGCATCGCGTTGATGGCTGCCCTGGACCTTGAAGGAGTCTGTGCTTCGAGCGGTTCCGCCTGTTCGGCAGGATCGCTGGAACCCAGCCATGTCTTGAAGGCCATTGGGGTTCCCAAAGAAGAAGCAAATGCCTTGGTGCGATTTTCCCTGGGTCGAGAGACCACGCGCGAGGAAGTCCAATACGTCATGGGTCTCCTCCCAGACGTCATTCGTCGGCTTCAGAATCCACGATAAGGACGGAACCCTGGAGGACGACGCAGAAACGTTTCCGAGACAGACCACCGGGCCCGGACCCAAAAAGAAACGGCGGGTGAATGCTTCACCCGCCGCTCCCTTCAAAAGTGACTGACGTTCCCAGCCGGTTCAGGCCCGCGGAGCCAGCTTCTTCTCCACCCGGCTCCGCTCCAGCCTCACGTAGTTCGGCAGGCCGTTGACCATGGGCACCTTGACCTCACCGGCCACAAGCGGTGTAGCGTACTCCACGAATTTCTCGTTCGGCATCATGCCGTCCTCGCTGATCCAGTCCCGCGGGATGAAATGCTCGACGTTGGCGATGTGCGCGAGGTCCTCAAGTTCGATGGTCCACTTGTAGGGATTGGTTCCCAACCGGACGATCTTGGGCATGAAGCCCGACTTGCCATCGGTCGCCGCACGAACCGCGGCGCCCCCGCAGGCAAATGCCTCGTCGGCGTCGGTCTGGCTGGCAAAATGGGCTGCAGCACGCTGGGCATACCCCAGCTTTACGGTGCGGGTCTTCAAATTGAGACGACCCTGAATGATGCTCGCCAACGCGTCGGCCGCACCGGACAGGACCGGATGCCCGAACGCGTCGAGCCGGGACTTGTCCGCCCCGATCTCCTGGCCTTCCGCGTTCTTCAGCCCCTCGCCGACGACCACAATGCAGTATTTCAGTTCCGCCACCGTGGCCTTCACCTTCTCCAGGAAGGCCGCCTCATCGAGCGGGATTTCGGGGAGCAGAATGATGTGGGGCGGATTGGCCGGCTGCCCCTGCTTGGCCAGCACCGTCCCGGCTGCAATCCATCCAGCCGCCCGGCCCATGACTTCGATAATGCAGCAGGACCCGTCGTCGGTCGCCATGGATCCGACATCCAGGCCGATTTCCATCACGGTCGCCGAGTTGTATTTGATGACCGAGCCGTAGCCCGGGCAGTGGTCCGTGTGCGGAAGGTCGTTGTCGATCGTCTTGGGCACACCCATGACGCGCATCTCGTAGCCGCGCTTGACCGCCTCCAGGTGGATTTTGTGGGCCGTATCCTGGGAATCATTGCCGCCAGCGTAGAAGAAATACCGGATGTTGTGGGCCTGAAACACCTCGAACAACCGGTCCATGTCCCGGGCGGCCGCCTCCGGCTTCTTGTCGAAATTGATTTTGTAGCGGCAGGTCCCGAGGGCGGCGGCCGGGGTATACCGAAGTCCCTCGATGGCGCTGCGGCGCTCGTCGCCCAGGTCGATGAGATCCTCGTTCAGGATCCCGTAGATCCCATTGAGCCCTCCATAGATTTCCTCGATGCACTCGTGACGCCCGGCCTCGGTGATCACACCGGCCACAGAGGCATTGATGACACAGGTCGGCCCGCCCGACTGGGCCACCAGCAAATTGCCGTTAAGTTCAGCCATACGTTGAAGCGGGGCGCACCTTGCCCGTCCGTGGAAGGGACAGGCAAGCGGCGAATGCAGGGAAGCAGAGAATCCCCATTCAGTGGACTGACGGCGGGAGACCCATCCCGGGGTGACTGGCCCATGCGCTGGAGCCTTCCGGATTGGGTTGCGGCATCCTTGACCCTGCAATCCGCGGCTCCCAACCTTGCGGCGTGCCTCGCCTCCGCACCATCACCGGAGAATATCGGTATGAGATCATCCGCCAGATTTACGAAGGCGGCATGGGTGTGGTGTACGAGGCGCTGCAACACGGGGCGCAGGGCTTCCGAAAGCGGGTCGCCATCAAGGTCATTCGCGACCGCTATGCCAGCCAGCAAGAGTTCCTGACCAATTTCGCGGGTGAGGCGCGGCTGGTGGCTGACCTGATCCACACCAACATCGTCCAGACCTATCATTTCGGCGAATCCCGCGACACCAGCTTCATCTGCATGGAACTGATCCGCGGCGTGAACCTGGAGCAGTTCCTGCAACGGTTGACGGGTCTCGGACGCCCGCTTCCAGTCGAGCTCGCGGTGTTCATCGTCAGCCGCGTTGCCCGCGGTCTGGCCTATGCGCATGCCAAGACCGACACCGCCGGAGCGACCCTCGGAATCGTCCATCGGGACATCAATCCAAAGAACATCCTCATCGCCTTCGAAGGCGACGTGAAGGTGACCGATTTCGGGGTGGCGAAGGCCCGGGGATTCCTGCACAGCAAGGAGGGGGAAGAGGTGGCGGGCAAACCGGATTACATGAGTCCGGAACAGGCGGATTTTCAGGTGACGGACCGCCGTTCTGACCTCTTTTCGGTGGGCGTGGTCCTGGCTCAACTCCTGACCGGCCGTAGCATTTTCCGCGGAGCCTCTGGCGAGGAATCGCGGCAGAATGTTCTGTCAGCGCCGATCCCCAACTTCCTCCAGCTGGCTCCCGGAATCGAGCCACGCCTGAACCAGATCCTCTGCAAGACGCTCGAGCGGCCGCTCAACCGCCGCTACCAGACCGCGGACGACCTGCTCTACGACCTCGAGTTCTTTATCTACAATCGCGGATACGGCCCGACCAACGAGACGTTGGGTCGGTTCATCCGCGAGGTCTTTGCCGAGGAATGCAAGCCCACCGGCGATCCCACGCGTGGCGGCACCGAACCCATCAGCCGGAAGCCGCACAAGCCGGGGACACAGTCCAGTCAACGTCGAACCAAGTCCAAGAAAGCATGAGGCCATCCACCCGATCCCGGGTCACACTCGGGCTCCTTCAACACGCCTGCACTGAAAACCCCGCCGAGAACCTCGCCACCTGCCTGGCCGCGGCCGACCGCGCGGCCCGGGACGGCGCCCAGATCATCTGCACCCAGGAACTCTTCCGGTCCCAATACTTCTGCCAGGCCGAGGACCATGCCTACTTTGGGCTGGCCGAGACCATACCCGGGCCCAGCACCGAGGCGTTCCAGAAACTGGCCCGTCGACGCAAAGTGGTGGTGGTGGCGTCGCTCTTTGAACGTCGCGCCGCCGGGCTCTACCACAACACGGCCGTGGTCATTGATGCGGATGGTTCCCTGCTCGGGATGTACCGGAAAATGCACATTCCCGACGACCCCCTGTTCTACGAAAAATTCTACTTCACGCCGGGCGATCTGGGATTCCGTTCGTGGAGGACCCGATACGGGCGGCTGGGCGTCCTGATTTGCTGGGACCAATGGTATCCGGAGGCGGCCCGCCTGACCGCGCTTCAGGGGGCTGAGATCCTGCTCTACCCGACGGCGATCGGATGGCACCCAAAGGAAAAGGCGGAATACGGAGTCAACCAGCACCTGGCGTGGGAAACCATCCAACGATCCCATGCCGTGGCCAACGGGTGCTACGTCGCCGCGGTGAACCGAATCGGTCTGGAGCAGCCGATCGGAGGAGACGGCCTCGAATTCTGGGGGCGGAGTTTTGTCGCCGGCACCAGCGGACAAATCCTCGCCAAGGCCAGCGTCGACCAACCTGAAAATCTCCTGGTCGAACTGGACGTGTCCAAACTCGACGTCACCCGCACCCACTGGCCCTTCCTCAGGGACCGGCGCATTGACGCGTATGGCGATTTGACGCGCCGTTTCCTCGACTGACCGACGGGACGTTGGCCGGCCCCGCGGTCAGCCGCACAACCCGGCCAGATACCGCTCAGCCTCAATGGCCGCGGCGCAACCCATGCCCGCGGCGGTCACCGCCTGCCGGTACACGGAGTCCGCACAATCGCCGGCGACAAATACGCCCGGCACCCGGGTGGCCATTCCTTTCACGGGAACCAGATATCCGGCCGGATCCAGGTCGAGCTGCCCCTGGAACAGCTGGGTGTTCGGGACGTGCCCAACGGCGACGAAGAGACCGGCGCAGGGCAGCCACGATTCCGCCTGGGTCTTGAGATTCCGTAACGTCACGCCCGACACCCTTCCGGTCGTCACGTCTTTCACCTCGGTCACCACGGTGTCCCAGACAGGTTCGATCTTCGGATTGCCGAGCGTCCGTTCCGCCATGATTTTGGATGCTCTCAGCGTGTCACGCCGGTGGACCAGATACACCTTGGAGGCAAATCGGGTCAGGTAGTTGGCTTCCTCGCAGGCCGAATCACCGCCGCCCACCACGACCAAGGGCTGGTTCCGGAACATGGGAAGCGCCCCGTCACACGTCGCGCAATAGGTCACCCCCTTCTTCTCCAGTTCGTGCTCCCCCGGGACGTCCAGGTGTTTGTGACCGGCACCGCTGGCGATGATCAGGGTCTTGGTTTCGACCGCCTCGCCATCGACGATCAGCCGGATCGGCGTGGTCCCGAGCTCAGCCTTTTCGACGACGCCGAACTTGATTTGGGCGCCGAATCTCTCGGCCTGCTGCTGCATCCGCTGCATCAGTTCGAAACCATCCACGCCTTCGGGGAATCCCGGGAAATTCTCCACCGTGCTGGTGGTCGTCAAAAGCCCGCCCGGCATGACCCCGGTCAGCACCAGCGGACGCAGATTGGCGCGGGCAGTGTAAATCGCAGCGGTCAGGCCGGCGCAGCCCGTCCCGATGATGACGACGTTTTCCATAAAGGACGCGGACGGTAGGACGGAGGCAATCGGCCGGCAAGGCGCTGAACCGTCTGAATGCAAAATCGAGGTCGATTGCCCCGGTCAACAGGCGTCGGCAACAAACGCCGGACAGGCTCAGAATAGAAGCGTCAGCGCCCCTCCCACCACCGCGGCACCCCAGAGAATCAGGACTGCCTGAATGCGGGAGCATCCGGCCCGGACCAACCGGTGGGAAAAATGGTTATTGTCCCCCATCCAGAATGGTTTTCCCGCACGGGTCCGAATCCACACCACCGACGCCAGGTCCGTCAACGGCACCGCCAGGATCAGCACAGGACTCAACACCGACCAGCGGCTCGGATCCGCCAGCTTAGGCGAATAGAAATGAGGCAGGATGCCCAGGACCGCGAGGAGGAACCCGACGAGGTGACTCCCTGCATCCCCGAGAAACACGCGAGCCCGAGGGAAGTTGTAGGGAAGGAATCCCAGCAACGCCCCCAGCACCAGCAAGGCGAGGGAAGTCACCAGGTAATGCCCCTCGCGCGCTGCGTGGAAGGCGATCCAGCCGGCAGCGATGGCGCCCAATCCGCCACACAGGCCGTTCATGTTGTCATTGAAGTTCAGCGCATTGGTGACGGTGAGGATCCAGAGCACCGTCACGCCATAGCTGAAAAAGACGCTGGGCACGAACAGGGTCACCCGGACTCCTGCGGCCGCCACGGCGAGCGCCACCAGGCATTGCCCGGAGAACTTGGCAGCCGGCTTCAATTCGTACCGGTCATCCCACCATCCGAGGACGAGCATGGCGAGTCCGCCGACCAGGATGGCCGCCAGCTCGTTTCCACGCCGGCCGAGTCCATAGGAGAGGCGCTCGACAGCCGCGGGATCGAGGAGGCGTAACTGGACCACAGCCAGAGCACCCAGCACGACCACCGCCATACCGGTAAACACCGCGAGGCCCCCGGCCAACGGCACCGGTTGATGGTGAATCTTGCGATGCCCGGGATCATCCACCCAACCGTGGCGGTCACACCAGGCGCGCCAGAGCGGCGTGGCCGCCAGGGTGACGAGCAGCGCGCCGCAACCGGCGAGAAAATAGGCATTGGCCGGAAAATTCATGGGGCAAAAGGGGGCGCGGGACGTCACCGGGCAGCCGACGTGTTCGTCAGCCGATCATACAGCGCCCCCAACTCCGAGACCATCGTGTCGACACCAAAGTGCGCCTCAACAAAGGAGCGTCCGGATTCCCCCAACCGGCTGCGGACCTCTGGAAATCGGGCGAGTTCCTCCAACCGGCGCGACAATAGTGCCAGATCCCCCGGTGGGATCAGGTATCCGGTCTCGCCGTTCCTGCACACTTCGCCGGCCCCGTCGCAATCATACGCCACCACCGGCTTCGCAGCGGCCAAGGCCTGCGGAAGGGCCCGGGCCAGTCCCTCCCGCCGTGACAGGTGCACCAGGACATCCATGCATCCCACCAGACCCGCAACATCGCCCGGTGGAACCAGGCCGGTAAAGACAAAGTGACCCCGCAATTCCGGGCGATCTGCCATGGCTTCAAATCTCGGACGCCATTCTCCATCGCCCACCAGCAGGAACTTGACCCGCGGAATTCTGCGGATGAGTTCGGGCGCCACCGCGAACAGGTCGTCGTGCCCCTTCAATTGAAAGAGCCGGGCGATCTTGCCCACGACAAAATCCTCCGGCTGGAGTCCGAGCGTTGAGCGCAGTCGGGGATTGGTCCTGGCATTGAGAAACGGCTCCAGATCAAAACCGCTGAAAATGCGGGTGTATTGTTCGGGGCGTCCAATGCCGGCGGCGAGGTACTGCCGGGTCATGGCGTCTGCCACCACCACGAAATGACGGGTGACCTGACCGGCGATTCGTTCGGCCGTGGTGAAGGCCCAATTGGCCATCGCACCCTGAAACGGGCCAAAACTCGGCCCGTGGATGGTGTGCAGAATCCAGGGCACCCCTGCCCGGTGAGCCGCCATTCGGCCCAGGAAACCCGCCTTGCCGCTGTGGGTATGAACAATGTCCGGTCGTCGACTCCTGAACAACCTCACCAAGGCGCGATACGCCCGGAAATCGGCGCCCGGACGGACTGGGCGGATCAGGTCGGGCACGAGGGTGAGGCAGCCGGGCTCCGAGGCGACCAAGGACTCCAGGGAGCCCTCCGGCCCGGTCGTGGGACCCGAAATGAGCTCAACCTCCATCCCGGGCCGGCGACGAAGGCCGAGGACCGACGCCACCGTGTTTTCCTGAGCCCCGCCCACGATCAACCGCGTGATCACATGGATGACGCGCATGGCTCGGGTTCAGGACGGCGCCCGCACGGAACAGCCGTTCATCGGCGGGGGCCGCGGAGTCCCGACACCCTCACCACCACGTTGGAATATTCGAGAGTGTTGGTGGGCGCCACCTTGAGATACTGCTCAAACCGCTGGATGGCCTCGTTGGTGTTGGAGCGCCGAAGGGCAACCTCGGCCAACCCATACTGCACCATCGGAACGTCGGGGATCTTCTCCTCGATGGCCATGTACTCGCGCTTCGCCTCCTCCAGGCGATTGAGTCCCAGGAGGCTCACGGCCCGATTGAGGCGGGCAGCCGGGTTGTCGGGCTGACGCGCCAGAAGCTGGTCCAACAGCCGGATGGACTGGTCGAACTGGGAGCGGGTGATGTGAATCGCTGCCAGACGCAGGGTGGCTGGAGCCTCCTCCGGGCGCAATTTCCGCCATTGTTCGAGCAGCGGCGCGGCCTCATTGAACCGCCCCTGCCGGATGTAAAGCTCGGTCAGAAGATCAAGCAGCGAGGTGTCGGTGGCAAACTGGACACGCGCATTTTCAATGCGCTTCTCCACTGTCGCAACATCGCCCTGGGTCAGTGCGTAGTAGATCTCCAGGCGTTGCAGTCCGGCCGAAAACTCCAGGGTAGGCTTCTTGGCTTCGTCCGAAGTGGCAAGCCGGTCCATCGCCTTGCGTGCCGCGGCAAACTTCCCGGCCTGAAGCAGAGCCTCCACTTGTCCAAAACGTGCCGAGGCCACCCCGGGGGCAAGCTCCTCGGATCGATAAAACGAATCCCATGCCTGCCGGGGCAGCCGGTCGGTCGCATTCAACAACGCCTGGCCATATCCCCGCAGCGTCACGGGTTCATCGATCGGGCCGTCGTTGTTCAAAACCTGCAGCGCCACACTGTTGGCCACCGGCTTGTTCAGGTCGGAGGCCAGGGGCTTGCCCGAGCGGAGACTGGCATTGACAGCCGTGTTCACCACCGCGGCCTGATTGTCGGGGTTCAGACGCAACGCCTGCCCGAACAGCCGGTTCGCCTCGTCCAGGCGTCCCGCCCTCTGGAAGTCCACCCCCAGCGCGTTCGCCGTCCGCGACCAGACCGTCCCCAGCATTTTTCCGTCCTTGGTTCCAGCGCTTTGGGCCGCTTCGACATTCGCCAAGGCCGGCTGCAGGGCATTCCAGGCGCTGAGGGCCGAAGCCAGGGATTCCGCCGTGGCGACCTGGGGAACCATGTCCTGCGGTTGCGGAGACAGTTTGAGGATGACCCCTGACGGCTGGGCCTGAACTTGCTCGAAGAAGAATCCGAAACTGGGGTGCAGGTAATAGGCCCTGCCCGCCGCACCCAAGGCACCCACGATTTCGGTGGTCACACCGGCAACATTCTCGGTGACGGATCCAAGGGGTGCCAGCTGGGGAAGGATATTGGCATTCTTGGACGCGATCCATTGGCGGTATCGGGCCTCGGGTCCGCGTCGGGTTTCGAAAATGACATGGGCGGCGCCGGTTCCCTTAGACTTCAATGCGGCATCCGCCAACCGGCCCAAAATCGGATGATCGGACAGCACCAACGAAGGCGACTGCGGCAACGGGGCAACCAAGGACTCGCTGAGCACACGGATCTGATCACTGTTCCCCAAGCGGACGACCGGGAAATTCCGCACCAGCAGGGCTGCTGGAACCACCACGCTGCCCGCAACGGTCACAACTCCGGCAATCCGCCCGAGGAGCGCAAAGAGCGGATTGGGAACATCCCAAGTCTTGATGGGTGCGCTCAGGCCCACCAGGAGGAACCAACCGGAGAAATAACCGACACCGAGGGCTCCAAGGAAGCCGTAGGTGAGAAGCGGCAATCCACCGGAAGATTCATCCAAGTACAACAACCGGCGCGCACTGAAGGGCGGATCGAAAGCGATGTAGACGACGGCAGCCAGCCACAGCACCTGGAGCAGCACAATGCCGCCAAAACTGGCGTATCGCTCAACCGTGGTTCCCTTGCTGCCCTCCCAACGGATTCCCACCAACCCCAGCGGGAGCACCGCCACCAGCCCGAGGAGCAGGGGCCGTCCACGCGGGATGCCAAACAGATAGGTTTTCTGGTAAACGAGATTGGCCTTCAACGCATCCCAGAATCCCAGATGGGAATCATGGGTCAGGGATCCGAGCACGGGGACCAAAAGATAGAACCCCAGTCCTCCCAGCCCCCAGAGGATCATCCGGGTGAGAAAGGCCGCGTTGAAGAAGGACAGGCCCCGGATCCAGATGATCGCAGTCAGGAACAACGGCGCGAACCCGATCATCGCCCAGTTTGCGGTGATTCCCATTCCCCACGCAAACGACGCGGCCCACAGCCAGCCTTCCCGCAGGTCCAGCCGGTACTCCAAAAGGGTCAGCACGCAAAAGGCGAGCATGAGCAGGTCCAGCATCTCACCCGTCTGCAGCGTCGCATTCTCCCAGAAGGTCAATTGAAGCCCGAGCAGGCCGGCGGCGAGAATCACCGGGAGCGGGGCAAACCACCCGTGAAGGAGGGTGTTCTCGGCATGTCCCCGGATGCGCTGTTCGCGGGTGCGGTCATGGGGCAGGAGCGCGACACATCGGGCCAGGATGGCCACAGTTAAGGCTCCCATCACCGCGGCGAGCAGGTTGAGCGCCCAGGCGGCACGCTCCACCGGAAACGCCCGCACCAGCCATCCCAGCAGGTACATCAAGGGCTCGGAATAGGGCGGGTCGGATTCCCAGCCCAGGATCTGTCCCACCAACATGACGTTGGTAGGCGTCACCCAGGGATTCAGGGTGGCCAGGTACAGGACCAGAAACGCAACCCCCAGGATCCAGGGAAGAATCCTGACAGTGTAGGGACGGGGTGCCGGAGTGGTTTCGTCCATAGGATCGTGGGCGCCGACGGTGCTGGGGCGGAGGGATGGAGGCAAAACAAAAGGGTAAACCCAACGTCCCGTTCAAGGCTTCAGCCCCCGGAGGTGCGTGTCGAACCAGTCGGCGAAGAGTGTCACATCCTTG
>JBGAPN010000137.1:0-12194 GCA_044221235.1 Limisphaerales bacterium
TGCGAGAAACGTCAGAAATTCCAGAGACAAACGACCGGGGTGCCTTCGTACTCCGCTGTCCGGACCCGGGCAAACCCCATTTTGCAATCGACGCGAAATCCCGGGTCGGAACAGTCGGGGCACAAACAAACCCTCGACACTCCGACACCTCGCCACTAACGTCCGCGCTCGATTAACGGACTAATACCGGGCGGTGGTTTGCTGCCCGACACCGAGATCACCATGGAAGCCAAGTCAAAGACCATTACCGAACACCGCACGCACGAGAAGGATACCGGATCCCCGGAAGTTCAGATCGCGCTGCTGTCGAGCCGCATCAACAACCTGACCGAACATCTGCAGCGAAATCATAAAGACCACGGTTCGCGCCGTGGGCTGCTGATTCTGGTGAGCCAGCGACGTCGTTTGCTCAACTACCTGCAGAAAAAGGACGAGGGCCGCTATCAGACCCTCACCAAGAAGTTGAAGCTGCGGAAATGAATTTGGAAGCCGGGCCTTGTGCCCGGCTTCGGCTTTTGGCCGGCCACGCCCCCATGGGCAGACCGCTTTAGGGACGCACCCCAGCGGTCGAGTCCGGCCGGTTCGAAAATCCAGCGGGTGCGTCGAAAACAAAACTGCGTCCGCCCACCCCCGGGCGACTTCACTCAGCGACCCCGACTTCGCGGGCATCCGTGCCAGCGTCAGGTCGGGGCGGTTGACTGAAGTTTCTCGTGGGCAGTGCGGACTCAACCGTATATGCCAGAGAAAGTTACCGCAAACATCGGTGGCAAGGAACTCTCTATTGAGTCCGGCCGCTATGCCCGCCAGGCCGACGGTGCCGTCACCGTCCAACTCGGCGAAACCATCATCATCACCGCAGCCGTCGCGGCCACCAAGGCCAAGGAGGGACAGGATTTCTTTCCCCTGACGGTCGATTACCGCGAGAAAGCCTCCGCTGCCGGCAAATTTCCCGGCGGCTACTTCAAGCGCGAGGGACGCCCGACCGAAAAGGAAATCCTGACCTGCCGCCTGACGGATCGCCCCATCCGCCCGCTCTTCCCGAAGGGCTGGTACAATGAGGTTCAAGTCCAGACCATCCTGCTCTCAACCGACGGACAAAATGATCCCGATATCCTCAGCATTCTCGGCGCCTCCGCCGCGCTCATGGTGTCGGATATTCCGTGGGCCGGCCCCATTGGTGCGGTCCGCGTCGGGCGGGTAGACGGCAAGTTCGTCGCCAATCCCACTCATGACGAGCAGGCCGAGTCCGATCTCGATTTGATCTACGTCGGAAACGAGACGGATGTCGTCATGTACGAAGGTTCGGCCGAGGAAATCTCGGAAGCCGACTTCATTGAGGCCCTGCGATTTGGTCAGGAGTCCATCCAACCCTTGATCCAGGCCCAAAAGGAGCTCGTCGCCAAGATCGGCAAGGCGAAACGCCAGATCACCGTCAAGGTCGTACCCGACGAGATCCTCAACGAGGCCAAGGCGTTGGCGGGCGACCGCATCGTTCCCGCGCTGTTGACCCCGGCCAAGCTCGCCCGCGAAGCCGCAGTCAACGCCATCTTCGCCGAAGTTGGACAGAAGCTTGTCGCCAAGTTTGGTAGCGAAAAGGTGACCGAGTTCGTCATCAAGGACGCCCAGTACTACCTCCAGAAGGAGGCCGTCCGGTCCCTGATCCTCGACAGCGGCAAGCGTCTCGACGGGCGTGCCTTCGACGTCGTCCGACCGCTGAACAGCGCCGTTGGGTTTCTCCCGCGGGCCCATGGTTCCGCCATGTTCCAGCGCGGTGAGACGCAAGCCGTCTGCCTCGCAACCCTGGGCACCAGCGATGATGTTCAGGAGTTCGACGCCTACACCGGCGGCGAAACCAAGAAGCAGTTCCTGCTGCACTACAACTTCCCAAATTTTTCGGTGGGTGAAACCGGCCGTATTTCCGGCCCGGGCCGCCGCGAAATCGGTCACGGCGCCCTCGCGGAACGCTCGGTTCGCCCAATGGTTCCGGTCGAAGAATATCCCTACGCTGTCCGGGTCACCGCTGAGATCTTGGAATCCAACGGCTCCACTTCGATGGCCTCGATCTGCGGCGCCACACTGGCGCTGATGGATGCCGGTGTTCCGCTCAAACGCCCCGTCGCCGGAATATCGATCGGCATCTGCACCGAGTACGACGCCAGCGAGGAAATCAGCCGCTACCAACTCCTCACCGACATCATCGGCTGGGAAGACGCGTTCTGCGACATGGATTGCAAGATCGCAGGCACCGAGCGTGGCATCACCGGCTTCCAGCTCGACCTGAAGCTCAAGGGCCTTCCGCTGTCCATTATGGCCGAGACGGTCCAAAAGGCCTATTCGGCGCGCCTTGAGATCCTCAAGCACATGGCCAGCGTCCTCCCTGAGCCACGTTCCGACATCTCCAAGTATGCCCCGCGCATCTTGGTCATGCGCATCAACCCCGAGAAGATCGGCATGCTGATCGGACCGGGCGGAAAGAACATCAAGCGCCTGGTCGAAGAATCCGGATGCGAAATCGACATCGAGGACGATGGCACGGTCAAAGTCTTCTCGGTCTCCGCCGAAGGCATGGAGATCGCGAAGAAGGAAATCGAGGCCATCGGAGCCGAGATCGAGGTGGGCAAGATCTATCTGGGACGCGTGGTCACGCTGAAGGAATTCGGGGCCTTTGTGGAGGTCCTCCCGGGTCAGGACGGATTGGTTCACGTCAGTGAGCTGTCCAACAAACGCGTCAACCGGCCCGAAGACATCGTCAAGGTCGGTGACGAGATCTGGGTGAAATGTGTCGGCGTTGACGAGAAGGGCCGGGTCAAGCTCAGCCGCAAGGCGGCCATGGAAGAGCGGGGCGAGATGACGGGTGAATCCGTCTCAGCCGAGCCTGCTGGAGAGCGTCCGGAGCGTCCGGAGCGCAGCGAGCGGACCGAACGTCCTCCTCGGGGCGAACGCAGCGAACGCAGTGAACGTCCCGATCGCGGAGACCGCGGCGGCCGCGGCGAACGCCGCGAGCGCGCCCCTCGCACCGAATCGTCCGGTGAAACCGCCCCCGAGGGTGAAGCCAATGGCAAGCCCGCACGTCCGCCCAAACAGGGTTCTCCGGAAGACAAGGCCCGTGCTGCAGCTGCCGCTGAACCCGGCCGAATCTACCGGGCAAAAGTGGTCTCGATCAAGGACTTCGGCGCCTTTGTCGAGTTCGCTCCTGGAGCGGAGGGCCTGGTGCATGTCAGCGAACTGGCCAACTTCCGGGTCAAAAAGGTCGAGGACATCGTCCAGATGGGCGACGAAATCACAGTCAAGTGCCTCGGTGTGGATGAGAAGGGTCGCGTCCGTCTGAGCCGCAAGGCGGCCATGGAGGAACGCGAACAGCAACAGCAGCAGGCGGAAGCCCCAGCGGCATCGGAGGCTGCTCCGGAACCAGCCGCGGACGCTCCTGAGCCTCCTGCCGCCAACGGCTGAGCTCCTCGTCTACCCAACAACGTTTCCCAACAGGGCGGGCCTTCTGGCCCGCCCTTTTTCATTTCCATCCGAGTGGGCCCTCTGGTGACCTGGTCCCTCGGCAGGGACCGGGTCATCCGGCACGGAGGTAAACAATGGACCAGGTCATCTATCCAAAATGCGGTGACGTCGCTCCCCGCACGGCTTCCAACTCCACGCTGGTCATCAAGACGCCATCCGATATCATGCCCACGTGAATGGGAGTCCGCGTTTGTCTCATCCTGCGCGGTTCACGGATCGCCAGCTCCAGGCTCTGCTGCGGCTGCTTGGGGATGACGATCCCGCCGTGTTCCATATGATCCGAAGCCAACTGCTCTCGGTCCCGGAACAGTCCTACGCCTTCCTTGAGTCCAATCGGCTTCATCCCGATCCCCCCATCCGTCGACGCGTTCAGCAACTGCTCAACGAACGGGAGGCCAGTCGTCACGACGCCGAGTTTCTGGGATTCGTTCTTTCCCAAGGCGAACATTTCGACTTGGAGGACGGGGTCTGGAAATTTACCCAAACTTCGTATCCCGACATCAACATCGCCGCCTTCCAGGCCCAGTTAGATGACTGGGCTTCCCTGGTACGGGAGCAGATCGGAGTCCTGCGCAGCCCCGGGGTCACTCTCGACACCCTTAATGACGTCCTGTTCCGGCAACTCGCCTTCCGGGGAAATTCCGACAACTACTTCGATCCGGCCAACAGCTACTTGAACCGGGTCATGGACCGTCGGTTGGGAATTCCGATCTCTCTTTGTGCCGTGTACCTGTTTATCGGGCGCCGGCTGGGTCTCCCTCTGGCCGGGATCGGAATGCCCGGACATTTCATCTGCCGGTATCAAAGCCCGACCGAGGAAATCTTCGTCGATCCCTTCCGCGGTGGCGAATTCCTCACCCGCGCTGACTGTCGCAAGCGTCTGGCCGAACTGGGCGTGAAGTATGACGAGCGTCATCTGGCGCCCGTCAGCAACCGTCGCACGCTCCAGCGGATGATCGCGAACCTCCATGTCATCCAAAAGGAACGCCGCAATCGCGAGGAAACCGAGCGGCTGCAACGCTACCTCGTGGCGTTGTCCCGCTGATCCCTTTCCGGTTCGACCCTACAGGAGCGTGGATTGACGGGTATCGCCTCCGCCGACACCGAGCCGCCGATAGGCCAGTTCGGTCACCACCCGCCCTTGCGGCGTCCGGTGCAGATAGCCCTCCATGATCAGGTACGGCTCGTAAACCTCCTCCAGGGTGTCGGATTCCTCACCTACCGCCACCGCCAGGGAATTCACGCCCACCGGTCCACCGCTGAACTTGTGAATGACCGCCTGGAGGATTCGCTTGTCCATTTCATCCAGGCCGTGCTGGTCGATTTCCAGGACTGCCAGCGCACGGTCGGCAAGGTCACGTGTGATCCGCCCGTCGGCTCGCACTTCCGCATAATCCCGCACCCGTCGAAGCAGGTTGTGGGCGATGCGGGGCGTTCCCCGGCTCCGTCGGGCAATCTCCAACGCCCCCTCCTCGTCCAGGCTCACGCGAAGGAGACCCGCCGCCCGTAGCAGGATCATCTGCAATTGGGCAGCCGGATAATAATCGAGTCGCTCCCGGATTCCAAAGCGGGTCAGCAGGGGGGAACTCAGCAGGCCGGCCCGGGGCGTGGCTCCGATTAGGGTAAACCGGGGCAGGTTCAGCCGGACGCTCCGGGCGTTGGGCCCCTGATCGATGATGATGTCCAACTTGAAGTCCTCCATCGCCGGATAGAGGTACTCCTCAATGGTTTTCTGGAGCCGGTGGATCTCGTCGATGAAGAGCACGTCGCCCTCTTCCAGGTTGGTCAGGAGTCCCGCCAGGTCACCGGCTTTCTCAATGGTGGGACCGCTGGTGGTCCGCAGGTTCGCACCCATGGCCCTTGCCAGAATGTTGGCCAGCGTGGTCTTCCCCAGCCCGGGTGGACCGCTGAGCAGCACATGATCCAGCGGATCTCCGCGTCGTCGTGCCGCCTCCACCGCGATTTCCAGACGCTCCCGGGACTTGGCCTGTCCGGTGAACTCCGCAAACGCCGCAGGCCGGAGCGCGGCCTCCAGGGTCGCATCCGGTTTCGTCAGCACATCCGTCACCAACCGTTCCGCCATTGCGGGAACTCTGGAACGCCGAGGACGCTGTGGAAAGCGGGAAGCGGTGCCCTCCGACGTGCGTTGAAGGGACCCAACTCCTTGGGCCATTCCACGACACCTGACGTCAATCCTCCCCAATCTTCGCGTTCACCGGTCGTTCGCTTCCCTGGGACGTGCAAGTCCTCCAGAAATCCGTGAATCCGGCGGAGATGGCTCACAAGGTCTTCATAAAGGGAAAGACGGCCGCGCAGGTGGGCCTGTAAACCAGGTTCCACTCCGGCTGGCAACGTGTCCATCTGGTGGCATGCGACGGCAAGCCGTTGCTCCAAATCAAACTCCACACCGGTAGTCCCACCATCCACCCGGTGTCCCATCCGTTGGAAGGATTCCACTACCTCCTCTGCCAGGGCACGAAGCGCCTCTCGAATGCCGGCGGGAGCCCGGGACAAATCGACCGCCAATCGGTGGTGAACCAAGGCCAGCAGCGACAAAAAGGTGGCCTGTGCCGCCGTAACAAGGCGAGTGACGCGGCGACGTTCCACCACCCTCTCAACACGCCGGGCACCCCATTCGAATTTTGATTCGTCCTGCAGACGCAGGGCGTTTGAGAGATCCTGATAGACTTTCCAGCGCCACCCACGGACCGGGCGGGCATCCGGACCGGTCGGCTCCCCAGACAATCCGACCCGTGAGAGTCCCGCCAGCGATCGAAATGCGGACGACAAGGATCGGCGCATGGCCACACGAGCCAGTGCCACGCCTCCCGAGAGTTGAAACACCAGGAACGAAGTCAAAATGCCCAGGATGATCCCGGCCACCCGGTCACGCGCCGGAGCCAGGTCCGTCGTTGGACCCGGCTCATTCAGCACACTCAAGGCGAAAGCGAACCCGATCTGGATGCCAACATACGAGATGCGCGCGCTTCCGACCATGATCCAGGCCGCCAGAAAAAACACTGCAGTGGTCACCACCAGCAACGAAGCGAGGCTCGTCATGACTGGCATCAGCACCACGATGGTGAGAATCCCGATCGCACCGCCCAGCACGGCGCCCAAGAGTCGCAGGAACGCCTTCTGGAGGCTCGCACCGAGGGTCGCCTGGGCCACGATCAGGGTGGTCCAGACCGCGGTAGACAATCCGGGCCACGCCATGCCCTCATACGCGACATAGGCCAGGATGGCGGCGACGCCGACGCGAAGGGAAAAATGCATGACGTCGGTGTTTCCGAGCGAGAAGGCCGGCGTGAAGAATGCCCCCCGCGTGGGGGCGTCCAGAATCAGCCCCGACGTGATGGTGCCCGTTGGCCGGTGGCCCGGTTCGAGAAACCCGGTGGCCCGGGGCAGTCCCTGTAGGATTTGCTCGAGTTCGACGAGCATCGGCAACTCCCCGGCACCGCCGCCCTGGATGAGTTCCTCGTTTGAGGGCCGGTTCGGAAGCGGATTCCAGGCATCGATGGGCTTCCGTTGTTCGAGTGCCTCGCGAACTCGTGAACAGGCATCCGCGATCTCCGCCAAACGCGGACGGACCGCTGCGGGCAGGTCACCCTTCCGATGGGCAAATGACAATGCCGCCGTTAGGAGCTGCTCCACCCCCCCAATCAGAGCCACTTGTTCCAGGTGGTGTTGGCGAAGCGACGGGTAGCGGGACTCTGCATGGTCCAGCAGGTCCAATTGATGCGTCAGCCCCGTCAACAGGAGTGCCTCGGAAGCCCCGGTCCTTGCGACGGTCCCGCGGCAACGCGCCGCCACGATTTCCTCGACCGCCTTCATTCGTTGGACCAGCGACTCCAACAGCAACTTCTCCGGGTCGCCCGGCCAGAGAAATATCTGCGAGCCTGTTCCAATGACCGTTCCGAGCAGAACCATGGCGAACCGCCACAACCCGACTTCGAGTCCGTGTTCAGCGCTGTTTCCCGTGGCCGTCATCACCATCATCGCCGTGATGCCGGCCAGGAATCCAAAGTAGGGGACTGTCGTGGTTTGTGAGAGGAGGACGAAGAACGCCGCCACCGGCCCCAAGGCCACGACCCGGAGCCACGGTTGATCGAGGGTGGCCGTGTACATAAAAATGCCCAGGCCCGCTCCGATTACCGTGCCCAGGACTCGGAGAATGGCCTTCGCCAGCGATGCCCCCGCGTTGGCCTGACTGACCATGAGAATCGTAACGATGGCGTACGACGCATGGGGCGCATGCAGGGCCATGACCAGCACGGTGGTCACCACAATCGCCACGACGATCCGGGCCGCTGCCAAGGCACGTCCAGGAGCCGGAGCCAGTTCGGCGCGGAGAAAGGCGGACAATCGAAGCTCCCAGCGGGTCGCCGAAATCTCCGCTAACCGGCTCATGGACGGGGACCCGGTTTCGGAGGAGCCGCAGAATCGCCGGGCTCCAGCAGCGTCACCACCGCTGTCATTCCCATCCGGTACGGTTGCTCCTCGTCCGGAGGCTCCAGACGGATCCTTACGGGAACACGCTGCGCAAGACGCACCCAATTCAGCGACGGTTTCACGTTGGGAAGGACGCCAACGTCGGGGTCATCGGACGAATGCACCGCCCAGCCGATACCCTCAACCGTGCCCGAGAACCGGCGTCCGGGATAGCTACAGAAAGACGTCCACGGGCATGCCCGTCCTGATGTGGCGGAGGTAGGTCTTGAAATTGGCGACGACGTACCATTCAGGCCGACCAGAGCAAACACTTGCTGACCGGTCCTCGCGTATTCGCCCTGGGAAATGTTCAGGTTGGTCACCCGGCCGCGGATCATGCCCGACACGGCAGGTAATCGAGATTCACTGCTGCGTTCACGGGGCTGCCTCGGCTGCCTTGAGGTGCGCGTTTACGTCGCCAAACTGGCCCAGGAGACTCTGCTGCCGGGACAGTTCCTGTCGGGCCCTGGCCAGCGCCGCCTCAGCAACCCGGGCCTTCACCCGGGCTCCCTCATAGTCGTCCTGGGTCACAAACCGACCCTCCACCAGCGCCCCAAGACGTTTGACGTGGTCAGTCTCAAACGCCTCTTCCAGCTCCAGCTGGCTCACCGTGAATTTCGCGGCCTCTATGGACTTTGAAGTGGCGTCGACCTCGCTCCGCGCGAGCAGGACCTCCGCCTGCGCCCGCTCCAACTCGACCTCGAAGGGACGTGGATCAATGACAAAGAGAAGGTCGCCTTCCTGGACCTCCTGGTTGTCCGCGACCGCCAATTGGACGATCGGACCGCTCACATGGGAGGCCACTCCCACCACGTTGGCCCGGACCAGCGCATCGTCCGTCCGGGGATGGCGGTAGAGACGCCGCGTGAGGTACACGGTCACCACGAGGCTCGAAACGATGATCATCAGTCCGAGCGTCCGGCCCACATACCGCAGCCATCGGGGGTCCTGGGAAGGGTCCATACGTCGTTACCTCCGAAAGAGCACAAGCCACGCGAGACACGACAGAAGCAGGATCAGGCAGCCGTAGACCAAGATCAGCGGGCCCAGGTGGCGTTCGAGCTGGAGGGCCAGGAAGACCAGGTGTGCCACCACGGTGAGTCCGGCTCCCAATGCCAGGCACCAGATCCAGGCAGGAAAAAAGGAACCGTACAGGTTGATGCTCGGATCGCATCCGGTGGAGAGCAGCAGCATCCCCACCAGCATCCCCGCGGTACAACATCGGCCGGATTTCAACGACATAGATCCAAACTCCTACTTTCCCTTCTTTCTGGAGGTGCCGGCGCCCTGATCCGTCTCCAGGCGGGTTTCCCCGACGGCGAATGCAAGGGCGGCCGAAGTGGTCAGAACATCCGCCCGGCCCCGAACCAGGATCATGCGCGCCTGGGCGAGGTCCCGCTCGGCAGTCAGCAGCTGAACGACGGTCCCCAGCCCGTTCCGATATGCCTGCAGTGCGGACTCATACCCAGCCTCAGACGCCTTTAACAAAGCCTGGGCAAATTCATATTGAAGGAAGGATGCCTTGGCATTCGCGTAGGCCTGCCAGACCTCGCGGTGGGCCTGAAGTTCCAACGCCGCGAGCCGCGCCTCGGCTTCATCCCGTCTTCCCTTCGCCTCCCGCAGTCGGTTCTTGCGTTCGCCCCCGTCAAACAGGTTCCACGAAAAGGTCAGGAAGGCGGCGTACTCCGCCTCGGTGTAGGTGTACGAGGATGACGGCGGGCCCGCCGCCGTGACGTTCCACTTTCCCAGGTTTCCCCCGGCCGCACCGCTCAATCCGATCCGGGGAAGAAACTCCGCCTCGGAACGCCGGATTTCCGCCTCGCGCGCGCGAACCTCCGCCACTTGCGCCGCGAGATCCGGACGCTGCTGCATGGCGCGGTCAATGGCGGATTCCACGGACACCATCAGGTTGGTTGGGAGGGGTTGCGCAGAGAGGTCTCCGACCGTCAGCCCCACGGTCGGGGAAATGCCAATCGCCTCCGCCAGCGCCGCCCAGGCATCGGACCCTCTCCGACGGGCCGACTGGAGGTCGAATTGGGCCCGGGCGAGTTCCTGTCGGGACTGGAGCAGATCCGTCTCGGTTCCCAGGCCGCCCTTCAGACGGATCTCGGCGGCCCGTTCGACACTCCGGGCTGACTCCAGGCTCGCTTCGGCGGCCAATTGTTCGGCCCGGCTGGAGTCGTAGGCGTAGAAGGCACGCTGCACCTCGAAGGCGAGACGCTGGTGGGCGCGGTTGAACTGGAAGTTGGCCTGCAACAACTGCTGTGCGGCCCCCTCAAACACGGCGCGGCGCCGGCCAAAATCCAGCAGCGACCACTCTAAGGAGAGGGTTGGATTGAAGCTGGGACCGGTGGCTTCCAGAATCCCCCCCGGCGCCGGATAATCTTCGTGCGAGTATCCTCCGGTGGCCAGCAGCGCCAGGACCGGCGCAAAGGCGCTGTCCGCCAGACCCAACTTCGCCGCGGCAGTGCGGGCCTGGTCCCACGCCATTCGGGTTGAGGGATTATTCTGTTGGGCGAGATCAATCAGATCCGCCAAGTCGTTGGTCCGCGACTGGGCCGCGACGACGCGGCCATCCAACGACAAACCGGAGTTGAAAATGTTTGTCGGGTACAGGGCTCCGTTCGCCGTGGATTCAATGCCCTGGCCCAGCGGCCGCGGCGCTCCGGTCACCGACCAAGGTTTTGCGGGATGGGAGGGAGCGTACTGGTATGGATTCGCCGCCGCGGAATCCTGCATCGAAGTGCAAGCGGTGAAGCCGCAGGGCAGAATCAACCACAGGAGGCGTAACACCCATTTCGACATGCTGGACCGTGATTAGAAGGCAACACCACCCCTGCCAGGCCGTGAACGCTAGAGAGGCCGCCGGAGGGTGTCCAGTTTCCAGCACTCCCATGAAGTGGCCCTCACCCCTACCCTCACCCTTCTTCCCCGAGTCAGAAGGGTGAGGGGGGATCTGACGGCAGGACTGGAGATTTTGGGGAAGATCCAACCCCAGCGGCGTCGCGATCCCCTTCTCCCCTCCAGAACGAAGCGGCGAAAGGGAGGAGGGGTCCCCGCGGCCGCGGGGCCGGTTGAGGGCCCTCCCCGAACTAAACAACCGGCGCGGCGGCACCGATGCCTCGGGCAGAAAGCCACGGGCCGATCGGCTGGCGCCGGATGGCGGCCGCCATCAGCTCCGGAAAGAGATCCGGCGTACAGGCAAAGGACGGAATCCCCATCGACGCCAGGGCCGCCGCATGATCCCGGTCAAAACTCGGCGCCCCGTCGTCGTTGAGGGCCAACAGGGCAATGACCTGAACCCCGGCCGCCACGAAGCCGGCCACCCGTTTCAGCATCGCCTTGGAATCCCCTCCCTCGAACAGATCGCTGATCAGAACGAGGATGGTCTCCTGCGGCTGCCGGACCAGACTCTGGCAGTACACCAATGCCTGATGGATGTCGGTCCCGCCTCCCAGCTGCGTCCCGAAGAGGACATCCACCGGATCCCGCAGTTTCTCAGACAAGTCCACCACCGCCGTGTCGAAGACCACCATGCGCGTGTGGACCGCCGGCAGGCTCGCCAGGACCGCACTGAAGATGCTCGCATACACGACGCTGGACGCCATGGAACCGCTCTGGTCGACACAGAGGACGATGTCGCGCAAAGAAGAACGCTTGCGCCCAAAGCCGATCTTTCGCTCGGGAATGACCGTCCGGTGTTCCGGCTGATAGTGTCGCAGGTTGGCGCGGATGGTCCGGTGCCAGTCGATCTCCGGGTGACGCGGACGGGTGTTTCTCGCCGCACGGTTCAAGCTGCCTTGGATCGCCTGCCGGGTGGGCTGCTCCAACCGTCGCTTTAGCTCGTCCACCACTCTTTGGACCACCAGCCGCGCCGTTTCCTTGGTCCGGTTGGGCAGAACGTTTTTCAGGGCCAACAACTCGGAGACCAACTGGACGTTGGGTTCGACGGCCCGCAGGAGCTCCGGCTCCAGCAACATCTGCTTCAGATCAAGACGTCGCAGGGCATCCTGTTGCAGCACCTGCACCACCGACGCGGGGAAATACTGCCGGATGTCCCCCAGCCACCGAGCCACGTTGGGGCAGGACGAACCCAGGCCGCCCTTGCGGTCGGATTCATAGAGCGCCTGAAGGGCCCGATCCATGGCGAGATCGGCTCCGGACAGCGGGTCCAGCCCCGCACCACCCCCGCC
>JBGAPN010000138.1:0-11873 GCA_044221235.1 Limisphaerales bacterium
GGGTCTCCATCGGTCAGCGACTCGACTGCCAAACCCGGCCAGAGCGGGCCCGTTGCGGTTACCGGTTTCCCCAGTGCCAAGTTGTCGGCGCCGACCACCTGGATGGCCGCCTGGAGCAGGCCCACCAGGAGCAAGGAAAGTCTCCTGATCCCGAAACGTCGTGGGACGCGGGCTGTGGAATGCAAGGAAGGCTGGAGGGCGGAACGAGGTGGCATCAGGACGGAAATCTGTCCGCGCGAGGGGTGGTCGAGCGGAGCGAAGCTCGGGAACATCGGGTCATCCGGGAGAACCTAGCGGAACTGGGTCGAATCCCAAAGCCTGAGAGTGCGGATTCCGGATTCGGGGGCCTTCATGCAAAGCTGCCTGCGGCATGACCGCTCGACCACGCCCATTGGAAATTATAGCCGCCCAACCACCCGGTGATATCCACCACTTCGCCGATGAAGAACAGTCCCGGCACCCGTCGGCTTTCCAGGGTCTTGGACGACAGTTCGGCCGTGTCGATGCCGCCGACCGTCACTTCTGCCTTAGGATATCCTTCATCGCCCGAGGGCACGATTTCCCAATTCTCCAGTCGGCGGGCCAGAGCCTCCAATTCCAAGCGGGGCCACTGGGCCAATGGACGTTCCGAACCGTGCTGCTGCAACCAGCATTGGGCGAATCGTTCCGGGAAGAGGGGCCGCAGAACGGATTTGAGTTCGCGGCCGCCCCCTCGCTGCGCCATGAGCCACTCCACGGTATGGCGCCCAGGAACGAAATTGATGTGAACGGGGTCTCCGGGCTTCCAGTAGCTGGAGGTCTGCAATACTGCCGGACCGCTGAGGCCGCGATGGGTGAACAGGAGGTTCTCCCGGAAGCGAGGTGTATCCTTGCTACAATGGATCTCGCAATCGATGGAAAGACCGCTGAGTTGGCCCCAATCCCGGAGTTCGCCGGGTCCCAAGGTCAGCGGGACAAGTCCGGGGCGTGGGGGAACGACGCGAATCCCGAACTGGGCGGCCAGCTGATATCCCAAAGGCGATGTACCGAGTTTTGGAAACGAGAGGCCCCCCGTTGCCACAACCACAGACGCGGCATCAAACGTACCTTGGGAAGTGGTGACCCGGAACATTCCGGGGCCGCCCCCGGGGGACTCCTCACGTTCGACCTGCGTGACGCGGGTGTTCAACCGGATTTCAACCCCGGCATCGGCGCATTCCCCCTCAAGCAGATTCAAGATCTGCCGCGAGCTGTGGTCACAAAACAGCTGGCCCAGTTTCTTTTCATGCCAGGGGATTCCATGCCGCTCCACCAGGTCCAGAAAGTCGCGCGGACCGAAGCGTGCCAGTGCGGATTTTGGAAAATGGGGACTGCCGCTGGTGAGGTAATTGGATGCGGTGGCGCCTCGATTGGTGAAATTGCAGCGCCCGCCGCCAGAAATCAGGATCTTGTTTCCAAGCCGGACGTTGTGTTCGAGCACACAGGCCCGGCGCCCTCGAAGGGCCGCGGTCCGGGCGCAGAACAGACCGGCGGCACCGCCTCCGATAATGATGACATCTGCAGTCACGAGTCTTCCGTGCGAATCCCAGGGATTGGTTTACCGGCCTTCAGGCCGGTCGAGGTCGACCCCAGGGTCCAGCTGTTCAAATCCGTCGAAATCACCCGGGTGTAACTCACGGGTGATTCGATGCTCCTCATTGAACCATTTGCCCAGGTCGATGAGTTTGCAGCGTTCGCTGCAGAAGGGGCCCCAAGGCTGTCCAAACCAAGTTCCTGCCTTGCGGCATTTGGGACAGTTCACCACCGGTGGCGTGTTCCGTTTCATGATTCAGACAATGGTCACCGGGCATTTGGGAATCGAATCCAGGAACTGCTGCCCGTACCGCTTGGTGAGAATGCGGTTGTCCAGGACCACGACAATTCCGCTGTCAGTTCCGGTACGAATGAGCCTGCCCACCCCCTGTCGGAACTTGAGGATGGCTTCGGGTAGGCTGAAGTCGAAAAAGGAGTTCCCTCCTGCAGCCTCGATGCGCTCGAGCCGGGCCTCGACGAGCGGATGGTCCGGAACGGCAAACGGCAGCCGGGTGAGAATCACGTTGCTCAGCGCTTCCCCGGGAACATCCACTCCCTGCCAGAATGAATCGGTGCCAAAAAGGACGGAGTCCGTGTTCTCCTTAAACTTTTCCAGCATGGTGGAGCGGGGGGTCCCGGTGCCTTGGACGTAACACTCGATGCCCAGCCGGTCGAAGAAAGATTCCATTCGGCCGGCCACCTGAAGCATCAGCCGGTGGCTGGTAAACAGGACGAACGCCTTGCCGTGGGTTCGTTGGATGAAGTGTTCGACCCAGTGCACGAGGGCGTCCTCGTATCCGGGTTCCCGCGGATCGGGCATCTTGCTCACGACCAGCAGTTCCATCTGACGCTCGTAGTGGTATGGAGAGCCGACTTGAAGCTTGAACGCCGAGTCGGCTCCGACGCGTTTTGAAATGTATTCGAGTGCGGCATTCCGGGTGTCGAGCCGCAGGTCGGAAACGGGCGAAGCGGACCCTGTCGACACGCCGCTGGGCGCCTTGATCCCCAATGTGGCGCTGGTCATGACCACACTCGTGCCGGAGCCGAAGAGGCGCTGCCTGAGAAAGTCAGCCACGTCGATCGGGGCGGCGTTGAGAGTCAGGTTTCGCTGGGTCTTGCCGGATCGTTCCACCCAGTAGACGTGATCCTCCGCCTCCTGGCCGAGGAAGGCCCTCACGGCGTCTCGCAGCTCGCTGATGCGACGGTTGCATTCGAGGAGTTCGTCTCCGACGTCCTTGTCGTTGGAAGCTTCAATGAGGGAGGAAACCTCATCCCGCAGGCGCTGGAGCGCGAGGGTGACCGTATCTTCGACCAGTTCCGGATGCCGGATGCGAAGCTCGGACCATTTGCGGCCCTCCGGGCGGCTCTTCCCGGTGGAATCCGGTTCTGAACGGCTCCTGGCGTGGTCTGCGATTTCCTCGCAGGCGGATTCCACCCGGGAAAAGAAGGCATCGCTGAGTTCGAGCGCCTCGGTGACGGCCTTGACGCTTGGGCCCTGCCGAAGGGTGGCGAGCAATCCCTTCTCGGTCCGCGGATTGTAGAGCCGTTGGAGCGAGTACCGGACCGCGCCGCTCCCCACGCTGATCCCGATATGGCGCGCTGCAACCTGCTCGACCGTGTGCGCCTCGTCGAAGATGACGAAGTCATTCTTGAAGAGAATCCCGTCGCCCGTCCGTTCCTCGTCCACACTGTTGAGCAGTGTGAAAAAGAGGGTGTGATTCAGGACAAGGACATCGGCGCTCAGGATTTTCTGACGGGCCCGTTGGAAGAAGCAGACATGGTTCTCCTGGGCGAGGTCGCTGGAATAGCCGCATTTTTTGGGAGTGCACAGGCCTCGTTCCGAGCAGACGCTTTCCCAAACCTTGGGATCCGGTTCTTCATCGAAGTCACTGAGCGAGCCATTCGTCGTTTCCTGGGACCATTTCCAGATCCGCTCGAGTTCCGCGGTCTCGGACGAGTTGAACAGGGATGCCGACTGCTGACGCGCCTTGCGTAGCCGGCGGGTGCACAGGTAATTCGCCCGACCTTTGAGCATGGCGAAGTTGAAGTCGATGGGAAGGACCCGATGGAGGAGCGGGAGATCCTTTTCCACCAGCTGTTCCTGCAGATTGATGGTGTGGGTGCAGATGATGGCCTTCTTTTTCTGAGCCACGGCGTAAAGGATCGCCGGGACCAGGTAGGCGAAGCTCTTTCCGACACCGGTGCCCGCCTCGACCAGCAGGTGGCGGCGGTCGACAAGGGAATGGGCGACGGCAACGGCCATCTGCTGCTGCTGGGGCCGGAATTCAAAATTGCGTGCACGGGAGAAGAGTCCAGTCGCGGAAAAGATGGACTCGACCTGGCGAACCAGGTCGGCTGACGGCCCTGCAGCATCCTCCGCCGTTGAAATCACCCGGAGAGTGAACATCGAACCGGCCCTGGACGCAAAGACCCGAACGATCCCGGGATCTGGATGAAATTTGAAGAGGGCTCTCCTGCAGGCTTGCCAGACCCCAGGGATCACCAATTTTTGAAGGGGTATCCGGGTCGATGCCCGGTCCAGGCCCGATTCACCATGACGCCGAATCTCCCTCCCTCCGCCCATCGGGGTGCCGGTTTCGATCCGCCCAACCGATTCTCGGCGGTTCACCGGGTGCAGGACACGGAAGTAATGGACTTGGACCCCGCACTAGAGCCATTGCCGCGCACCCAGTTTCTTGAAGATCAAACGGAGAAGGCCCTGACGCGTAACGACAGTCCGGATGTCGGCTTTACCTGGAGTTTGAACCCCTACCGGGGCTGCGAGCATGGATGCGCCTACTGCTATGCGCGGCCCACTCATGAATACCTCGGTTTCAGCGCCGGGCTGGACTTCGAATCCCGAATCGTGGTGAAACATCGGGCGCCGGAGTTGCTCCGCCGGGAACTCGGGGCGGACGCCTGGCGGCCCCAAACCGTTGCCATGAGCGGTGTCACCGACTGTTACCAGCCGGTGGAGAGAAGGCTGAAAGTGACACGCCAATGTCTGGAGGTCCTGGCGGATTTCCGCAACCCGGTGGGAATTGTCACCAAAAACGCCCTGGTGGCGCGGGATGTCGATGTCCTGTCCGAATTGGCCCGGTTTCGGGCCATATCCGTTCTGGTTTCACTGACCACCCTGGATCCAGTTCTGCGCGGCGTCCTGGAGCCCCGGACCTCACCCCCTGCTGCCCGACTTGCGGCCATTCGAACGCTCTCCCGGGCGGGAATCCCGGTGGGGGTCATGATTGCGCCGGTGATTCCAGCCCTGAATGACCATGAGATCCCGCGGTTGCTGGAGGCAGCTGCGGAGGCGGGAGCAACTCATGCAGCGAAGGTCCTGCTGCGCCTTCCGCTGGCGGTTGCGCCGTTGTTCGAAGATTGGCTGGAGCGACATTTTCCCGAACGGCGGGAAAAAGTGCTTGGGCAGATTCGGGAACTTCGCGGAGGCCGGCTCAATGATTCCCGCTTTGGGGTGCGGATGCGTGGCGAGGGGAAACGTGCCGAACAGCTGTCCCAGCTGTTTGCGGTGGCTTGCCGGAAGGCCGGACTCGACACCCGCGGGCCGGAATTGTCGGTCGAATCGTTTCGGAGACCGGATGACCGCCAGTTGCAACTGTGGTAGGTCCGCGGATCAGAAGGAAAACTCGAGTCCGCCGCTCGCGCCATACGTCGACCCGAAATCGAACTGGGCCTGATAGTCCAGTCCGTCGATCCGGAGTGAACCGCTGGTCGCCCACTCAATACCCAGATAGGCCTTCATCCACGGCAGGATTCTGTAGGTGGACCGAAGCTGGATATAGGCGCCGGGCAGCCAGTCACCTTCGGATTGATTCGATGACTGCGTCACCGGGCGGAAGGCGGGATTGTCGTAGGTGGAGGTTTGGGTGAAGGATGCCGATCCCCACGCGTAGATGGAGGTGAACCCGACACTAATGCCGGCGGTCCACCGTTCGGACAACGGCACCAGGACCCAGGCGCCAAATCGGGCCGTATAGAAATCCGCATCGAGGCTGGTGGACAACGTCGAGGTCGCCCGCGAGGCCAGGGTGGGGAGAGGGTGGGGTGTCAGGGAAATCAAGGGGCCGGGAACATTGGGGAAACCGACATAGGGAGGCAGCGGCGCCACGATGCCCCCAAGATCATACTGGTCCCGCTTGAGCAGGACGTCGCTCTGCACGGTCTGCTGATCGCTGCCCGAGTAATTGCCGTAGCGTAATGCGATTTCAAAGCCCATGTGGGCGTCCCGCCGTTTGATCTCAAACCGGTAGAATTCGAAGCCAGCCACGACTTCGGGACCATATAGGTTCCCGTTGCCGAATCCGTCGAGGGAGTTGACGGTGGACAGTCCCTCGACCCGGCTCAATTCGAGTTGGCCGTTCGCAATCTGGGAGGCCTCCTGGTAGCCCCAGTTCCAGGTCAATCCCATTGCCCCTTGGCTGATGTCTTCCTGGACGAATCCGTTGTCGTAAATCCCCGGGGTGATTGGAGCGGGAGGATTTACCCTTGAGACGGACACGTTCATGCCCATCTGGAGGTAGGCTCCGGTGCGAATATACCATCCGGTTCGCTCCAATTCGTAGGGCGATTCCTGCGCGAGAAGACTGGTGCTCGCGGCGACCGTTCCGGTGAGTGCGAGGACGGACCGGGAAAGGCTTCGGACAAGATTCATGGCAAGTCGTGTGGGGTCCGTTGGAATTATTGAACTTCGAGCACGCGGTAAAACCGGCTCTCACCCACAGGAAGGGTCGTCGTCCGGGGTGGGCCGGTGTCGAGCCATTGCCGGCGGCTGCCGGTTCCAAGAACGGGCGGCAGGGACGTCTGGAAGGCTCCGTTCGTGAATCCGGACAGGGTGGGACTGTACTGGATGTAGTAACGCCGGTCGGAGTAGGTCGGGAATTCGACCATCACGACGCCGTTTGCCGTACGGTTGATGGAGTTTGTGAGAATGGTCCCCGAGGGAATGGTGGGAACGAAGGCGGGCGTTGCGTACAGGCTGAACACCGGCGTGGGCGCCGTGACCCGATCCGTGACATAATACTCAAGCAGCGCTTCCCGAACCTCTGCCGGGGCAATCGCCCCCATGTCGACGTATGGCAGCGGGGGAGTCAGCAGAAGTCCCTGGGCGTTGGCCAGGGCGATCAGGTTCGTGAGGGAATCCCGACCGAGGCCGGCAACCGTCAAGCGGGTGTTTTCAACAAAGGTGTTTCCGGGGTTTCCGTAAAGAAGCACCTGCTGCAGAAACCCGGTCTGGCGATTGAGGGTGAACCCGCCCGCAGTGATGATCTGAGGGTTCATGGGGTTCAGGAGGATGTTGGTGTTGCCGTCGATCGCCGGGGAGAAGACCGCTGACACCGGGACATTGGTCAGGCCCAGCGCCCCCTCAAACGCCTGGGTGCGTCCCTCCACCAGATCAAACGTCAACAGCCCAATGGCGGAAGGTCCCGGGCTAACAGAATTGGTGCCCCAATCGAGGGTGATCCCCAGCCGGCCCGCGGAGAGCAGGGAGGTGTCGGTCTCAACGGTGGTATCCGGAGGCAGTGAGGCGGGTCGGACCCGGCCGTGGACTGACGAATGGGCCGAGTCGGAGCCGGAATCCACGGGATCAAATGCCGGTTCAAAGGCCGCATTGGTCAACACCTGCGGGTTGAAGGCGACCGAAAAGCTGATGCGAGACTCGGCGCTATTGGCGGTGTAGAGGACCGGCACACGAACCTGGTCGTCGACGGTGAGCGTGCCCAGCAGCAGGGATGGGGAAGGCAGCGGGTTGACCACCAACTGGGCAGACCGGCTGGTCGTGGTGCCATACTGATTGTTGGCCTGAACGGAGTAGAACCCGGCTGAATTGGTCACCGTGTTGGTGATGGCGAAATAGCTGTTGGTGGCGTTGGCGATGACGGCACCATTGAACAGCCAGGTGTAGGTGACCGGAACGGCGCTGAGCACCGTGGACGTGAAGGTGACGGACTGTCCCACGTAGATGGTCTGGGAGGCCGGATTGGTGGTGAAGGCGGGCGGGCCAAGGACGGTGAGTGTAGCCGGGGCGGACGTGGCCATCCCCAGCCGGTTGCTGACCGTGGCGAAATAGATGCCGGAATCGAAGGTCGAGCTGATGGGGAAGGAGATGATTCCGTTGGTGTAGGTGCTGATCAGTGCGTTGTTGAAAAACCAGCGGTAGATCAGCGGGGTATCCCCGGTGGCCTCGACGGTGAAGGAGACGAGAGCTCCGATGGAATTCGTCTGGGACAGGGGATTGGTCGTGATGACGGGTGCCTGGGCGCAAAGCCGGCCGGCAATGAGGACGAGACCCAGTCCCGCCAAGAGGCGGCGCAGTAGGCGAAAAGGGGCGTGCATCGGGAAAGTCAGGCGCGGGACGTCCGAACATCCCTCCGCGCAGGGCGGCACGATAGTCGGTCCCATGGCGGCGAGGCCAAGGGAAAGTTTGTCGGGGGACTGTGACGGCCGGTTCCCAAAGCAACCCGCATTAGGAACCGGCCGAAAACCGTGTCATCGTCAGTACGCTGCCACCTTGGCTTTGAGCTTTCGCCCGCGGACGGCCGCCCGGTTTAGCGCCTCGAGAATCTGGGATTCAAAGGTGGCCGAAACATCCACCAAGGTGTGCCGTTCAAATAGCTGGACGCGTCCAACAGTCGCCGGCGGAAGGCCCGTTTCTCCCAAAATGCATCCGACAATGTCCCGGGGCTGGATGCGATCCATCCGCCCAACATTAAGCCAGAGCCGTTTCATGCCAGCGGAGGCTCCAGCGCCTTCTCCGGCCCGTCCCCGGGTTCGTCCCCCCCGCCTGCCGCGTCGGCCCTGGCGATCGCCGCCACCGGACTCCACGGAGGATTCCTCGTCACCAAAGTTGGCCTCCGGCGGGTAGACCACACCGTCTTCCGATGCGTTGTCGGAGTAGGCATAGCCGCCGTCTTCGGATCCTTCGTATCCCGAGGTGCCGCTGGTTTCCTCCGGTTCGGATGCGTTCACCGAGGCCCCCACGCCCGGGGACCAATCCCCCGTATCGTATCCGCTCGGTTCCGTTTCGGCGGCGGGCGCTTCTTCGCGGGGGGAGCCGTTTTCCACCGGTTCCACCGTCGGGGCGGGCCGTTCGGGAACCACCGGTGGCGGGGGCGGAGGGAGAGTGGGAAGCTCAGGAGCTCCGAGGAGCCGGATGGCGGCTCCAGCAATCACGGCTGGCTCGAAGCCTTCGGCCATGAGGAGGTCGACTACGGAGCGGCTGGCAGCCGGGTTGCGGCCAGCGAGGGCCTCACGGATGCGGGAAACGTTGGCGTGGAGGCGGAGTTCCGCCAATTCGCCCAGAAGCGGAAGGCGTCCCAGGCGGACAGGCGCGCCGCGCCGGGAAATCGACCGGGCTCGGACAAGTTCACGCCCCGCGGCCAAGGCGAAGGCCAGGCCACCCGATCGCAGATGACGGTGGCGAAGGCCGAAGTCCGCGTCGTCCAGCGGCCAGTCCCAATGAACTGCTGCGTCCACCGATTCCAGTTCCAGCTCGGCGAGACCCCGGGCCGTCCCAACGAGGAAGGAACACGAACCTTGCCGGAATCGTTTGACCGCTCGTTCGCGGACGGTGGCTGAGGCGCCGGTATGGACTGCATCCGCCGAATACCCGGCCGCCGTCAACCGTTCCGCCAAAGATTCCGCGGTCTGGCGGTTATTGACCAGGACCAGGGCTCGGTTCAGGTCGTGCCGGTCGGCGAGGACGGTGAACGACTGGAATTTTTCGGCAGAATCCACGCTGAACCAAGTGAGGTTTGCCGGAGTCGACGCCGGTTCAGAGACCAGGCGGTCGGCATCCGCCATCCGTCGGGCGGTCAAGGTCTCCAAGTCCCGGGATATGCTGGTTGCAAGGGCCACCACCGGCTTGCCTGCCGGGATGGCGGCGAGGATGGCCTCCAGGTCTTCCTCCATTCCTCCGTCGAGTTGTTCATCGATGCCATCGATGAAGGTGCAGACCAGCGAATTGAACGTGAGCCGCTGGTCGTGGATGGCCTGTCGTACGACCCCCGGGGTTGCGACCACAATGCCCGGTTCCTTTTCCAGCAGGGCGGACCTTCGTGCGGCGCTTTGACCGGATACCAATGCGGCCACCGGCGTGGACTTGCGACCCGCGGCCATGTTGGAGATTAATTCAGAGAGGTGGAATGCGCGGCTCCGGGTTCCGGCCAGAACCAGGACGCGGGTCCCATCGGTCCCCTTGGCTGCCAGGGATGCGGCAGCTATGGCAATCGAGGTTCCCCGCCCCGACCAAGCCGGGGCAGCGATGATGGCGCTCCGGGAGGAATTGACCGCCACCAAGACGGCAGTCTGAACGGGGGTTGGACCTTCGAATCCCTGGCGCTCGAGCACCTTTTGGAGTTCGGCGGACAGTTCCAATTCGGCAAATGACGGCAAGCTCATCCTGTTAACTTTGTTGTTGTGAGCCGGGGGGGTACCGTACCGGATCCAAAATGGAGTCGTCCGGTCGTCCTCCCTCGCTCCTGGCTCGATATGTGTGGGGACATTCTCCGTGGCCGTGCCCGGGAGGCGTAGGACGCCCAACCTAACCGGCCAACTGTTCAGACACCTTGCATCGCCGGGAAACCCAATTTTCCTCAACGATTCCGGAAGGTCCCTTATCATTGGTCCCCGGGGAATGACGAGCCCAAAGTTCGCAGGCGTGGCGCTGACCGGAATTTGCAGGGGGAAGGGTCGCGACTTCAGTGGGGCGGTCCACCTTCAAACCTCCTGGGCCGGCCGACTCACAAAATGCCGAATGATCCGGGTTATCCGGCCGTCTGTTGAACTTGGCACCCTTCGCTTTTACCCATTCCATTTCTGAATCCATGGCCGCCCCCCTGTTTCATTCCTCCCGACGTTCCTTCCTTCGTCAGGCCGCGCTGGTCACCGCGTTTCCGCTGGTCAGCCGTCTTCCGGTCCTTGGGGCCAACGACCGGCTGAATATAGCGGGTATCGGCGTGGGTGGGAAGGGTTTCACGGACATCACCAGCTGTGATTCGCAGAATGTGGTGGCCCTGTGTGACGTGGATGAGGCGCGGGCAGCGGAGGCGTTCAAGCGCTTTCCCAATGCGAAGCGATTCAAGGATTTCCGGACCATGCTGGACCAGATGTCCCGCGAAATTGACGCGGTGACGGTGTCGACTCCAGACCACATGCACTTTCTCCCATCCATGTGGGCCATTGAGCGGGGCAAGGGCGTCTATTGCCAAAAACCGCTGACTCACACCATCGAGGAGGCACGGCGCCTGACCATGGCGGCCAAGAAACACAAGGTGGCCACGCAGATGGGAAACCAGGGGCGATCTCATCCACAACTTCGTCGCGAAGTGGAACTGGTCCAGGCGGGTGTTCTGGGAGCGGTTCATGAAGTTCATTGCTGGACGGATCGGCCCGGTCGCTGGTGGGGACAGGGGCTCGGGACACCGGACACAGCCGCTGTCCCGAAAACACTCGACTGGGATCTCTGGCTGGGAGTTGCCGAGAACCGACCCTTCAGTCCGGCCTATGTTCCCTTCGCGTGGAGGGGATTCTGGGATTTCGGGACCGGGGCGCTCGGGGACATGGGATGTCATCTTTTCAACCTGCCCGATCTTTCGCTCGGGATACGCGATGCGACCCACGTGGAGGCCTGGAGTGAGGGGATGACGGCGGTTTCCGGTCCAAAATGGTCCATTGTGAAATGGGAGATTCCGGCGACCCCAAAACGGCCGGCCTTCACGCTGTGGTGGTATGACGGCGGGAAGCTGCCTCCCCAGGCTCTCTTCCCCGGGACAAAGTATGCGGAGAATGGGGTCATTTTTGTGGGGAACCAGGATGTGATGCTCACCAATTACAATGGCGGAGCGACGTTCCGGTCCGGACGGAAAGTGGAGGACTTCAAGTCGGTGCCAGAGACACTTCCCAAGTGCAGCAACTGGGACCGCTGCCATTACGAGGAATGGATTGCCGCCTGCAAAGGAGGTCCCGCCGCGTTGTCTGATTTCTCGGCCGCTGGCCCGATGACCGAGGTGGTCTTGCTGGGGAACGTGGCCGTCCGGGCGGGAAGTCCGCTGGTCTGGGATTCGCCGTCGCTTCGGGTGGTCAATAACGCCACAGCAAACCAGTTCATCCGCCAAAAGGACCGCAAAGGCTGGACAGTCTGATTCCTTCCACTTCCACTGGTCCACCTTTCCGAATCATGAAGCTGAAATCCGTCGTCGTGTTTGCCGCCGCCCTGCTTGCGGGCTGGGTGGTGCGGTCCGCAGATCTCTCGTCCTTCAACGGGGTCTGGCGTATTGCCGAGGCCGAATATGAGGGGAATCCGGTCG
>JBGAPN010000139.1:0-12724 GCA_044221235.1 Limisphaerales bacterium
CACGAAATTACAGCCACCGCCGTGGATGCGGCGGGCAACGTGACTTCCAGGACCTTCAACGTACTGGTCCGTGACAATCCCAACGTTTCCTGGCCGGCGGCGCGGTCGCTTCAGCTCGTCGAGGCAGAACCGGGACTGCTCCAGGCCCATTTCAGCCAGTGCATCAACCATCTCGACCAGTCCCGATGGTACAAGTTCTCGGTGAAGCCCGGAAGCCGTGTCATCGCCACGTTGACCGGACTGCCCCAGAATTATGACCTCGTGCTGTTCAAGGATATTGCCAAGGCATATCAGGGGATGCTCGAAGACTCCCAGGACCTGCCCCTGCTAAGCGCCCAGTTTGCCGCGGACGCCTTCAGCCCGGCCAAGTTCTCCGCGGATGCCTTCAGTCCGGTGGTCTTCAGCGCTGCGGCTTTCACGTCGGATGCGTTTTCTCCCGTCCAGTTTTCACCGTACGTCTTCAGTCCTGTTGTCTTTTCCCCGGTGGTGTTTTCCCCAACGGTTTTCAGCCCGGATATCTATGCGTCGGATGCGTTCTCGCCCTACGTCTTCAGTCCCGTGGTGTTTTCCCCCACGGTCTTCTCGCCGACCGTCTTCAGTCCGACGGTGTTTTCCCCGTACAAGTTCTCCCCCACGGTGTTCAGTCCTGCTGCCTTCTCGGAAGCCCAGATTCGGAGCGTGATCGCCGTGTCGGGATTTGATGGCACTGCCAATGAGGGCTTGGTGGTGAATACATGGAACAATTCCGGGGAATTCTATCTCCGGGTCCGAGGTCGGAATGGTGTGTACCAGCCTGGTGCGCCGTTCGAGTTGTCCGTCTATGTCCAGACCGGGACATGCGAAGATGTTGTGGATGCCGCGCCTGCGGGTACCCCAACCGGACCGTCTCCGCAGGCGGGTGGTTACCGGACGCTGATCGTGACGGATACAGCACGTCTGAACGGAGCCGGGTCCAAGGAGGCCCTGGCCGCGAAACTGGGTGAGCTCTGCGCAAGACCCGAGGTCAACGGCCGCATTATCGACCTCGCCGCGTATCCCCAGATCGTCTGGTTCAACGCTCAGGCAGATTCCAATATTGAGTGCCCATACGCCAAGAATCTCGCGGCGGATGCGATTCGTAATCTGCTTGGACAGTGGCGATCGATGAATCCCGTGGAGAACATTGTCCTGGTGGGCGGTGACTCCGTGGTTCCGTTCTACCGCTATCCGGATCAGGCGTTGATCGGACCTGAGAAGAATTACGTTCCGCCCGTCAAGGACACGTCAGCTTCCGAGGCGAGCCTGAAGCTCAACTATGTGCTGGGTCAGGACTTCTACGGTGCCACCTGCCAGCTTGAACTGAAACTGGCCACGATCCCACTGCCCGAGGTTCCGGTGGGCCGGTTGGTGGAAACACCCGCGGAGATCACCGGGATGATCCAGGCCTACTTGGATGTGCCCGGTGGTGTTTTGCCCACACCCACTTCGGCACTGGTCACAGGCTATGACTTTCTGTCGGATGCGGCATCGGGAGTGGAGACGGAATTTGAAGCGGGCATGGGAAGGCAGGTCGATACCTTGATTGACGCTCCAACCGTTCCGCCCACCAACGGCTGGACGGCCGCCCAGTTGCGTTCGGCGTTGTTCGGCGGTCGGCACGATCTGGTTTATCTGGCGGGACATTTCAGTGCGTTCAGCGCCCTCGCAGCGGACTATCTCACGGTGGTGCAGTCGACGGAGCTCGAGCAGTCATCCGTCGATTTCAAGAACAGCATCCTGATCAGTGCCGGATGTCATTCCGGATACAGTGCGGTGGATCTCGACGGGATTCCGTATGTGACGCCGGAACCGGACTGGGCCCAGGCAGCGGCCCGCAAGCAGGCGACGCTGATTGCAGGCACGGGATACCAGTATGGCGATACGGACTTCATTGAGTACAGCGAGCGGCTATACCTCCGCTTCGTCCGTGAATTGAGAATGGGAACGGGACCGGTTTCCGTTGGACAGGCGCTGATGCGTGCCAAGCGACAGTATCTCGCCACGACGCCGGTAATGCGGGGCATCCATGAGAAATCCTATCTGGAGGCGACGTTGTTCGGCCTTCCGATGTTGAAAGTGTCAATGCCCTCCGGCCGCCTCCCTGCCGACGTCGATACCAGTATGCTGGCCGGTGTCGAACTGGCGGCATCGAATCCGGGCCAGGTACTTGGTCTCGAAATCGCCGACGTGGCGTTGATCCCGACCTTCACGGAACGGTCGGTTGATCTCCAGGACATCGAACGGGGAGGCACAGTCCGGGCGACATATCTGGAAGGCGGCAATGGAACCTTGGTCAATCCGACCGAGCCCGTCCTTCCGCTGGAGGTCCGCAATGTCACGGTGGGTGGCACGACGCTCCGCGGTGTGGGATGGCGGGGTGGTGACTACGAGGACGCCGTGGGCGTCATTCCATTGACCGGTGCCCCAACTACGGAAATCAGGGGAGTCCACGCCTCCTTCGTCAGTGACGTTCTCTTCCCGGTCCGCTTCTGGTCGGTGAACTATTTTGACTCTTTGTGTGGCTCCACCACGGATGCGACGAGGCTCTATGTCTGGCCGGCCCAGTTCATTTCGGCGAATTCGGTGGATCCCGAGGGGACCCTCCGCCGACACACGCGCGTCGACTTCAGGCTGTATTACAGCGCCAACCGCCAGGTCTACGACCTTGATGACGGGTCCGGGCAGGTGGTGCCTGCCGTTTCGGGTCCACCCGCAATCTCAGGGGTTTTCTCCGGCGTCGAGGGCAGTCGGGTCAAATTCCAGACCTTCGTTACTGGGAATCCCATCGCGGGAATCCAGGAAGTCTGGATTACCTACACGGGTCTACGCGGAATCCCGTATGGCAAGTGGCGCTCCATCAATCTGACCCAGAACGCCTCCGACTCGACCCTTTGGGCGGGTGAACTGGATTTGTCCGGGCTGGGTGCCGATTCCGGTGACATCCGGTATGTGGTCCAGGCTGTGAATGGCGTGGGCCTGGTGTCGATGCACACCCGCAAAGGAGCATTGCACATTCCTGGCCAGAATGACGGATGGGAGACGGTGAACGCGGTCGCGACCTCCGTGCAATTGGTGAGTCCTCCGACCGAGGCGAATTACGGGGACCGCGTCGTGCTTCGAGCCGCCTGGTCGAACGGAGGCGGTGCTTCCGTGGAAGGCCGTGGGCTGCTGTTCGCCGTGGGAGATCAACAGGTGGTCGCACGAACTGACGCCGCCGGGGTTGCGACCGCGACGGTCAATGTCTTGAGCGTCCCGGGCTCCTATGAAGTGAAGGTTTCGTTCCCCGGCGGCTTTGGTTTTGCGCCGTCTGACCGCTCCGCACCGATTTTGATCAAACCTTCGCCTGCGGAGATCCGTCTGGATCCGGAGGGAGCCTCGATTCAGTCCGGAGGCACCCACGTGGTCAGCGCCATCCTGACCGATGCCAATGGTCCGCTGATCGAACGGAGCGTCCTGTTCGTCGCTGCCGGACCGACGACCGTCGTTCGTTCGGTGATCACGGATTTCACGGGACGGGCCCGCTTGGGATCGCTGCCTTCCGGCACCTATTCCCTGGCGGCGTACTTCGGCGTTGTGGTCAGTCTGCCCAACGGAGGCGGGACGGTTGACCTTCGTGACAGCCGGTACATCGGCTCCAGCGTCACGGCGAATCTGGTTGTGGACTCCGACAAGCCGGTCCTGAATTCGCTCACGGTCGACAAACCTATCCTGTCGATACCGAATCACAAGATGCAGCTGGTCACAGTGCAGCCCAGTTTTTCGGACGCCAGTGGCCCGCCGGTTTCCAGGATTGTCGAAGTCACCAGCAATGAACCGGAGAACGGGACGGGCGATGGCGATGCGACGCCGGACATCGAAATCACAGGCAGCTTGACGGTGTTTTTGAGGTCCGAACGCGCCCAAAATGGCACGGGTCGCATTTACACCATCCGTGTGGAAACCGTGGATGCGTTTGGCAATTCCCGCCGGGACACCGTGGCGGTCAAGGTGCCCAAATGAAGTTGAGTGGCCCTGTCTGAGTGACGGCCCGCTTTTTGAAGGGGACTGGGCCGATCTTCATCAAAACCGACCCACAGTGGCGACGGCCACTGTTCCGTCCTGACAGGCGATGGCCAATCGCTGGTCATCGCGGCTCCAGGCCGTTTGGATGATCGGCGACGCAAAACGGTACTGGCGCAAGGCGAGGCTGGACTTGCCTGCGTTCCAGAGCAGCACGCGCCCATCCGCTCCCCCGCTGGCGAGCAGGTGCCCCGAGTATTGATAGGACAGGGAGGACACCCGTTCCTCATGTCCCGTGAGGATGCGAGGGGTGGTGCCGGCCGGGCCACGTCCGCCGCAATCCCAAACGGTGACATCCGGTCCACCGCCGGTTGCCAGGTATCGTCCCCCGTGATGCCACGCGAGTTCCCGGACTTTCCCGGGATAACCGCTCATCGCGAGCTCCTCTCCCGATCGATACGGAAGTTCCCAGATCTGGACGCTTTGTTCCTGGGTTCCAGCCACAATCCAACGCTGATCCGAGCTCCAGGCCAGGGACAGCAGGGAGGTCTTCCAGGGCAGCACGTCGAGGGCGTCGCCGGAATGGGAGTCCCAACGGTGCACCCCTCCATAATTGGCGGCCGCAAGAAGCCGTGAATCGTGGCTCCACGCGAACGCGCTGACGGTACTGCGGAGCGGCGTTAACGAGTGTCGGACCGTGCCGTCTGGATTCAGCAGCGTGACCTTCTTCCCCGCACCGATGGCAATGCAGGACCCGTCGGGGGCCCATGCCAGCTGTTCCACCCAGAGTGCGCCTGCGGGCACCGTATGCCGTGCCGCCGGGGACTCCAGCGTCCAAAGTCGCAGGTGGCCGTCCTGTCCCACACTGGCAATCAGAGGAGCGACCGGCGAGCACAGGCCGGCGAATGTCCCTCCCTCGTGACCGGCCCAAGCCTGGAGTTCGCGGGAATCCTGGGAGCGGAACGCGAGCAGCGGGCCCGAAGCCTTGGACGCCACGATAAAGCTCCCGTCGGGTGACCACGAAACGGAGCGGACGAAGTCATCCAGTTGGACGGTCCAATCCGGTGCGCGTTCTGCGATGAAGGAAGAGCTCACGAGTCACCAGAGACAAAACCTGCCAAACGATGGGCTCGCTTCAGGCCAGGCAACGGCGGAACCCGGCCTGGAGCGCCTCCCGGTCAAGCTTTCGGCCGATGAAAACCAGCTGGCTCTTCCGCTCGGCTTCATCTTTCCAGGGCCGGTCCGCCTTTCCTTCGAACAGCATGTGGACGCCTTGGAAGACAAACCGGTTCGGCGAATTGCGGAGGTTGAGGATGCCCTTCATCCGGAAAATGTCCTGGCCTTTGGATTGAAGCAGCTCACTCAGCCAGGCATTCAGTTTTTTGGCATCCAGCTCGCGAGTCTCCTCAAACCCGACGCTGGTGACCGTAGCGTCATGAGTGTGGTGATGGCCCCCATGTTCGTGGGCATGTTCCGGCTCGACCGTCGTTCCATTCCGCTCCAAGCGACCGGAAAACTCAGCCAATTCGTGCTGGGTGAAGAGGGCGTAATCACCCGCCGCCGGCACTTGGATGCGAAACGAGGACGAATCATCGCCGAGAACCAGTTTGTAGAGCTTGCGTCCCGGCCGGATGTCCCCACCGGACCGCACCGGAGTGGCCGGATGCGTGAACAGATTGGCTGCCAGGTCCTCCGCCGCGTGAAGCGCATCGTGCAGTCCGCCGTGGCAATGTTCGCCATGTTCATGGTCGTCGTCGTGGTCATGGCCGTGTCCGTGTTCGTGTCCATCGTCATGATCATGGGATTGTCCGTGCTCGTGGTTCCCGGTTTCAAGGGGAAGCAGGACGACGCCCATGACGGGATCCGGTCCGGCTTCGAGCACCAGGCGGTGTTCGCCGGATTCCAGGTGGAACGCCGCACTCCATTCAAACGGGAGCTCCTTCTCAAGAAAATCACCGTCGAGGCTCATGCGCTGGTCGAGGTCAAACGCACGGATGTTCAGGACATCGTTGACGTTCAACGTGGCTCGCGTGGTTCGGTGAATCCTTGCGAGGCTATTGATTCCACGGACCTTTTCCTCCAAGGCATCGACGTCGTCGGGGCCAACCAGATCCGTCTTGTTCAGGAGAATCCGGTCCGCAAAGGCGATCTGCTCCTTTGCCTCGGGTGCATCTTCGAGGTGTAGGCCAATGTGCTTCGCATCGACCAGTGTGACGATTCCGTCGAGGCGGAACGCCTGCTTGACCTCCTCGTCGCTGAAGAAGGTCTGCGCGACCGGCCCGGGATCCGCAAGACCCGTGGTCTCCACAAGGATGTAGTCAAACCGGTCCTTTCGCTTGAGCAATTGGCCGAGGATGCGGATCAGGTCCCCCCGGACGGTGCAGCAAATGCAGCCGTTGTTGGTTTCAAAGATCTCCTCGTCGGCATTGATGACCAGGGCATTGTCGATGCCGATTTCGCCGAATTCATTCTCGATCACGGCGATTCGTTTGCCGTGGTTGGACGTCAGGATGTGATTGAGAAGCGTCGTTTTACCGGCGCCGAGGAATCCGGTGAGAACGGTTACCGGGATACGATTGTCCTGGTCAGGCATAAAGTGGGCGCAAGAGGTAGATGAGGGTCTCGAGAAAGGCAACCCGCCGTGGAGGACCTAATTGGCAAAGCAGCCGCATCCGGAGCCGCAGGAGTGTTGCGCGGGTTGGGGCAGGGCGCAGGCGCCGTTTTTCACAGCCCGATGCCGAGTCGGTGGACCCTGTCATCGGGGCAAAACCGCCGGAGATCACCCGGCGCACCGGCAGACCGGTGTCGGGGTCATGCGTCAGGGCGGCGTCATTCATGGACTGCTTGAGTTCGAACCGGCGGACGCCTTCTCCGGACCGGGAAGGAATCGTTTCGTAAACGTACGTTGGCATAATGATGCTCCGATCCTAGAGCATCGGGCCACCTGGGGAAAGCGTGAGCCATCGGAAGTGAATGAATCAGGGAAGTGTTGAGGAGCGGGCCTTGTTGGCGGGCGGTTTTGCCTTGCCCGGGACCTCCACTTTGGCGGACCTCTGAGTCGTGCGTTGCTTCGTCACTGCGGGACCGACCTGGGAGCCCCTGGATCGTGCGAGACGTCTGACCAACTTCTCCACAGGACGCCTCGGAGGTGAGCTGGCCAATGCCCTCTTGCTGGCGGGGAACGAGGTGGAACTGTTTCTGTCCGAGACGGCCGTTTGGCGATTGCCCCTCGCAGCGATCCGACAGCATTCCTTCTCAACGACCGCCAGTTTGGCCCAGGCGATCGAGGCGCGCGCGACTCCGGATCCGGTGGCTTTTTTTCACGCCGCGGCCGTCAGTGACTTCACAGCGGGAGCACTCTTTCAACGCGGACCGGATGGGGAGCTGTCGCCGGTGGCCGAAGGAAAACCCCAAACGGAACGGGGCTCGCTATTCGTGGAGCTGCGACCCACGCCGAAAATTCTTCCGCGGCTGTGTCAATGGTATCCGCGCGGCTGGATTGTCGGATGGAAGTATGAGGTGGATGGGGGTCCGGACGAGGCGCTGGCCCGGGGGATTCGACAGCTCGAGGTCTCCGGAAATCATTGCTGCGTGGTCAATGGGCCGGCCTGGGGACCAGGATTCGGCGTCGTGGGTCTGGACCGGAAACTGAATCGCGTGGAGGGGCGGGAAACCCTCTTCCGGTTGTTGCTGGACAAGGTGGACGAGCTTTCCCGGAACCCAATCCGCTAAGCGGTAACTGGATTCTACTGCCGTGCAGCGAGTTGTGTGTGAGGCGCCTGGGTGTTTCGGTCGGACGGGCCACGGCAAGCCGTTGGTTCCTTCTTTTCTGGATGGCGGGTTGCGCCTAGAAAGACGGGCGTTTAATGAAGCTAGCGATTCGAATCTGCGCCTACCTGCTCCTCCTGCTCCTGGCCGGGGACTCGTTTGGCCGCTTTCGCCGGGCCTATTCCGAGGGAGGGCACGTTCGCAATTTCGAGGTCCAGGAAACTAATGCTGCCATGGCCAGCGCGGTGACGCCGGCACCCGGTTCGGATCCTGCGGAGACCAACTCCCCCGCCGCTACGAGTTCGTCCGATTCGAGCACCACGAATAACGTCGCAGGAACACCACCGGCCAAAACCGCAGAATCCACTAATGCGGCACCGGCGGTTCCGCCGCAGGCGGCCAACAAGAAGGCTCCCCGAAAGGCAGATTCCATGCTCTATCTTGGGCTGTTCGTCTTCTCGATGGTGGGATTGGGCGGATTGGGGGCATGGGATGTGGCCCGGTTTCTGGGCGGCCGCGCCGGCAAGGCGGTCATGGCGGAGGATTGGGTGGAGAAGAAGGACCCGGGCTACGAGAAAGCGGAGGAGGAGTGGGCGCGGGGGAACCACCTGGAAGCCGTCAATCTGATGCGGGAATACCTCAAGAAGAACCCGGGCGAGCAGCATGTCGCCATTCGGATTGCCGAGATCTATGAGAAGGATCTGGGCAATTTCCTGGCGGCTGCCTTGGAATTGGAAGAGGTGCTGACCAAGAAACTGCCTCGGGAGAAATGGGGTTGGACCGCGATCCGGTTATCGAATCTCTATTCCGGAAAACTGAACAAGACCGACACGGCGATGGCTCTTTTGGAGCGGATTGTGACCGAGTATCCGGAAACCGGTGCGGCAAAAAAGGCGCGGCAGCGATTAGGCCTTCCGGAACCGGAGGACGCCGTGACTCCGGAAGAAACGGACGCCCCTGATTCCGGCGGCGCAGAGCCTCCTCCTCCTCCGGACCCGGACAATCCCAGCCTGCCGAAGGGATTTCGTCCCAAGAAATGAGTTTCCCGCGGTCAGCGGGGAACCCATTCGCTCAATTCCGCAAGATACGCTTCGGGAAAGTCCCAAAGTCTGGCGGCCTCGCGTATCGCCTCCATATATCCGGGAAGGGCCACGCCGACCTCAGTGTGGGTGGCGAGGTAGATCATCGCCCACGTGGGCTTGTTTCCCGCATCCATGACTGGGGCCTGGGTTTTTCGGTAAAGCCCCTCCGCGATGCCCTCGTAGTCGTCGAGGGATTCCTCATCGGATGCCGTGATGTGCCAGAGCACTCCATGGACTGTCCGTCCAGGTTGCGGAACGAGGGTCGCGTAGCCACGGTGATTGATGCGAAATGCCCAATCCACCAAGCGGGCAGGCCCGAGCACCAAGGCGCCGGGACAACGGAGTTGCATCGGTCCCAGCTCCATGTTGGAACCGTAGGCAAAGTAAAAAGTCCGCCGGGACCCGTCTTCAGCAGGTGCCCGGTCGTTCATTGGGTCGAAATACGGCCGTCATTTCCGGTGCGCCCGAATGGCGTTTAGAGGGAAGGGCCGCCGCCAAGGGAAATGGCGGCGCGCGTCCGATGGGACTCGAGGGCCGCCGCAAAAACTTCATGACTCCGCACGGCTTCATCCGGGGTGACGCACCCGAAGCGGTTTCCCAACACTCCGGCACGTTCGGCCACATAGGCAGCCCACATCTGGAGAAAGCAATCGGGGAATCCAGGCTCGAAAATGCCGCCGGTAATGGTGGGGAACGGGGTTTGAAACCCGAGGTCAATCCGGGTCCAGCGTTGCTCCTTTTGGCGCTCGAATAGCCAGAGCGACTTGGGTTCGGCCGTGGAGTACCGGGCGCCGCCGTCGGTTCCCAGAACCTCGATGGACCAGGTGTTGGTGGCTCCCGGGGCCAACCGTTTCATTTCGAGTCGCATGGGCACCGTGCGTCCCTCCACTTCGAGATCGCAGTGCAACATGGCATTGTCCCAGGTGTCGCAGGCTGCCATCCCGCCCCGTCCGTCGGGCCGTTCCGTGTAGACCTTCTGCAACTGGGCATAGGTTCGGACGGGGTTCCAGCCGAGCCGGAAGGGTACATGGACGACGTGCATGCCGAGGTCGCCCATGACACCGATTTCGCCGCAGAACTTGACCTGGCGTTTCCAGTTCACGGGCTTGGTGGGATCCAGGTCGCTGGCGTGCCAGAAGCAGGATCGAACCTCCAGAAGACGTCCCAGCGCGCCCGACTTGGCGAATTCAATCACGCGCTGGGCGCCTGGCAAAAAGGGGAATTCGGAACTGCATCTCACGAATCGACCGGACTTTGCCGCGGCGTCGCGGATCCGGGTGGCAGCGGTCAGGTCGATTCCGAAGGGCTTTTCTGCCAGGAGATCCTTTCCGGCAGAAAGGACATCGAGATAGAGCGACTCGTGCAGATTGTGCGGTACGGCGACATAGACCACATCCACCTTGGGCGAGGCGAGAAGCTCGCGGTGATCCTTGGTCAGCAGGGTCACCGTGGGAACCTGGCGAAACCAATCCAGCAACTTGTCCTGCAGGTCACACACTGCCACCAGTTCTGCCCGGACCGGGAGTCCCTCCAGAACAAACCAGCGGGCGAAGGCGCTGGCCGCTTCGCGCCCCATCAGCCCTCCACCGATAATCCCAACGTTCACGACGTTCTTCATTTCGGCGAAGCCTCCAATGGGGAGGGGGGGCTGGGCAAGCCGGGGAAAGCGCCCGTGGGCGTATCCGGCGGGCTGAGGGAATGCAGGCGCCGATCCGGGCTTCCTGTCAGGGATTCTGCGCCCGCGTCGGAGAGGGAGGCAGGTCGCCTGGCAGGATGAACTGGTCCAGGCGTTCGCGCAGCGCAATGAGGCGTGCCCCGGACATCCGCAGCCCCAGCCATCGCTTGGACACGCTCCGGGTCACCCGCATGGCATTGTGGAATTCATCCAGCAATTGGGAGAATTCGTGCTTGGACCGGCTTCGACCCAGCAGGGCCAGGACGCTGGCATCGATCCCAAAGGTTCCCGGTGCGAACCATAGGACGGGCACGGCGTAAATTCGGCGCCACAGCGGAATACCGCGAACCAGTGCGTGCCGAACAAATGAAGTTGGATGACACTTGTAAACGTGACAATACGCCTCCTTGAAGGTGCCAAATTGGGTATTCCCTGAAGGATCTGACATGTTTGGAAACCGCCGCAATGTCCACAGAACCTAAGGAAAGGCAAACCGTAGTTCTGCAAAGTGTCATTCCCAGGACGACCGGGGGGAATGGGTCAATGTACCGGTACCCGCTGCGATTGGAACAGGACCGGTTGACAGTTCGGCCATGAGGATGGCGTCTGCGGCATCACCATAGTCTCCCTGAAGGAATGGGTCCCCGGTGGGTCCCACCAACAGGGAACCTCCATTGCACTTGCGGCCCGCCCAGGGACCGGCGGTGATAGCCCCCACATTGCTCACACCGGCAATCCACAGTTGGAAATCCTGGGCGACGGGGCCGTAACTTTCCTGCCAGAGCCTCCCATAGGGATCCGCCGGCACCGCCCAGGCGCAGGGCGATAGGATGATGCGGGCTCCCATCAATCCCAAGGATCGGCTGATCACCAGCCCGGGAGCGAATCCGTCAGCGCAGATCATGATTCCGATCCGCCCCCATGGGCTTTCGGCAACCCCGAGACGATCCCCGACCGAGTAGAACGGGCGACCGATGTCCAGTTCGTGGATCTTTCGATGACGGAGGACGATCTCCCCGGCGGCGTTGAGGAGGAACGCGGCGTTGAAGACGCAGGGACCATCCCGTTCCACCATTCCGAAACAAATCCACATCCGGTGGGCTTTCGCGGCGCCAGACAGGAGTTTGAGGGTGGAACTGTCCGAAATCGACTCGGCCTCCCCAGAGGCGCTGGGGTGGGTCCAACCGAGGTTCAACGCTTCCGGGAGGACGGCAATTGTAGCTCCCTGGCGCGCGGCCGACTCAATCCGGTCCAGGGCCCGCTTCCGGTTCGCAGCCGCATCGCCACCGTCCACCCGCATCTGAATCATCGCCAATCGTGCCATCGGGGACCCATGCAAGCACGACTGTGGCTCCAGCCCAAGCGGGACTCCTGGGCGGATGACATCAACCCGGGGGACGATGGAATCAGTGGCAACATCCGCCGCCCGCGGCGAGGTCTGGACTCAGGTAGGGGATGCCCAACGCCAGGCCGCGGAGAATCAAAAGCATGGCCACCACCGCGAGACTGACTGGAACCAGCCGTTGCAGATGAAGCCTCCAGGACACCGGCATGGACTGGCTGGAGAGGGAGAGACCCAGCATCAGGGGAAGGGTTCCGAGCCCGAACAGGGACATATAGGCGATTCCACCCGTCCAGTTTCCCATGGCCGTGGCTCCGGCGGCGGCGGCGTAGACGAGTCCGCAGGGGAGGAGCCCGTTGAGTGTGCCCAGCAGGACGAGGGAGCCAACAGACCGCCGCTGCAGCAGTCGCCCTGCGTTTCGTTTCAGGAATCCAACCAAGCCCAAGACAGGCAGAGACGCACCCTTGGGAAGGGCGGCAGCCAAGCCAGCGAGAAGGAGGATTCCGGCGGAAAGCGAGACCCATCGCTGAAGGCCGATCACCGCCAATGAACGCCCGAGAAAACCAAATCCCACCCCGAGCAGCGAATAGGTGAAGATCCGCCCTCCCTGGTAGGCCAGACGTCCCGCCACGAATCCAATCCGGCCCGAGCCGGACCGGGGCAGGGCCAGCATCAGCGGTCCACACATGCCGGCGCAGTGCAGGCTTCCCGCGAGTCCCAAGATGAGGGCGGTCCAGAGCATCGCTTTCCGTTCAAGGAACGACCAAGGAGGTGTCGTGATAATATTCGTCCGATCCTGAACGCCAGGTCATCCGCACCTTCCAAAGGCCCGGCCTGATG
>JBGAPN010000140.1:0-11851 GCA_044221235.1 Limisphaerales bacterium
TGGCCTCCAGAAGGTGAAGTCCGAAATAGATGCCTGCGGGTGCAAGTCCGGCACCCACGCTGTTGAAGGCCAGCAATCCTGCCGCACCAACCGTGAACACCCCGACCACTGGGCCGAAATAGGGAATAAAATTGAGCAGGCCGACGGCGATTCCCCACATGGCCGGCTGGGGAAGTCCGATCCAAAAGAACGCCAGGCCGACCGTGAGTCCGAATCCGAAATTGATCCAGCCGATGGAGAAGAGGTAGGCCGAGATTCCCTGCTGAATCTCGTGGGCCACCCGCACAATGCGTCGTTTGTCCCCCCAGGTGGGCATGAGATGGACAAACTTGTGGAGAAACGTGTCCCCCGACGCGAGGAGCAGAAAAAGCAGGGCGATCGTCTCAGCGGTTCCCACCAGGGCCGATCCGGTCCAACTGAAGACCGACGAGGCCAGGGATGGGTTTTTCACCTCGATGGCAGGAACGGGCTCCGGAGCGGGCTCCGGGGGGGTGATTCGGCTGACGTTGGCCGCCACTTCGTTCAGTCGCCGTGCCGGACGAAGAACGTCTCCAAAGCGTACCTGCAAACGGGTGACAATTCCCGGGGCTTCCTCGACCCAGGCAACGGCTGGTCCGGCGAATTGAAAGAATCCAAATCCCATCGGCACCAGCAGGAGGCCGACCACCAGAAACGCGGCAACAGAAGTGGGGATCTGATGCTGGACCATCCACCGAACCGCCGGCCGAAGGGCCAGGGCGAGGATCATGGCCACCACCAGTGGCAGCATCACCGGTTCAGCAAAGTCCAGGAAGGCCGTGCCGACTCCGACCAGAACCGCGAGGTGTGCGAGCCGGCTCAACAGGCTGTCAACGGGACGCCGAACCGGCACGGCCGGCGCCTGCGAGGCTTCCCTCCCCGGAGGAGAGGCGAAGTCGGCTTTATCGGCGGGGACTGGCAAGGACGCGACGGAATCGGCTCCCCAGCAGGATGGCGGTTCCACGGCACTCACCAAGTGGCCGGTGGGCCACTCCCTGGCCCCCAGGCCGTTGGTATGTCCGGGTCCATTGAGTGCGGGCCGGACCGCGGCATGCGGCCGTCGGTCGGTCGCGAATGGGCCGCGTGGCTGGGCTGGAGAGTAAGAGTCCATTCAGAGGGAGCCCCGCGTGACACGGAGGAGCAGAGCGATGATGGCAATGACCAGGAGAATGTGGATGAAGCCTCCCATGGTGTACGACGACACCAGTCCGAGGAGCCAGAGGACAACCAGAATGACAGCAATGGTTTCAAGCATGGTAGTGCAGGATTCGATGTGGATTGATCTCAGGATCCGACTCCAGTCCCTGTGACCGGTTGGGTCCCGTCGAACTCGCTGGAGGAATTCATCTCTTGTGGGAGCGGACCCGGCGTACCCTGTCGAGGCCCGCCGCCACGCGGATTGAGATCGTTGTGGACGGCGTCGACGGAGAAACAAGCTTCCGGTGACATCGGTGGATCGCAGATTCCTGTGGCATATTTTGTTCCGGTGAACCGGCCATTTGGCTGATTTCCCGGTTGAGAGTCGGAGCCACTTTCCCGCTCCGTAGTTCTCCGCGTTGCTGGGTTCGTGCCGGAGATGATCCGATTGCCTACCTCCTTAAAATCAGTCAGTTACGTTCTTGATTCCCGCCTCGGCACCGCGGGTTTATTGCGAATTGCACGATGGAATCCCGATCTGCCGTGCAAAACACCCAAGGAGCGGGGCGACCTTGAGCTTCGGCTTTCAAGGAAACACAGCGGAGGCGCATCAGTCGCCCCAACGCTGAACCTAAGTGGCGGTTGAGGTTATGACCGGCTTGAGGCCCTCAATTCCTGGGGGAGACGAATGGGTTCCTTGGCTTGGTTGAAGGTTGGCAGACGGTCTGCAGGGAGGGGCTCAGTATCCAAAACCATCAAAACCACGAACCTATGAATCGAATCACATTGAAAGGCGACTGGAACATCCTAAAGGGCCAGTTGAAGCAGAAATGGGCCACGCTCACCGACGACGACCTCCAATATCGGGAGGGTGAGTGGGATGAGTTGGTGGGTCGCATTCAGAAACGTACCGGTGAGTGCCGGGATGCGATTGAGCGGTTTCTCCAGGAAAGCGCGGAAGCGGGCGCCCTGTTACCCCGGCGTCCCATTTGGGAGAAAGTCGACCGAACCGGAATGCTTTCGCTATTGGTCCTCCTGGTCGCCCTGAGCGCAGTGGGATGCCGGAACACTGCCGACGGATTTGGCAAGGATGTGGAAAAGGTGGGCGAGAAGATCCAGGACAAGGTGAATTAACCGGAGGCGAACATTTCCGGTGCCGGCCTCCATACGGAACGGAGTGGGATATGAAGCCGTGGAACGGGACCAGCCTCGGCTGTGGCTGGGCGGGACTGGCGCGGAACTGAATCGATCACTATTCTGGCGCCTCCGTGAGCCACCTCGAAGTCCTGCCGGATTCCCTCCGTCCCGCCGGTCGCATCCTTGTGATCCGCGGCGGGGCGATCGGTGACTTCATCCTGACCCTGCCCGTACTCGCAGCCCTTCGGTCCCGTTTCCCGGGCAATTGGCTGGAGGTCCTGGGATATCCCCACATGGCCTCCCTGGCACTGGCGGCCAGCGTGGCGGATGCCGTGAAGCCGATTGAATCCAGGCCGATGTCCGGATTCTTTGCACGGGGCGGGGAATTGGATCCGTCCCTGTCGGCTTACTTTGCCGGCTTTCACCTGATCCTCAGTTTTCTTTACGACCCCGACCTGATCCTTCAGGGGAACATTGCGCGGGTTTCGCAGGCGCAGTTCATTCAGGGTCCGCACCGGCCCGACGAGGCTTCATCGGCCCATGCGGTGGACCAGCTGTTGTCGGCACTCGAGCGTTTGGCGGTGTTCGACGCGGATCCGGTTCCGCGTCTGATTCGGACGGTGACCAGCCCCGGAGGACCGTCCTGGATCGCCGTACACCCGGGGTCCGGAAGCAACCGGAAAAACTGGCCGGAAGACCGGTGGCGCGAACTTCTCGTGGGGATGTCAGCCAATCCGGGACTGAGGTTCCTGCTGGTCGGTGGAGAGGTGGAGGAAGGACGGCTGGAGCGGCTTGCCGCGGCGTTACCGCCGGGACGCACGGAAGTGTTCCGCTCGCGTCCGCTGCCCGAGCTGGCGGCAAGGCTGTCGGGGTGTGTCGGATTCCTGGGTCACGATTCGGGCATCACGCACCTGGCGGCGGCGGTCGGTTTGCCGGGAGTGGTGCTGTGGGGGCCCAGCAACGCAGCTGTCTGGCGTCCCCGGAGCGACCAGATGCATCTCATCACCGGAGGTGAAGAGCTGTCGGGGCTCCCCGTGGACGTCGTTGCGGCTGTCGTCCGCGAACGGCTGCCGGTCTGCGCGTCTGGCTAGGCAAAGGGCTAGGCAACGGGCCGGTGTCCGAGGCTCATTCCGCCGGGGGCCGCTGCATCTCAAACCGGCCGTGATAATCGGCACTGGAATAGTCGGACACAAAATGGGTGCTGCCCGCCCGTCCCTTCTGTTCGAACTCAGTGCCCATGACGTCCTGGGTTCCCTGGAACACGAATTCCTGTCCTTCCCACTGTCCGTACAACGTGGTGTCGAAGGTCCCGCTGAAGATTCCGAACCACCAGGCCTTGAAACGGGCTTGGTACTCGGTGTCGGAAACCCGGGTGATGATGGCCTTGAGCTGGTCGTGGTGGGAATTGGTGCTGTTTTGCCAGGTCCCGACCCAGGCCCCCGTGAGGTCATTGGGGCCCGAAGGCTGACGGCTTGCCGCCTTCCATTCGCGGGAGAAACTGCAACCGCTGGCCAAGGTGGCCAACACGGTGACGGCGAGGAGGGCGGCATTCCGGACAGTCATGGCGCTGAGCTTATCCGGCTCCTTCGGCTTGGGAAAGGGGCCGGTGCAATTCGTCGCCGTCAGGCGCGGGAATAGTCGACCCGTAGGACGCCGTCCTGATTGGGGAACTCGGAAATCAGCACCGGTGTTTCTTCCAGATACTGTCCCTCGACCCTCTGTCCGTTGACGGTCAATCGACCCCGGGGACGGACTCCCCATAGGGCCAATCGCCAGGTTTTGACCCGGGAGGGCAGGGGGCCGGTGGCTGGTGAGAATTCCAGCGACCAGCGCGGCCGTCGGGTGGAAGAGGTGAGGGTCCTTCTCAGGAACTGGCCGTGCTCATAGGCCTGGGTGGCGCCATCGTCTTCATACCAGTGCATCCGGCCCGGGGCGCCGGGCCAGCAATGCAGCAGGACGGTGCTTTCGTCGGCACCCCCGACATGCTGCTGGCGCGGGCCGAAGGGCAGGATTGCCCCGGCGCGCACGAAGAGTGGGAGGGTTCCCAGCGGTGCCTCGGCGACGATGTGGGCGCCTCCGGTGAACGATTCGCCGGTCCAGAAATCGGTCCAGACGTCGTTCGGGAGGTAGACGCTCCGGGCCACGGCACCCTGACGGAGGACCGGAGCCACCAACAAGTCCCGTCCCAGGAGAAACTGGTCTCCGCAGGAGACGGCCACCGGGTCGTTTTGGTAGTGCCATAGCAGCGGTCGCATGATGGGCGCACCGGTGGCCCGCGCCTCGGCAAACAGGCAGTAGAGCAGGGGCAGAATTTGGTAGCGCAGGTTCAGGTAGCTGCGGCAGATGTCCTCCACTTCCTTCCCAAAGGCCCACGGCTCCTGGTCGATGGTTCCAAGGTTGGTGTGGTTCCGGAAAAACGGCGTGAAGGTGGCGAATTGGAACCAGCGGGTGAACAGCTCCGGGGTGGTGTTCTCCAGGAAGCCTCCGACGTCACCGCCGCAGAACGGCACCCCGCTGAGGGAGAGGTTCAGGTACATCTGGACCGCGTCGTTCAGGTGGTCCCAGTTGGACGAGTTGTCGCCGGTCCACACCAGGGCATGGCGCTGGATACCCGCGTAGCCGGCCCGGGTGACGACGAACGGACGAGGAGTGTCCTGAGGGGCGGGCCCTCCGGCGTGCGCCAGCGCCCCGTCGCGGGAGGCGCGGGCCATCTGCATGCCGTAGAGATTGTGGACCTCCTGGTGCCGTGACGCGGCCCGAAGTCGGTTCGGTGCCGGCATTTCGGGTCAAGCGTCTTGTCGGGCCGGGCGAAGTTCGCCGGTTCATTCATGTCGTTCCAGAACCCGGCGACGCCGGCCTTCAGGAGGGCCGCCTGCTCCCGCCCCCACCACTCGCGGGCGTCGCGGTTTAGGAAGTCCGGGAACCGCGCCTTTCCGGGCCACACTTCACCAATAAAATCTTTCCGCCCCGACGCGTCCTTCACGAAGACGTTGGCTGCGACCCCCCGTTTCCGAACGCCGAATTTCGGGTCGTCCTTGACTCCGGGGTCGACGATGGTGACGACCTTGAACCCCTGCCGGGCGAGCTTCTGGATCATGTTCGCCGGCTTGGGGAATGTCTTGCCGAAGGTGAACACCCGGTAGCCGTCCATATGATGGATGTCGAGGTAGAGGACATCGCAGGGCAGTTCCCGTTTGCGGAATTCCCGCGCAATCTCCTCCACCCGCGTGCGGGTCTCGTAGCTGTAACGGCACTGCTGATAGCCCAATCCCCATCGCGGCGGGAGGGGCATCTGGCCGGTCAGTTCCGTGTAGCGGGCCACCACGGAATCCACCTTCGGACCGAGGAACAGATAGAGGTCGATTTCCCCGCTGGCGGCCGTCATCGACCACTGATCGAGGACCGTCTGTCCGACATTCCAGCGTTGCCGGGCCGGGTTGTCCCAGAACAGCCCTGCGGCGCGCCCATCCCGCAGGGAAATGCCGAACGGAATGGAGACATATAGTTGTTTCAGGGCCGGATGAATGGCAGGGGCGTGGCCCAGGACGTCGATGTTCCAGAAGTCCCGATCGAGGCCGCGGCGGTTGAATGCGCCGGTCGTCTCGCCCATGCCGAACAGGGATTCCCCGGCCGACAGCGTGAGTTTCACGCTGGCTTCCGCACCGGTGAACCCGGTGCCGTTGGGACCTGCCGAAAACATGGTCAGACCGTGCGGATCGGTCATTTCCCAGGCGCCCGAATCGAGTTTGACGGCCAGGCACCCATTCGCCGTTTCCAAGGAAGCCCGATTCCGGGAAACCCTCGTCCGTGTCCCGGTCTGGGGCCATTCGGTGTGGACGACGGCCCACGATGGGGTCTTGGGAAGCGTCTTCCCCCGAACAATCCGAATGCGAAAGAGGTCGGGCGCCAGGGACAGGACCTGGAACACGGCGTTACGGCTCTTCAGGATGAACCCGTTGGAGTCCTCGGACGCCACGCGAAGGTCACGAACAGGAACGGGGCGAAGTGATTTCGGCTTTCGCGTCGGCATCAGTACGGATTTCGGTTGAGGAACGGGACGGGGTGCGACCACGCGTCCGGTTGTTGGACGTGGCGTCGGGATGCCCGGGGTTAATCCGGGACTCGTCAAAAGGCAAGCCACGCGGGTTGCCCCGAATTCGTCAGCGAACGACTGCGTTGGCAGCGTCCCGAAGGCGTTGCCGTTCGCCCTGGATCCAGGCGATCACCTGCCCGGCGGCTTCCCCGGACTTGACCAGTTGGAGGGTTCCACCCCGGGGCTTGAGTTCCACCTCACCCTTGGCGAGTGATTTTTCACCGATGTTGACCCGCAATGGGAAACCCACGAGTTCGCTGTCCTTGAACTTCACCCCTGGACGTTCATCCCGGTCGTCCAGGATGACATCGATCCCGGCGGCGGTGAGTTCGGTGTAAAGCGATTCCGCGAGCACGCGGGTGGGCGATCCTGGGGCCACGTTCAGCGGTGTCAGGCAGACCTCGAAGGGGGCGACGCTCACCGGCCAGACGATGCCGTCCTTGTCGTTGCACTGCTCAATGATCGCCTGGAGCGTGCGGGTGACGCCGATGCCATAGCAGCCCATGACGCAGGGACTGCGCTTGCCATCCTCGCCCAGAAAGGTGGCGTTGAGTTTCTCGCTGTATTTGGTCCCGAGCTTGAACACGTGTCCCACTTCGATGGCTCGCCGAATCTTGAGCGGTTGGCCGGTGGCGACGTCGAGTTCTCCGGCGTTCACCGTCCGGAGGTCGGCCCAACGGGTCACCTGGATATCCCGGTCGACCTCGACATGGCGGAGATGGAATCCGTCCTCGTTGGCCCCGGTGGTCATCCCTTGGGCGCCGCGCAGTTGTTCGTCGGCCCAGATTTGGATTCCCGCAGGGACATTGCGAACCGCCCCGAGGGAGCCGGGTTTGGCGCCCAGGGTGGAGACACATTCGTCGGGTGTGGCGGGCCGAGCCTGGGTGGCGCCCGTGCGGGCCATCAGCTTGGCCTCATTCAGTGAGTCATCTCCGCGGAGGAGGATCAGAACCGGCTTGGAATCCAGGATGTAGACCAGTGTCTTGATCTGCGCGTGGGCAGCCACCGAATAGGGGGCCGCGGCCAGCGCTTCGATGGTCACCACTCCCGGTGTGGCAAACGTCTCCGGGGAATCCCCGGTGCGGTGGGTGGGGGTGGCGATCCGCGGGCCCCGGCTGGTGGCCTTCTCGATGTTGGCGGCATAACCGCCTGTTTCACAATAGACGACGTCGTTCTCCCCCGTGGCGGCCGGGACCATGAACTCGTGGGAATGACTGCCGCCAATCACTCCGGTGTCGGCTTCAACCGGAAATGCCTGCAGCCCGCACCGGGCAAAGATGCGGGAATAGGCCTCATACATCTTCCGATAGCTGGCCATGGCGCCCTCGTCGGAGGCGTCGAAGGAATACTTCATGTAGAACTCCTTGGCCCGCATCAGGCCGAACCGGGGGCGGATCTCGTCGCGGAACTTGACGCTGATCTGGTAGAAATTGACCGGCAACTGGCGGTAGGAATTGAGCTCCGCGGCGGCGAGGGTGGTGATGACCTCCTCGGCCGTCGGGCTGAGCACCCATTCCCGGCCGGCGCTATCCTTCAGCTTGAACAGCACGTCGCGGGCGGTTTCGTAACGTCCCGAAGCCTGCCAGATGTCGGGGGGTTGAAGGGCGGGCATGAGAACCTCGAGGGCTCCGGCCCGGTTCATTTCCTCCCGGATGATGGTTTCCACCTTGCGGAGGGCCCGCAGGCCTGCCGGCAGAAAGGTGTACAGGCCGCTGGTCAGTTTGCGGATCAGGCCAGCCCGCAGAAGGAGTTGATGGGAAACGATCTCGGCGTCCGAAGGGACTTCCTTCAGGGTGGGGACGAAACTATGGGACCAGCGCATGGCAGGACGGTTGGGAAAAACAGGGCGCGGGTCCTCCGCTTGGCGAAGTCCCCGAGCCCCGAGAGAAAACGGCGCGGAGCATCAATGAAGCGAGGCGGACGTTCAAGGTTACGAATTTGGAGGATTGCCGATAAATTTCTGAGGGGAACAAAACCTTGCCACTTCCGGCATGGATATGGCTAATTCCCGGGCCTGTCCGCGGTGAACGAGCGTCTGAGTCTTTCACCGGGGCATTCTGTTCCTAACCAACCGTCCGATGAGCCGCCGCCGAATTCAGGTGTATTACACCGGACGCGTCCAGGGAGTGGGTTTCCGCTACCAGACGCGAGAGGTGGCGGCTGGGTTTGAAGTGACCGGTTTTGTCCGGAATCTGAATGACGGCCGGGTCGAACTGGTCGCGGAAGGAGAGGAGCAGGAATTGAAAGAATTTAGAGAGGCCATTCGACAGAGCGGTTTGAACGGGTTTATTCGCAACGAAGTGGTGACCTGGGCCGATGCCAGCGGCGAGTTCCGCGGTTTCGGGATCACGTCCTGACGCCGATGAAGTACGCCATCATAGCCGACATCCACGCCAACCTGGACGCCTTCCAGGTTGTGCTGGAGGATATCAAGCAGCAGGCCTGCACCCATGTGGTCTGCCTCGGGGACATTGTGGGATACGGTGCCAATCCGAAGGAGTGTCTGGACATCGTCCGCGGGATGAACATCCCCACGGTGAAGGGCAACCACGACGAGTATATCGGGGTGGATGACGATCCCGAGGGGTTCAACGACGCCGCGGCCGAGGCGGTCAACTGGTCCCGCGCCCAATTGACGGCGGAGGATCGCCGCTGGCTTCGGGAGCTGAAGTACCAACGCCTCGTGGCCAATTTCACGATTGTCCACGCGACGCTCGATGTGCCGCAGCGGTGGGGCTACGTGTTTGAGAAGCTTGAGGCCGCCGCAAGCTTTACCTACCAGCACACCCAGGTCTGCTTTTTCGGTCATACCCATGTTCCCGTGGCGTTCATCCGGGACACCGGGGTCCGTGGGGGCACCTATTCGAAATTCCGGATCGAGCCGGGTAAGAAGTATTTCGTCAACGTGGGCAGTGTTGGGCAGCCGCGTGACGGCAATCCCAAGTCGGCCTATGTCGTCTACGACATGGCCCAGCAGACCATTGAACTCCGGCGCCTGGATTATCCGATCGCGGAGGCTCAGCGTAAGATCCGGGCGGCGGGACTCCCCGACCGGTTGGCCGACCGCCTGGCTGTGGGTCGCTAAACCGCCCGTGTGGAAGCCGGACTCCCGGGAAGGTGCCTGGGGCTGACCTTCCATCCTGATACTGGGCGCGATGAAGATCCTCATACTGAAGCCCAGTTCCCTGGGTGACGTAGTCCAGGCGTTGCCGGTGGCGCGCCTGATCAAGAAGCACCGGCCCGAGGCGGAGATACACTGGTGGCTGAATCGCGAGCTGGTCCCGTTGCTGGAAGGCGATCCCGATCTGTCGAGGGTCATCCCATTTGACCGGGCGCGATGGGGACGGATTGACGGGTGGCCCTTGATTATTTCCGAGATCCGGGGGTTGAGGCGGGAGCGATATGACTGGGTCATCGATCTCCAGAGCCTCGCCCGCAGCGCCCTGGTGGCCTGGCTGTCGCGTGGCGCGTTGACCGTTGGACTGGAAGACCGCCGGGAAGGGGCCCCGCTTTTCTTCGACGTGGCGGTTCCCCGTCCGGCACCGGACGCGCACGCGGTGGACTGGTACCTCGCCGTGCTGCGGGAACTCGGGATTCCGGTTCATTTCGACTTTGAGTGGCTGCCGTCCCGGAAGGAGATCGCGACTGACCTGCTCGCCCGGTTCCCGGACCTTGAATCCCGGCCGTGGATTGGACTCCAGCCAGGAGCCCGCTGGATGAACAAGCGTTGGCCCGTGGAGAAGTTCATCGAGGTATCGAGGGGCCTGCTCTCCGCCAACCCGCAGCTCCGTTTGGCAGTGCTGGGAGGTCACGCCGACCAATCCCTCGGCGCTGCCATTGCCACGGGTGCCGGTCCCGGAGTCACGGACCTCACCGGGCGACTTTCCCTGCCGGAAATGGTGGAATGGCTGAGGCGATGCGCGGTGTTGGTCACCAATGACACCGGGCCGATGCACGTTGCCGCAGCCTTGGGACGTCCCGTGGTGGCCCTGTTTGGTCCCACCCATCCATCCAGAACAGGTCCGTACGGCGCGGGACACCAGGTATTCACTGTTCCGTTGCCCTGCGCGCCCTGCATGCGTTCGCGCTGCCACTGGTCCGAGTCCCTTGCCTGTCTCAAAGGCATCCAGGCAACCTGGGTCGTGGAAGCGGTGTTGAAGCGGCTCAAACCCGCAGCGTGAGTTCCTTGCCCTCGACGCCCCGGTGCCTAGAGTCCGGGTCATGAATCGCCTTGCCGCCATCGGACTCCTGCTTTTGCTGGCCGGTCCGGCCCTAGCCCAGGTCGACATCGATCTCATTCTCGAGCGTCAGGTGTTCCTGCCCTCGGAAGACATCGAGGTTGGCGTGCGAGTGTCGAATTTCACGGGGGGGCCGCTCGCCCTGGGGCAGGATCCGCGATGGCTCCAGTTCACTGTAGAGGAACTGCGGGGCCGGGTTTCGGGCAAGCTGGCGGATCCGCCGGAGACCGGCGAGTTCACACTGGAGCAGGCCACCCGCGGCAAGTTGAGGTTCAATCTCACCCCGCTGTTCGCAGTGGGCACTCCGGGAGTGTACCGCGTTTTCGCCACGATCCGACTGCCCGGCGGCGAGGAGATTTCATCCCAGGCCAAGACGTTCGAGATCATCAATGGGACCCGATTGAGCGAGCCCCGCGAAGTCGGATATCAAAGGCCGGATGGCACGTTCGAACGGCGGAAGTTCCTCCTCCAGCGGGCGTCGTTCCTGAAGAAGGTCCAGTTGTATGCGCGCCTGACCGACGGCACGGAGACTCAGACGATCAAGGTGATCCCGCTGGGGAGCACCGTTTCCTTTGACCGCCCGGAGTGGCTGGTGGACCGGGAGACCCGGTTTCATGTCCTGCACCGGGCCGACAGCAATAATTATTTTTATCACATTCTCACACCTGAAGGAGAAGTTCAGCTGAGACAGTTGATGGTGTCGGATGGGGTCGGCCGCCCGGAAATTCGGGTGAATGACCAGGGAGAGGTGCGCGTCTTTGGTGCTGTTCGCCGTCCGTATCCCGGGGAGCTGCCGAAACCGTCGGAAGGAACGTCGGGCGGTGCGGCGGGTGGGGCGCGTACCAACGCTCCCGCGGGTCCGGAACGCACGACAACCAACACGAATGAGGTTCAGGCGGTCAAACAGCCTTGAGTCGGGACGGGGATGGTGGCGCCTTCTGGTGCTGCTGTTCCTGACCGCGCTCGCGTCTGCCGCGGAGCCGATGGTGATTTTTCTGAAAAATGGGGACCGGGTCAGTGGTGAGATAACATCTGAGAACAGTAGCCGGATTATCCTGAAATCCCCGGTGACGGGACGCATCACCATCCCCCGGGACCAGATTTCCCGGATCGTGAGCCGCGCGGCCCTCGCCGCCGAGGCGGCGCCAACCAATGCCCCTGTTGCTGCCATTGCTGTTGCCGCGCCCCCGGCAACGAACGCCACCCCCGCGGCTCCAGTAGCTCCGGC
>JBGAPN010000141.1:0-11758 GCA_044221235.1 Limisphaerales bacterium
CCGATTCCCATTGCCCCGGGCGACGTTGTAGAAGACCTGCTGGCCTAGTGCCTGTCCACTTGACGGTTGGGCCGCTGATCCAAGAATCCAGCGCATGCCAATCTACGAATTCGCCTGCCCGAAATGCCGACGCATTTTCAGCTTCCTTTCCAAGCGGGTGAATCCCTCGCATTCGCCCGACTGTCCCAAGTGCGGCCGTAAAAACCTCAGCAAGGAAGTGAGCCGGTTCGCCATGCTCAAGGGAGTGGCCGAACCCAAGGCGGCGGCCGACGACACGGGCAATGAGCCGCCCATGCCCGACATGGATGATCCGAGGGTGGCCCGGGCCATGTCGGAAATGGAGCGGGACATGGAACACATGGATGAGAACAACCCGAAACATATGGCGCACATGTTGCGCAAAATGAAGGACATCATGCCATCGGGCTCCATTCCCAAGGAATTTGATGTCGCCATCCGACGGCTGGAGGCCGGGGAGGATCCCGAAAAGATCGAGGCCGACATGGGCGACCTGCTCGGCGACTTCATGGGCGGAGAGGATGGACCGGGAGGCGCCGGGGGCGGCTACACCCGGGACGAAGGCCTGTACGATTACTGACGATTCGATCCCGGACCTCCCCACTCCGTGCGAAAGAGACCCACAAGTTTCCCCTGTCCCCTACCCGTTCCTCCGCCACACTGCGCGCGGTCATCGACAGCAACACCACACTTCTATCCTCTCCTGCCATGGGCCTGATGGACTATCTCAAGACGCAGCTCCTCGAAATCATCCAATGGGAGGACGACTCCCGTGACACCCTGAGCTGGCGGTTTCCGGATCAGGACAAGGAAATCAAGCGCGGCGCCCAGCTCATCGTCCGGGAATCCCAGTTGGCCCAATTCATCTACCTGGGCCAGTTCGGCGACACATTTGGTCCCGGCAAGCACACCCTGGTCACCGACAACATCCCCATTCTCAGCACGCTCAAGGGATGGAAGTACGGCTTCGAAAGCCCCTTCAAGGCGGACATCTATTTCGTCAACACCCGCCTCTTCACCGGCAACAAATGGGGCACCCAGAACCCCGTCATGCTGCGGGATCCGGATTTCGGCATCGTCCGGGCGCGCGCCTTTGGCACCTACGATTTCAAGGTCGCCGACGTGAAAACCTTCCTGCGGGAGGTTGCTGGGACCGACCACCAGTTCCGGCTGGAGGAGTTCCAGGACTCCATGCGATCCCGGCTGGTCAGCGTGTTCAGCGACGCTCTCGCCTCGGCCCGGGTCCCAGTGCTCGACGTGGCCACCCGGTACGGGGAACTTGGCGATGCGCTGCTGCCGTTGGTCAACCAACAGACGGTTCCCAAGTACGGCATTGAATTCACAACCTTCATCATTGAGAACGTCAGCGTTCCCGAGGAGGTGGAGAAGTCCATCGACAAACGATCGAGCATGGCGGCCATCGGAAACCTGAACGACTACGTGAAGTTCCAGATGGCCGAAGCCATGGGCCGGGGAGACGCCGGAGGCGGACTGGCCGGCAGTGCCGCCCAACTGGGCGCCGGTCTGGCCATGGGACAACAGATGATGGCCGCAATGACAGCAACCACGGGCACGCCACCCGCGGCAGCGGGAACTCCCCCCGCACCCGGCGCGGTGCCGGAACTCTTGACTCCGGCGGCTGCGGCCCAGTTGCTGGGCGTGTCGGAGGCCGACGTCATGGCCGCCCTCGCTGAGGGCAACCTCAAGGGCAAGAAAATCGGCTCCGCCTGGCGCATCTCTCGCACCGCCCTTGATGAGTTTCTGAAGGGCTGATCGGGAGAGGTCGGCCGCCCCGCCCCCCTGGAGAACGGCAATTCGCTCGGAGGTCGCCAGTGAGTTTATCGTCCGCTGCTCGATGAACAGCCGGCGGGCGGGCGGGCCGGACGCCTATCAGGTGCCGTCCTGTGCCGTTCGCTGGGCTCCAAGAGATCGGAGCAACTGCGTCATGGCTTCCAGCCTTGGGACGGGTACCCCGGCCTGGCGGGCCAGGCGCAGCGGTTCCCCGAACAGGCTCTCCAGTTCCAATTCCTGGCCGCGCTCGAAATCGATCAAGGTGGAAGCGCGATAGGCTCCCATTTCACGGGTGCGTTCGACCTGGTGAATGGCGTACTCCGCGGGAATGTCGTGGCCCAGAGCGCCGGCCGACGCGATCACTTCCGCCATGAGTTCACGAACCAGCTCCAGCCATTCTGGAGTTGCCAGGAGGCGGTCGGTGGCGAGGCACTCGGTCCGGGGCCGCCGGGGATCCAGAATTCCGGTGCGAACACTTTCCAAACCCGCACAGCTCGCCACGCCAAGCCCGTTGAAGGGAATGTTCCAGACGAGTTTTTCCCAATGCGCGCGGGCCAGGTCGTCCGTGACGGTGCAGGGCACTCCGCCGGACTCCAACGCTGCAGCCAGGGCACGCGTTCGTTCCGAAGCGGGCCGCTGATACTCGCCCATGACAATCCGCCCGTGGGCGCTGTGCCGGATCACTCCCGGCTCAATCCGGTTCAAACAGACAAAACAAAGCCCGCCCAGCACCTGTTCAGCAGGAAAAATCCGGGCCAGGGCCTCCTCGTTTCCCAGCCCGTTTTGGAGCGTCAACACTGCGGTCTGCGGCCCCACCAGGGGCGGAAGGAGAATTGGAAACTGCCCGTTGGCAGTGGTCTTGAGTCCGATGATCACCCAGTCGGCGTTTCCGATTTCGGCCGGACTCCGCGCCGCACGCGGAAACACCTCAAAGTCTCCGTCGTCACTCTGAATCCGGACGCCACGAAGGCGGACCGCCTCGTAATCGGAGCGCAGCAGAAAGTGGACGTCGTGCCCCGCCCGGGTGAGACAGGCCCCATAATAGCTTCCCACCGCCCCGCATCCGACAACGGCGATCTTCATGGACAACACAAAAAAAACGGCACCCGGTTTGCGGGTGCCGTTATCGCCTCCGGTCGGAAGATTACTTGCCGCCGAGGATGGATTCCTTGGCCGCCTTGGCCACGCGGAACTTGACCACCTTCTTGGCGGGAATCTTGATTTCCGCGCCGGTGGCCGGATTGCGGCCGATGCGGGCCTTGCGGTTCACGAGCACCAGCTTGCCGATGCCCGGGAAGGTGAAGGTGTTCTTGGCGTTCTTGTACGCCAGTTCAGCCAGCGACTCGAGGACCACAACGGCCTGCTTCTTGGAGATCTCCGCCTTCTCAGCAAGGGCGGCAGCGATTTGAGACTTAGTGAGGGCTTTTGCCATGGCTTGGTGAATGGATGTAGTTTGTGTGTTTTGGATCCGCGAACGAACGGAATGGCGGGCGATTTACGCGCTGCCGTCCGCCACGGCAAGGCAAAATCCCCGAAAAACGCTGAAAAACTGCACTCCACACTACAAAAGGCCCTCTGGCAGGGCTCAGAAACTGGGTGATTCCCCCCGAGGAAGTGCCAAAGAGAGTTCCACGCCAGCCACAAAAAGGCGGCGCCATCTCCGATGTCATTGCCACTTTTGGGGCATGGATTGGTTCCTCCAGAATTGGTTGCCTTTTCCACCAATGGAGCCACCACGTTTCAGGGCCGCAGATCGCCGCCATCACGCGCTCGTTTCCAGGACCGGCATCCGGCTGGCGACCATGGCCGGCGCCCTGCTGATGGCTGCCGTGCCTGGCCGGGGAGCAACGCTGGAAACAGGGTCGGGGGAAGTGTTGTCCAGCGCCGCCATTCCTCTCACGTCGCCGGAGTTGCCACCCGCCAGCGTCACCTTCGATTTTGGATTCACCACCGATGAGATCCCGAGTCCGGGAACCTTCGCCGATTCCTTCACCATCAGCCTCGAAAACTCCCGGGGCCAGCGAGTGTATATCGTCACGACGGACGCTGGCGGCAGCCTCTGGGCCCCGACGGTCCCCGGCTCGTTTCCCATCGCCTCCACCGATCTCCGCTATTCGACGATTCCCTTTGATCCGTCCATCGACGCACGGGTTCTGACGTTCTCCTATCGAGTCGAAGTTCCACTGCCGTCGTCCTGGGTTCCGGACTCATTCCAGGTGCGCCTGGATCTTTTCGACAATCAGAACAGCACGGCATCCGCCGGCTATGTTACCGGTGCCGCCATTGTCCCCGAACCCCACGTCCTGTTGCTGATCACCGTCGGACTGATGACCCCGCTCTGGCGCCGTCGCCGCTGATTTCCTTCGTCCCTTCCCCGCCTTTTTTTCTTCCCGTGCAACGCCTCCTGCTTTGCCTGTGGCTCGCCGCGGCCGCCTCCCTGTGCGCCTTCGGAGCCGAAACCCGGACTTTCCCGCTTCCGTCGGGACCCATCGAACTCACCGACATCTCCGCAACGGTCGAGGTGTATTTCCGCGGCATGCGGTACAACGCCGCGGCCCGCCAATGGACTTTTGACCTGTCCATCCGCAATACCGCGACCGAACCCCTCCAGGGACCGGTGGTGGTGTCGTTGGAACGCATCACCAATGCATCAGGCCCGGTCTCGCCCGACGGTCGCGACAACATCGGCCGGGGTTGGTACGACGTCTCGTCCCTTGTGCCCGCCGCCGGACTGGGCACCGGTGTCTCCAGCGGCGCACGCACGCTGGCACTGGACGTCTCCACGGGGGTTCCGTCCGTTGAAACCCGCGTATTTGCAGTTCGGGGTCCCACCGGACCCGCATTGGCCCTGGTTCGTACGCTGGATGACCTCGGACTTCCGCTCACCGGAATCCAGGTCGAGGAGCAAGGCCCCGCCGGGACCCAACAGCGCAGGGTGGACGGCCGATATGGCGTCGCCACCTTGGGCGGGACTCCCGGCCCCCATCGGTTCCGGTTTTTCAGCCCGGACCATCTTCCCGTATGGCGGCTTGAGAATCTCGCCGTAGGAAGCGTCCACCTCCTTTCCGCACCCCGCCTGACCCGGCGCGTCAACCCCGGTCAGGTAATGGGCCCTGCCGGCGGCGTGGTCAGCAACGGCACCGGATCCATCCAAATCACACTGGCACCGGGCACTTTGACCGTCCCCAGCCCACTGACGTTGACCCCGCTGACGCCCCAGACTCTTCCCGCCCCGCTCCCTCGGGGATGGAGCCCGCTTCAGGCGTTTTGGATCGAATCCCCCGCGGCTTGGGTCCAACCGGCGGCGGCGCGCCTCAGCCTCTGGGACAGCATTCGGACGAATGAGTCGGCAGCGGTGGTCCGTTGGAGCACCAACGAATTCACCTGGCAGGTCGTCGGTTCCGTCACCGGACAGAACTCGGCAGTGATTCAAGTGGCACTCCCTGCCGGGGGCGCCTGGGCCGTGGTTGTTGCGGACCGGATACCCCAGGTTCCTCCCGCGGCCGTGGTCGGCCAGCTCCTTGAAGGCATTGGTGCCGTTCCGATGGACGTTTCCCATTGGATCGCCACCGGCCAGGTCAGCCCCGGTTCGAGTCCGGCCAGCCGCGTCGCGGATGAAGTGACGGCCCTGGGCGAGTTCTCCCTTTCCGATTCGACGTCGATCCTGCCAAGCGGAACACAGGTCCGGGGCGTGATCCGCGAACGGTATGAGTTGCGCGACGGATCGTTCCGGTTGCCGCCGGCATATGAAACGGACTTCACCGCCTATCAGAGACCCGCTGCCTCCGGTCCTCCAGCTGTCCGGGCCCGGTTGCCGCTGCGTCCCCGGTGGCTGTTCAGCGCGGAAGACCTCGTCCTGGGCAAAGTCTCGCTGGAGGTGATGCCTTCGACCGCGTTCGCCGGAGCCGTGCTGCTTCCCGAAGGAACCGAGGTCCCCGGGAACGCCTTCCGACTGACCGCGGCGCCGGGCACCTTGGAACGCCCGGAGGCCCTCCAACTAACCTCCCTCTCCCTGTCAAACCTCGTCGCCCTTTCGCGGGACGGCATTCAACTGATCAAGGCCTTCGAGGCCACGGTCGGCAGCTTCGGCCCGGGCCGGCGACTCGGTCTCCAGGTGGATGGACTGCAAACCAACGCCTGGTATGTGCTCGCCCGAGTCCTGGCTTCCGAGGGCTTCTATGGACTCGAACCGGTCCAGCGGTTTCGTACAGACGCCCAACGACGCCTGATCTCATTGGAGCCGGACGGCACCGACGGCCTCGCCGGCATCGATGGTGCCGGCCAGTACGTGCTGGCTCAGGTGGGCTCGGCCCAGGCACTGGTCCTAGGCCGGGCCGGCAACGCCGCGGGTGCGGGCACGGCCGATCTGCTGGTTCAATTGGGAACCTGGATGACGCTGTCTCGCGAGGCCGGCGCCTTCCGATTGATCGCGCCCGTCGGATCCACTGCAGTGAGCCTACGGGATCCGCGCACCGGATCGAGCGGCCTCAGCCAAATCCAGATTTCAGCCGGCCAGTCCAGTGCCAGTATCGAAGTGAACCTCGGTGGTCAGGGTCCCCGGGTGCTGGACATGGCCCCCGCTCCCGGTTCCACCAACGCCTCCGCCGTTGCCTCGATCATCTTTCAGTTCAGCAAGCCGCTACGTCCAGGAAGCGTCAGCGGAACGGCCATTCAACTTCTCGACAGCACCAACCAGCTTGTTCCGGCTTCAGTGTCACTCAACCTGCGCGGAGACACCCTGACGGTGCTGCCCCTGAATCCACTGACGGCCCAGTCGGAGTTCACGGTCAACCTGGCGGCCACCATCGCGGATCCCGCCGGGAATCCCCTCGAGGGCCCGCGCCAGTTCGCCTTCACCACGGCACCGGCCCCGTTCGTCCGCGACATCGGCGCCCAGCTCCTCAGTTATGAGCCCACCAACGGCGTCGCCCGGGTCGAGGGAACGCCCGGATTTGCGGAGCCGGGACGCCCGGTCACCCTGGTCAATCAGACCACGGGACACACCAGCACGGTGCTGGCCCGGGCGGACGGTAGCTTTTCCGGGACGATCGAGGCTTCGGTCGACGACGACCTGGGGGTCACCGTCTTCAACGCGAATGGATCATCGAACTCGGCTCCCGTCAGCCGCCAGGTATTCGCCGACGGCAGCGTGGGACTGTTCAATGCGGGCGGAATCCTTTCAGCCGACACCGGGAACGGCCCGATGGAATTGCAGTTTGAAGCGGGCTCCATCCGCGGCCGGGCCCGCATGAAGATCACCCCGGTTTCGCTGGCCGAAACGTTGAACGCGGTCAGCAACACTCCGCCCGCCGGGGGCCGGGTGCTCGGCGGCTTCCGTCTGTCGGTGCAATCCACCGAGGGCGTCACGCAGTCGCCGGAACTGGTGTTCCCAGTCCGTGTCGAAGACATGGCCCTCCCGAATGGGGTCAATCCCACCAATGCCACCTTCGGTCTGATGATCCTCCGGCAGGGGACGCTCGGACCCACCTACGAATTGGTGGACCGGCTGCACTTCGAGGACGGCCGGCTGGTCACCCATTCGCCTCCGTTCCTCGGAATGTTCGGATCCATGCTGGCGGCAACCGGTCTGCTGGCCACGGAATTGTTCGTCATTCCCTGCCTGATGACCTGGGGCGGCAGCCTGGTGGTCACAGGCTCGGTGATGGCCGCGCAGGTGGATACGGGGGGAAATCCCCTGGACGGCACCATTCAGTACCGTCCCGGCGCGGCCATCGTTGTCCGCTCCCCCTCTTCGTCACTGCCCGGACTCCCCGGCCGATTGATTCCGGGATCGGTCTTCGCGGCATCCAACGGTGAGGGAAAATTTACCGCCCTCGCCCCGGTAAATCCGCTCGACCCAGGTCGTGCAGTTGCCCTCCGTGCCACCCATCCGCGTTTTCCCGGCCAGGTCGCCGACCGGCCGATCCCTGAACTGACCGCCAACGAACGGGTCGTCGCCCAGAACATCGTCACCAAGTTTCATCTCATCTTCGTCCAGCGCCCCTACGAAAATCGCGGGTTCCCTGCCATTACGTTCACACATGCGCCGGAATTCCCGCCCGGCCCGGGGACCAATGAGGTCACGGTCGTCACCACGGACAACGACTCCCGACCCACACTCGACCTCTCGGTCTACGACGTCTTTCCCATCACCCCGGGAATCCAGGTCCAATCAACGGACGTCCGGCTGACGCCCGGCGAATCCGAGGTTGCCGGGGACAGGGGACTCCGGCAGCGGTTTGAACTGTCCGCCCGCAAGCCGCTCGGAGCGATTCTGAAGGGCCATGCGGTCGACTCCGACGGAAATGAGGCCGTCGAATTTCACCGCGTGCTGTTCGGCGCCGTGGAGCCACCGCTCGACAACGACATCCCGGCCGCTGATCCCAATGACCATTTCGGACCCACGGTGGTGTCGACCACTCCGGCCCGGGGTTCCAAAAGCCTGATTCCTGGACAACCGCTGACGTTCCGCTTCAGCGAACCCATCGACCGCAGCGTTCTCACGGATCCCTTCGCGGTTTCGATCTTCCCCAATGCCGGCCAAGTTTCCCTGGCCCTGAGTGCGGATCAATTGGAGCTGTCCCTGACCTTCGCCGCTCTCCAACCGGGAACCGCGTACACACTCGGAATCGGGTCGGGCATTCGAGACCTTTCCGGAAACGGATTCGATCAGGATCCGCGCACCTCGACGGAGGATTCGTTCCAACTGCGCTTCGAGACGGCACCCATTCCGGTCACGGAACTACCCGGCATCATCGAGGGCGGCGGCGCCGTGATGAAGGGAAGCCACGCCTTCGTTCTGGATCGTCGGCCCGGACTTCGGTCGCAACTGGTCCTCTTCGACCTCAGCAATCCGCGGTCCCCGGTCACCCTCGGACGCCTGCAGCTGCCGGGCTTTGCGCGGGATCTGGTCCTGATGCCCAACTGGTCATTCAAGCGCCGTGCCGAAGGCGCGGCCGAGACCCGCGACCTTCTGGCCGTCGTGGGCGGCGACGTCGGTCTGGGAAGTCTCCAATACCTGCGGATCTATGACGTCACCGATCCCCGGCACGTGGTGGATCCCGCGGCACCCGGTGCTGCACTGGAGTCCGCCATCGTCGTCGGTCGCGTGATCAGCGTGGACCCCACCACCGCCGTCACCAAGGTGGTCTGGTCTCCACCCCAGCTCGGCTATCTCCGCGCCGGGACGCCCGACACCGTCAACACGATCGACCTCCAGACTTTGATTCTGGCGGAGAACCTGACCCCGGCTGAATTCGCCCAGTTGCCACCGGAAGGAGTGCCCGGCTCCGATGGCAATGGCGATGGCGACTACGCCGATGCAGGCGACCAGCTTCCGGTACCCGAACGCCTGCCGGCCGAATTCACCGGCAAGGTCGGAACCTTTGCCCTGCCGGACTCCGATCAGACGTTTGCCGATTTCTCCATGGTCGGCGGCGGTCGGCTGATTGGCGTCGTTCTCAATCCCGGAAAGCTGCTTTCAACCAATGGCCTGCCCGGAACCGGAACCGCGAATGCCGCCTATCGTACCCTGGTCGCCGAAGGATTAGTCCTGCCCCGTGACCTTGCTTCAGTTGAATTCACCAATGGCGCCCCCCGACGCGTCACGCTGATCCCGCGAGTCCCGCTGGTGGAAACCAATCAGATTGTTCTTCACGACCTCGCGCTGGTCTCCATCCGGTACCCGGGATCACCCATCAACTCAAATTCCCTGGTGGTGATCGACATCACCGACCGGCTCGCGCCCCGACGCATCGCCGAGATTCCGCTGCCGTCCGACCGCGACTCCGACGGGGACCCGGTCGCGGGCGGCGTGTTCTCAGCCCGGCTCCGGGTGGATGGCCGGCTGATGGTCTCGACGGAGCGCGACATTCTGCTGCTGGATCTCGCACGGCTCACCGACCCGATCAGCAACGGCAACGGCCTGCATCCCGCCATCGTCGGACGCCTGGTGCAGGCTGGTGGACCCGCACGCTCCTTCGACGGAATCCCCGGACTCGCCCAGGTGGTCGCCAACGGGGGCCGCTCCCTGGCGCTCCAGACGCCGCCGGAATTGCGCGTGGTGTCCTTCGCCCGAGCTCCGTTCCGACCGGAAACGTTTGTCGATTCCAGCTCCGCCTCCCTCGCCGAACTGATGTCCGGACTGAATGAGGAAACCCAGCTCCGCCTGGCCCGCGCCAAGCCGGTCGGCTCCGAGGTGGTGTCGTCCCTCAACCCGCCGTCGGACCGCGTCCACTATTACGTCGACGTGTTCGCCCCGGGTGCCGCCGGTCCCGTGATCGAACTGTCTCTCGAAAGCCTCAACCGCTCGGGATATCCGCTCCGTCCGCGCGGCGCCCTGTTTCCTCCGGTCCGCGCCGTGAGCGAAGCCGCACTCGCTCAACTCCGCCAACCCGTCCGTGACTGCGAGCCCGGCACGCGAACCTGCCGCGCCTTTCGGCTGTCGTCCGACCCCACCAATCCCTTCTACAACCGCTACCTGTCCGAACCGTTCACCCTGGTGTTCGAGGAGCTCGACGCCGCCCGGATGGCCGAACTCCGTCAGACGCTTGACCGCCACTTTCTCTGGAGCGGGAGCTTCCTGCGCGTGGGCTTCGACTTCAACCAGCGCCCGAACGCCGTCCTCGGCACCTTTGCCGCCACCGTAGACCCGACGGAGGGTGTCCTGAGCCCCGGGGTCTCCCTCGTGGTCCGGACTCTGCCGGCGGATTACCTCATGGGTCCCAATCCGGGCCCGGCCATCGGTGGCGTGAACGTACCCGCCTCGCTGGGTTCCCTCGGCGCCCACAACGGCGAAGTGCGTCTCATGCCCGTGGACATGGCCCTTCCGGGGCGTCGCCTGCCGCTGGAATTTCGACGCGCCTCGGCCAGCCAGGCCCTTTATGACGGACCGTTCGGACGCGGCTGGGATTTCAACTTCAACCAGCGGGTGGTGCTGGCCCGCAAGGAACTGCTCCCCGCAGGCGGGGCCATCCCGGTCGTGGATCGCGGAGACGCCGCGCTCAACGAAACGGCGCGGCCCGGAGATCTCCTGTGGTTCACCGGCGCGGGCCGCACGCTGGTTTACTCGGAAATCGGCACCAATGCCCCGACCGAGGTCCGGGACGATCCGCTCGTCCGCCAATGGGGCTGGCTCAACAAGGTCCACACCTGGTACCGCTCGCCGCGCGGCGTGTTCCACTTCTTCGTCCGGATGAAGGACGGCCGTTTCGCCAAGTTGGATCCGGATGGCAAGCAGACCTGGTTCGGACCCGATGGACGTCTCGAACGTCTCTACGACAAGTACGAGGAAAACTCCCTCCAGTGCGTCTACAACGACCGCGGGGAGCTGACCGCCATCCTCGACGAACTGAAACGACCGCTGGAGATTGGCTACTATCGGGCGCCCAGCGATCCCGATTTCCGCGACGGCGTCGACGAATCCACCACGTCGCCGGAGGTGGCGGGCCGCATTGCCCGGCTCCGCGATTTCACGGGCCGTGACGTCCGCTATTACTACGACGACGCGGGGAACCTGGAGCGATTTGAAGGGCCCGATGTCCAGACCGTCGTCGAAGGCGGAATCCGGGGACGCCAGGTGATCCGGTACCTGCAGACGGACTGCGCGCAACCCCTGCGATCCGCGCGGGCGGTCGTGGGCATGCAATCCGGCGATGTGGCGGGCACGCCGCTGATGTCCGTCACCGCCTTGGGCCGCGCCGGACGCGATTCCGCCTCCGCCATCCAGGTGGCCGGACGCCCGGTCAACCTCAGTCTTTCCTTCACCAACACCGCGGCGGCGCTGGCTTCGGGCACCGGAAAGGCTGTGGCCACCGGCGGCGACGGAACCCGCACGGAATACCAGTTTGATCCGCTGGGCCGTCCCCTGAACGTCGTCCTGACCGCCACCAATCAGATGCCGGAGGAGACGCAGTTTGAATACACCGAGGACGGACTGACCCGGAAGATC
>JBGAPN010000142.1:0-11876 GCA_044221235.1 Limisphaerales bacterium
CATTGAAGCTCAGGCCGCCGCGGGTCAGCGTTGGATCGGGGTACCACACACGTTGGTTGTTGCCATCGTACTCGGCGAACTGCGTGAAGTCCGTGACTCCGCGCAGCACCGACTTGATCATGTCGCGGATCCTGGCCGAGATCGCGAGTCCGTCCGGCGAGAACCGGCGATCATCGGTGTCGAAGATGAAACCCATATTGCCGCCTACCACGTTGTTCATGAGGTCCAGCACGTGCGGCGTCTTCACGTTGGGATCCGGATTCCTGGGAATCTGGGCCATGGACGCCATGACCAGGTACGCCTTGCGGGAGAACGTCAGCGGATCGCGCGCCGGCTCCACCGGATCCCTCGAGAAATCCAGGACGAACCGTTCCGCCGGGGGCACCGGCAGCGGCTGGGGTTTGACGAAGGTGTACTGCTGCCCTTCGGATAGCGGGTGGTTGGCCCGGGCCAACTGGCTGAGGGTCACCGATTTCTGATCGGCCGCGATGGCGAGAATGACGATGCCGCCCTTCTCTTCACTGGGATCCGGGCTGTCGAGTCCCGGCCCCGTGACCTGCATCCCCTCGATCAATCCGCTCACCGCGGTGGCGAAGGACAGACGGGCACTGTTGGTGATCACAGCGCCCACGACGGTCTGGGACGGAATGGTCTGCGTGTGATTCAGGTAATAATCCGACCACGAGTACCAGAGCCGGATCATGGCATCCGACGCGTAGTCGGACACCGGCCGGGTGAAGTCAAAGCTGCATCCTTCCTGGGACGCCACCAGCGGTTTGTCGATCTGGACCGTGCTCGGGTCGTTGGGACCGGTGCTGACGTGGAGGACCTGGGTGATGACGGTGCCCGGCTGGATGGGATTCGCCTGTCCTGGGGGAACATTGGCCTTCACCCCGTAGCCGGACTGGAGTTGGCGCACCTTGTTGACGTCTTCGTTCCGACTGAGGGTCAGGACCTCTCCGGAAGCGGCGGTTCCCTCGCCGCCAATCGTCACCTTGATGGGCCCGGTACCGCCGCTGGACAACATGAAATGGTTGTTGAGCAGATCGTAGCTCGACAGCGAGCCGGCCAGCGGACTTTGGGCGAACACATTTTGGCCGGCCGGGATCTTGACCTCACCCGCGGCGTCCGGAGGGATGTTGTAGCTGGGCCATCCGTTGGTCCCGAAATAGGTTCCCAGCAGCGCATTGTTATTGGCGGTGAACTTGCGGATCTTGGCCTGCAAGTCCGACGCCGCGTTGGTGGATCCGATCCACCCAAACGGTCCCGGGTTCTGTGTGAAGGGAGTCGGCGGTGCCGGAACCGGAACCTCGAGCGCCTCCATGGCCACCGGGAGGAACATGTTGTCGACATACGAGACGTCGTAATTGATCAGCGTCACCTTCTCGCTGTCGGGAATCTTGCCCTTGGTGCGGAGGGTAATCTGCGGATTGCTCAGGTAGTCCTGGTCGCGGATGGTCCATTCCACCAATTGATCCGGGGAATCCAGCGCCGGGGCAATCAATCCGGCACGATACCACATCACCAGGCCTGCGGTTCCCAGCGGCGCGGGTGCGGGAACTGCCGGATCCGGCGCTTCGGCCGCCGCAATCACGCGCAGGGCATTCGGATCGTAGTGCAGGGGATTCGGCACACTGAGGTTGGGCGTGAGATACTGGCCGTCGGTGAGGATGCCCATGCGCGCCCCGTTCCAGAACACGAGGGGAACCCGGATCGTGATTGACCTGCCGGACGGGAGCCCGAACAGGTATTGCCCGTTGGTCTGGTAACCGATGTAGCCGCGATACTCGAGCAGGGTCGGGTCATACGGATCATACAATCCCACCGTACTGCCCTTCTCCAGGACCGCATCGTTGGCGTCCCGCATGATCGGGTACACCGTGAACGGCGCGTTGTTGACCAGGGTGAGCCGCTTGACCGGGATGGCTGTACCGTCCGTGTCGGCGGCATACACCAGCAGCTTTTGGACGAGGGATTTCTGCGGGTCGGTGGGATTCGGGTCAAACGGCGTGTCGACCGTCGGCATGGCGTAGTTGGTCACCACGGAGTCCTGGAGGAACGGATTCGTTCCGGCGAGGTATTCGGTCAGGGTATTCCGCAGATCCCCGTCGTGGTCCAGGGCGGCATCGTCCGGATTCAACGGATTCAGCTGGGGGCGATGATCGAGTTCGTAGACGTCATCCATCCCGTCATCGTCCACATCTCGGGGCGAGCGGACTGGAATCTGGTCCACGCGATAGAATCGCGTTGAAGACCCGGCCGAACCTTCGGGATCGGTGAGTTCGAGGACCTGCGAATTGCCTGGAATCGCCACAGACTCCACGGCGGTGGCGGTCCGGATGAACTCCGGCGTGCCTCCCCGGTACAGGATGCTGTAGGTCCCCGGCGTCGCCGGCACGCGGAGCACGGGTCGGCCGGAGGGATCGAGTCGGATTTCGGAAACGGTCAACGCGGACTGGGCCACCGCCCATCCAGAAAGGCCGAGAAGGCCCCACAGCAGGACGAGACTCCAACAATGGACCTGGGAGAGTCTCCAGCGGTACGAGGGAATGAAACGATCCGTCATGGGCGCACGATTCTTCGGTGAGTTTGGGAAAGCCGCTTCGGAGCCCGGGTGGGGAGGCACCGAAACGAATGTCGCCGCACCATGCGGCCGACGGAGCAAGACCCTTCTACGGAGCGGGCCGGTTTTCAATCCGGCACTCTGCCTGGATGCCTTTTCCGAGGGATCCCAACAGGACCGCGTTCTCACACCGCCACCCGGAACCTGCGGCACGGTGGACTTCCCGCCCGAGGTTCAAAGGACCGCCGCGGCCTCACGCTGGGCGGTCTGGGACCCCGGTGGCGGAGGTGTGGGAAGGTCTTCGGGCAGACGCGCAACGATTTCCTCGTTCATCCCCAGTTCCTCCACCAGGACCCGAACACGATCCGCGCGCGCGGCCGGTGACTGGCGAACCGTTCCGTCGACCTCCAGCGAGACCTGGTTGCCGAACCCCAAGCCCACCACCCGATCACCCTGGTTCAATCGCGCGGACAGTTCATAATTAAACGGACTCCAACCGCGGGTCATTTCGTAGCGTTCCCGGTACTCCGGATGCCCGGCCCCGAAGAATTCCAGGCGACATTCGAAGCCATCCACCTTGTGCAGCGGTCGCCACGCCACATGCCAGCGGCCATCGCGGGGTTCACAGCGAACGCCCCAGGCAGGATGGGAGATCTCCGTCCCGGAATCCGGATCCAGGGGTAACGGCTCCCCGTGGAGGATGGATGCGTCCAAAAGGTAACGCCTCCCGTCCAGGGCAACCTGCACCGTCCCGTGATTGGGAGGCAGATCCGGAACGACCAGCATGGTGGCGACTCCCCGATCCGCCATGAATCCGAGGTGACCCAGCAGGGCGTGCAGCGCATTGGCACCGGCCCAGCAGGTCCCGCCCGTACCCCAACGAAGCCAAGCCGCAAAGAAGTCCTCGGCCGAATGCCCAGGGAGCGGACCTGTCTCCCCCGTTCGCACCTGAATCAGCTTCCGCACGTTGTCAAAGGGCACACGGCGGCACCACGCGTCGTAGACGTCCCGGAGCCCGGCCGGTGTCACTTCGACCGGACTTGAAAATCCCAGGCGTTCCAAAACGCGCTCGGCGAGGGCGGGTGACAGACTTGGTGAATAGTTGGCGATGACGTTCATGAGTTTAATGGTGGACGGGACCCCGGAGGGAACATTTGTCCCCCCGGCGTCCCGCCCTCGTTTCTTTCCTTTGGATTCGATTACATGGCCTCAGCGAAAGGCCACCACCTCCAGGTACTCGGCCAGGGCCTCCGTTGTGTTTGGAGTGGGATCCGAAGTGTGAGTTGACTGCAGATCGACCAGGTCACGGCGCAACGCCTCCCGCGCTCCTTCGCCCAGCGCCTCAAAGGCCCTCAAGGTGGGCCCGTAGTGGCGACGGAAGAACTCCACGGTTTCAGCCGGCGGAAACGGATAACGCATGGCGGCGATGCGTCGTTCCAATCGGACCTGGGAGAAGGCCGACATGCGGTCCCGGACCGTGGGCTCGTGTCCCCACAGCATGGTGGACGGAACCCCGGCCGGCGGGGGCGGCAGATGCCGCTTGAAGACTTCAAACATCGTTCCAATCAAGCCTTCGGGCGTCCAATTGGCCATGGCAACAAAGCCGCCCGGCCGGACGACGCGATACAATTCCGATGCGACCAGCGCCGGACGCGGGGCGAACATGGCGCCAAACATCGTTACCACGGCATCGAACTCGCCGTCCGCGTAGGGAAGCGCCTCCGCATCCCCCTCCACGAACTCAATCTCCAGCCCCTCGGCCTCGGCTCGGGATCGGGCCTGCACAAGGAGGTTGGAGGCAATGTCCACGCCCCGGGTCGGACAACCCAGCCGGGCGGTGAGAACGGCGAGGTTGCCGCTTCCGCAGGCCACGTCGAGCACCCGCATCCCGGGCTGGAGCGGGAGCTGTCCGACGAATTCCTCGGCCACGGGCACAATGGTCCGGGCAATCTGGCCGAAGTCACCGGATTCCCAGGTGGCCTTCTGGCGCGCCTTGATGGCCTGCATTTCGGCGTCGTTCACGACGTGGGTCCTTGAAGGAATTGTGATCATTTTCCAGATTCCTCCCGCATCAGGGTCCGCACGTCGCCGAGCACGAGGCGCGGGTCGAGCGTGCCCGAGCTGTAAATGTTTCGGATGCGCCCGGCCGCATCGACGAGGAAGACCCGCAGCACGTGGTTCAGCGGACCCGCGGGATCGGCGGGATCCGCACGCCGGTCCACCGCCTGACCATAGGCGTCCAGGATGGGCCCCAGGTCGGCAGACGATCGCGCTGTCAGGAAATGCCAGGGCGCAGCCGCGGGCTGGTCGGACGCCAGGCGGGAGTATTGTGCCATGCGCGCTGGTGTGTCGTGGGACGGATCGAAACTGAGGCTGACGAAGCGCATGGCTCGCGCGAGGTCCGGATCCCCGGCCGTCGCCTGATGCAACTGTCTCAGGACACCTGCGGCCCTCGGGCAGGCTTCCGCGGAGGCGCACCGGGTGTAAATGAAGCTCATCACCGTGATCCGGCCCCGGGTCAGATCCGAAAGACGGACCGGATGACCGGCGGTATCCAGCAGAGAGCCATCCGCCGCAGCCTTGATGACCGGCAGTGTGTAGGTCCCAGGTGCAGGAACGGGGTAATCGAGTGCAACTGGAGGCTCGGGGGCTGCGACGAGCGAGTTCAGGGCGGCCGCGAACAGAAGGGAAGATGCAGTGGCCATGGCGTGACAGGTGGATTGAAGGTTAGTCACGGCGGGCGACGTCCGATTTCCGGACTTGGTTGGCTCCGAAGAGCATGTGGTGGGGACGTCCCAATTGCAGTGCGTTGAAGTCGAGCGCGAACGTCGGCGTGAGTTCCCGGCCATCCCAGTGGAAGGCCTTCACAAACTGCTCGTTGTCGTCTCCCGTCTTGTCCCAGCGGGCCAGCAGCGAGCTGCTGAAGTAGAGACGTTTTCCGTCCCAACTTTGGGAGACCATGTTGAGTTGGCGGCCGATCTGCCGCTCGTGGACTTGCCTGGGGTGATGCGGATCCGACACATCAAAGACGCGGCATTTTCCGTCACCGAAGCCATCGACAAACAGGGTCCTATCATCGGCGCTGATGCTCATGTCCACGGGCAGGACGCCCCCGGCACCGCCGATGGTTGCCACGTCTGCGGCCTGCCACCGTCCCTTCGAATCCTCGTAGCAAAGCCAGAGCTTGGAGGTCAGCGCCGTCGCGGTGAAGGCGTAGTTGTGGTCGCGGCCCCAGGCCCAGCGAATCTCCAGGGGAGCACCGGGCACATGGAACACCTGACGCGGTTGCCGGGCATGAAAATCCCAAAGCACCATCGATCCACCAAACTGCTTCATGGCTTCGGCGTCCTTCACCATGTCGCCGAAGTTCCGGGTGTAATTGTTCCAGCCGGTGAAGGAGGTGGAGAGCATCACGTTCTTCCGGGGAAGCACCCGAGCGTCGTAGCCGTAGCCATCCGCCCATTCGGCACCGTCCAGTCCGGGGTTCGACTGCCGGGTGGGAAGCCAGTGGGTGGCAATGTAGTCGCCGTCGTTGCTGTACTCGACCAGTGCTGTGCGCCCACTGTGATCCTTCGCGTTGGACAAGCACGGCACCAGGACACGTCCCGGCAGCGCATACGCGCCATGCGGCCCGGCAGCGCCGCCGGTGGTCCGCTCGAAATCGTCGATGGTCTTCACCAGACGTGGCCGGGCAGGATCGCTGTGGACGTCGAATATGAAAATCCGGCTGGTCTCCAAGCCCGACAGCCAGAGCCGCCTTCGGTCGTCGGTGAAGCCGCCATGATGGGCTTCATTTCGTCCGGGAACCGATGTGCTCTGGATGACGGTGCCATAGCGCGGCGAGTCGGGTCGGACATCCACCACGGCGAGCTTGTCGGAGCCATCTCCCAGCCCGTCGACTCCGAGGGTCCAGACGTAGAGGAAATCCTCCTGGCCCTCGATGCGGGCGAGGTAGGGGGAGGAACAGGTTTCGTCAGCAAGGGCGGTTGTGAGGGACGCCGTCAGCGACCAAGACGCAGCGGTGGCGAGGGCGAGCCACGCCAGGAACTGCGACCGACCGGGCCGCCGGGACGGGCCTGATGCTGTACTGAGAAGATTGATATTCATGGGGGTCGGATGGAATGGAACCAAAGGTGTGTTTGAGGTGGGTTACTCGGCGGTGGTGGGATCGAGGATGGTCTTCACCTCTCGGATGGAATCGACGGGGAAGCCGCCGCGGACGGCGTGCTCGCGAATCAGCTCGGGCTGCGGCGAAATATAGACGCAATAGAGTTTGTCCGCGGTGGCGTAGCTCTGGATCCACTGAATCTGCGGACCGAGCTCCTGGAGAACCCGGCACGACCGGCCGGAAACCTCGCGAAGTTCCGAGGCAGTCAAGGTACCAAGGTTCGGAATGCTGCGTTCAATGATGTATTTGGGCATGGCAATATGGGGAATGAAGGTGTGAATGGATGGTGTGTTTTCTGCCGGAGGCACCGGATGCGGTGCGCGGCGCATTCCCCCTGGCAGCCGACGTGCCAGCCGACCCGCTCAAACCCAACCCGCTTGTTCCAAACTTCTTGAAGCGGGTTCACCCTGGACCCCATCGACGCGAGTTTTCGCGGAACGCGAATTCCCGCGACTGGAAGACGTGAATTCTCGCGAGTGGGGGACGCCATCACGGCCGTCCGTCAACGTGGCGGCTTCACACCGAGCGCCTTCATTCGGGAGCGCAGCGTCGAGGGATTCATTCCCAGCAGCGCCGCCGCGCCTCCCTCACCTGCAATCCTCCCATTGGAAGCATCGAGGGCACGCACCAGATTGCTGCGCTCCAGTTCCTCCAATTCCTGCTGGGTTCGGATGACCGCGGCGGAGGCCGGAGAATTCCCGGGCGATACGGACACCGACCCGACCTCCGGCAATGCGCGGTCAAGATTGAGGCGACCCTCCACCGCCGTGATGACAGCCCGTTCAATGACGTTCTGCAATTCACGCACGTTTCCGGGCCAGCTGTACTGCTGGAGGCGCTGACCATCCTCAAACGCCAGGGTGCCGAGCGGACGCCCAATCCGCTGCGCATACCGCCGCGCAAACGCAGCCGCCAGCGGAGGAATGTCCTCCTTGCGGTCCCGCAGTGGCGGCAGGTGCATGGGGAACACGTTCAACCGGTAAAAGAGGTCCTGGCGGAACCGTCCTGCAGCCACCTCGCGGCCGAGGTCGCGGTTGGTCGCCGCCACGACGCGGACGTCGACTTTGCGGGTTACGCCGCTCCCCACGGGTTCGAAGGTTCCCTCCTGGAGGACCCGGAGCAATTTGCCCTGCAGTTCCAGCGGGAGTTCCCCGACTTCGTCCAGGAAGATGGTTCCAGAGTCGGCCAGGGCAAAGCGTCCCTCGCGTCGGGCCGTGGCTCCGGTGAAGGCCCCCTTCTCATGACCGAAGAATTCGCTCTCGATGAGCGTGGATGGAATCGCAGCGCAGTTGACCGTCACCAGGGGCCGGTCGGCGCGCCGGCTCGCCGTGTGGATGGCCCGGGCAAACAGCTCCTTTCCCGTGCCGGTCTCCCCGAGAATCAACACCGCCGCATCGGTGCCGGCCACCTGTTCCACATCCTGCAGCACGCGTCTCAGTGCAGGACTTTGGCCAATGATCTCGCCGAGGTTTTTCAGGGCGCGGATCTCGGCCTGGAGATATTCGGTTTGAACCGTCAGGGAGGCGATCCGCTGTTCCGCCGCAAGACGTCCATCCACATTGCGCAGGATCAACGTATGAAAGTCCCGGCCGCGGCTCACGAAGCGGGAAAGGGTCGCCTCGGCGGGAAAGACGTCGCGGCTCCATCGCTGGACGGCGAAGCTTTGCGGGATCCACAGGTGACGCCGGCCTTCGGGTTGTGCGTCAAGTTCCTTCACGAAGGCGTCAAATCGCGCCGCACTCTCCGGCGGCAGGAACTCCCGGAAGTTCTCACCCAGAAGATCCTCACCGGTGCATCCGAACAGACGTTCCGCGGCCGGGTTGACCCGGGAAACGACACCCGCCGCATCCAGAACCACTACGGCGTCCATGGCGCTGTCCAGCAGGGCGGCGAGCTCCTGTTCACGCGCCCGGACCTCCAGTTCCTGTCTCAGGCGTCGCTGCTCCGCCGCCGCGCGGGCCGCAAAAATCTGAAACAGGGAGATCCCCCGCTCGTCCGCGAGCATGGGCTTGGTATCGAGCACGGAGAGGTGCCCCATCACGTCGCCGTCACTGTCCAGCAGCGGGACCCCGAGGTAACTGACCGGAACCAGGCCGCCGAGTCCGACGTCATGGGGGTAAAGCTCGACCAGGCGGTCGGGGATATGGACCAGCCGTCGATCTTCCACCACCGGCTCACAGGCCGTGCCGGCAATGGGATATTCAAAGCGGTCGATATACTCGCCGTTCAGCCAGAAGGCATACGCCCGAAGGCTCTTCTGATCGGGCAGGTACTCCGTGACCCAGGCCCCTGCCGTCCCGAGAACGGTCGAGAGATTCCGCACCAGGGCGCGAAAAAATGCCGTTCCAGTTTCCGCTGCCGTACCTTCAACCACGAGCCGCAAGGCATCCGTGTCGTCGGAGATGGGTCGGATCTCGCTCATGTGGGGAGCGGGACCATAAGTCGGACGGATTGCCGGGGAAGCCTCTTTTTGGAAGGCTCCAGCCATGGACACCCCTCCGACCCCGCCTGAGTCGGGTCCACCCGTCCCGGATTCCCCGCTCTCGGGCGGGAAACGATGGCGCCTCCTTCTCCTCGGCATGGTGGCCGGGAATGCGTGCGGTGCGCTGTTGACAGTCCTGGCCACCCGGGCTCTCCAAGGACTCCCGGACCCTCTCGACGCGCCGGCGGCTGCCATCTACCCCAGCCTCGTGCTGGTGCCTGTCGCGATGGGGTTCACCGCCATGTGGGTCTGGCGCCGTTTGGATCTTGGCCTCGGCGCCACTGCGCTCCATTCGCTGACCTGTACCATTCTGGGTCTGGTGGGGGCCTCCTATTTCTTCAACGAAGGATTGATCTGTCTGATCATCGCTTCGCCCCTGATCTATATCGGCGTCCTGACCGGCGCATCGCTGGGTCGCCTGTGGTTTTGCCGCAGAAATGGCAAGCTCCGGATGTCCGTCCTGCCGGCCCTTGGATTACTGGTGATCGGGGAGATCATGGGAAGGCGGCCCCATTCCGGTGTGGTGACCGATACCATGATCATCCAAGTCCCCACCGCGCAGGTCTGGCCACATGTAATCTCGTTTCCCGCGATCCAGGAGCCGCCGGCCTATTGGTTGTTCCGGCTCGGACTTCCCTATCCCGTGTCCACCACGGGCGGCGGCGAAGCCGTCGGCGCATCCCGGGAATGCCGTTTTAGCGGTGGTGCCGTCTTCGGCGAGACCGTCGCCCGATTGGAGCGAAATCGCATACTGACCTTCGATATTGTGACCATTCCCCAGGACCCTGAACTCATGGGCCACCTCCAGCCCCATCGGGGTGAGTTTGAGCTGAAGGACAATGGCGACGGCACGACCACACTGGTGGGTCGGACGTGGTATACCTTGAATGTGCGGCCGGCTTGGTATTTCGACGCCTGGACCCAGGACATCTTCCGGGAGGTGCATCTTCGGGTGATGCGCCATGTGAAGGCTCTCGCGGAGGCCAAGGAACCCTGACAAAAAGGCGATGTTCAACGTTGTCGTCCGTCGGTTGGGTGGGCTGGCGCGGATTCCCCTGGCCCCGCAGGTGTTCGATGCCGGCCTGGTCGCCTGGACAGCGCTGTTTCATCGACGTCGACTGGATTTGATGGAGACGTTGGAGAGCCGGGTGCGCCAATGGTCGGGTGTGGATCGGGCCGTCCACCGTCGGGGCGGCATTGAGTTTCGAATCGAGGGCCGTGAGTTCGCCCATCTTCACGGTAATGGGCTGCTGGATATCCGGCTTGGTCCCGCACAGGCCGCAGCTGCAGTCGGATCGAACTCCGTCCATCCCCACCACGTTTTGGGCAGGTCGGCTTGGGTCAGTATCTGGCTTCGGGAGGAAGCCGACCTCTCGGCGGCGCTGCGATGGATGCGTGAGGCGTGCAACGCCCGCAATTCACCGCGCTGTCGTGTTGCCCGATGAGACGCTCGATTTGCGCTTTGAACTTTTCTCCCGAAACCGGGATCCTAACGGCTCAGCAACGCCGTCATGAAAAAGCGCATCTGGAAAATTGCCGGGATCAATTTCGACCACTTCCACATGGGTGACCTTCTTCGCTATGCCCATGAGCATCCCAAGGCCGAGATCGTCGGCATCAGCGACGAGAATCCGGCCCGGATGGAGGAGGCCATTCGCAAGGGCCTGGTGCCCCGGCATTGCGCGTACACCGACTATCGCGAGTGCCTTGCCAAGACCCAGCCGGATGTCGTGATCCTCTGCCCCGCGGCCTCCAAACACGGCGAATGGGTCAAGAAGGTCGCGCCCTTCGGCCCACACATCATGGTGGAGAAGCCCTTCGCAGCCTCCCTCAAGGAGGCCGATGCCATGGTCAAATGCATGAAGCGCGGCCAGACCCTGATGATCAACTGGCCGCTCCAGTGGGTCGGGTCGCATCGCAAGGCGCACGAACTGGTTTCCGACGGTGTCATTGGCGACGTCCTGAACGTCTGGCACATGGGCGGCAACCGGGGTCCGCTCTTCCACGGCGCCGACAAGGACGAAAAGACGCCGGCGCAGGTGGCGCGGGAGAAGCCCCATTCCTGGTTCTACAAGAAAGCGCACGGCGGCGGCTCGCTGCTCGACTACCTCGGTTATGGCACCACGCTGGGAACGTGGTATCAGGGCGGACGCCGCCCCATGGAGGTCACCGCGACGGTGGATGAGCCCGAGGGCCTGGAGGTGGACGAACACAGCATCGTGGTGGCCCGATACGCCCATGGACTCTCGAAGTTTGAGACCCGGTGGGGCACCTTTACGGATCCTTGGATCATTCAGCCCCAGCCGAAGTGCGGCTTCATCATTTTGGGAACCGACGGGACGGTGAGCAGTTATGACTACGACGACTACGTGACGGTTCAGACGCGTCGCAAGTCCAAGCCCCACCGCATCCCGGCGCCGGCCCCCAAAGCGCCACATCAGAATCCCGTCCAATACCTCCTGAACTGCCTGGAGAACGATGAACCGCTGGAAGGACCCGTCAGCCTCAAGATCAGCCGGATCGGACAGGAGATCGTGGATGCCGCGGTCCGCAGCGCCCGGTTGAAGCGCACGGTGAAGCTGGGGTGAGGGACTTGGGGGGAGTTGTGACACTCTCCTTCAACATCCCCAAAGTCCCTGCCGACTCTGGGGGGAAGGGTGAGG
>JBGAPN010000143.1:0-12610 GCA_044221235.1 Limisphaerales bacterium
TCGTCCCGACATTTTCTTCCTGTGTCATGGCGGCCCGATCAACACCCCGGCCGATGCCGAGCGTGTGCTGCAGAACACCGACGCCGTGGGATTTGTCGGCGCAAGCTCGCTCGAGCGCATGGGTGTGGAGGCCTCCCTCACCAATCTGACCCGGGAATTCAAGCGACTAAAGGCCCCAGGCGCCAAAAAATTCGGTCGCAAGAAATAGGTGCCGCCTCCTTTTACGTATGAGCACCCCGTCCCATCGCTTCATCACCCCTGCAGAGGCCCTCAAGGAGGACTACAAGGGGCGAACCAACTACTGGCTCTGTCGCGCGGAGGTCTGCGGCGCCAAGGACCTGCAGGTGTGCCGTGCGGTCCTGCCGGCGGGTGAGGGTCACAACTTTCACACTCATCCCGAGCTCGAGGAAGCCATCTACGTGCTGGAAGGCGAGGTGGAACAATGGGTGGAGCGGGAAAAACGGGTCCTGAAACCCGGAGAAGTGGCCTACATTCCGCGCGGAGTGGTGCATGCTACTTTCAATTCGAGCCAACAGGACGCCGTCATCCTCGCCATCCTCTCCCCGGCCGAGTTCACCGGGCCGTTCGCGGTCGATGTGAGTTCGCAGGAACCCTGGAGTTCGCTGCGGCGTTGATCGGGCCGGCGCTCCGTTCCGCTTATTCGCCTTCCACCCAGCGAAGGAAGTCGCGCGCCCGGGGCTGCTGCGGTGAACGAAAAAACTCCGCGGTCGGGGCCGACTCCGCGATCCGCCCCTCGTCGAAAAAGACCACCCGGTCCGAGACCTCCCGGGCCAATCGCAGATCGTGGGTGACCAGCAGCATGGTCATCCCCTCCTCCGCCAATTGCCTGAGGACGGCACGAACCTCTTCGCGCAACTGGGGATCCAGGGCGCTGGTGGGTTCGTCCAAGAGCAGCACCTCGGGTTTCATCGCCAGCGCACGGGCAATCGCCACCCGCTGCTGCTGGCCGCCGGACAACTGGTCGGGGTATTTTTGTTCGTGTCCGGACAAACCCACCTTGGCGAACAATTCGTGCGCTCGTGATTCAGCCTCGGCCAGGCTGCAGCCCAGCACGAACCGCGGCCCTTCCATCACATTCTCCAAGGCGGTGCGGTGGGGAAACAGGTGAAATTGCTGGAAGACCATTCCGGCCTTCAGACGCAGTTGGCGGGCACGGTCCGCCACCGGAACACCACCTCCGTCGATGACCACACCGCCGAGGGTGATCCGACCGGAATCCGCCTGTTCCAGCAGGTTGAGGCAGCGCAGGAAGGTGGTCTTGCCGCAGCCGCTGGCCCCGAGCACCACCACACTTTCACCCGCAGCCTGAACATGGTCGACGGCGTCGAGCACCCGACGTCCTGCAAACTGCTTGTGGAGCTGTTCAACGCGAATCACGGTGCAACCTCCGTTCCAATTGACGCGCACCCAGCGAGGCCGCGTAGCTGATTCCGAAATAGATCCCGGCCGTCATGAGCCCGAGTCCGATGTAATCGCCGGTCGCAATGGCACGGATCTGGTATTCCTTGGTGAGTTCCACCAGCGCGATGACCGAGACGATGGAGGAGTCCTTGAACATGGCGATGAAGTCATTGGTGACGCTGGGCAGGCACAAGCGCAGGGCCTGTGGCAGAATGACGCGCCGCAGCGCCAACCCACGGCTCATGCCCAGCGCCAGGGCGGCGTCCATCTGTCCCCGCGGCACGCCTTGGATGCCGCCCCGGTAGTTCTCAGCCTCGTTCGCGGCGTAGTTCAAGCCCAGGGCCAGGACCGCGGCCATGCCAGCGGTCAGGCGCAGCCCCACCTGCTGCGCGAGGCCGAAGTAGATGAAATAGATCTGCAGCAGAAGCGGGGTTCCCCGGAACACCTCGATGTAGGCCACCGCCAGCCAGCGGAAGGGCGCCGGGCCAAACAGCCGGGCCAGGGCCAGCCCAAGTCCCCACACCACCGCCACGACCATGCCGGCGCAGGTCACCCAGATGGTGGTCACCGAGGCCTTCAACAGCAGCGGCAGGTAGATCCGCCAGTTCTGCCACACGGACACCACCTCGCCCCCACGAGTCCCGTCGTCCTTCCAGTTCAACAAGGCGTCCTGGGTGCGATCCCATTGCCCGTGCGCCTCATAGATGCGACGAAGCGTCCCATCAGCGATCAGGGCTTCGATGGCCTTGTCCACCTGTTCCAGCAACTGAGGATCCTCCTTCCGCACCGCGACGGCATAGAAGCCCATCTCGAAGGGGGGACCAGCCGGCGCCAGCGCGTGATTGCGTTCCAAGTTGAGCCGGGCGATGGGCGTATCCACCAGCACCGCATCAATCCGTCCCACGGCGACCTCGCTGAAATAGTTCACATTGTCCGGGTAGATGCGCACGTCGATCCCGCCGGCTTCCTCGGCAATCCGGTGCGATGCGGACGCGGAGAGGACGCCCACCGACTTGCCCCGGAGGTCCGCCAGCGAGTGAATGTCGGTCGTTCCCGCCTTCACCACCAATTGCTGGCCGTACACGAAATAGGGGCGGCTCATGGACACCTTGGCGAGGTTCTCCGGCGTCCGTTCCAGGGCGGCAATGATCACGTCGAACTTGGAGCCATCCGCGAGGGCCGGGATCAGCAGGTCCCAGTTGTTTTGCACAAACTCCGACTTCAATCCGAGGCGACCCGCAAGAGCGTCCGCAAAATCCACCTCAAATCCGACCAGTCGGTCCGGGTCCTTGGGATCCGCGGAGGCATAGGGGGCACCGCCCTCCGCGTCGTTGCCCCACCGCAGCACACCCCGTTGTTGGATCTCCGGCCAATGGTCTGCGCCGAGGACGGACGACATCCACAACCCCAGCCCGAGGACCATCAGCAACGCGCCGGACCGGAGTCGAATCCGGCCGCAGCAGCCCGAAATGCACTGCACAATTCGCGATAAGCGGATGAACTCCGAAAATCACAAGCGGAAATTGCAGAAACCTCAAACCACGGCGAAGGAGCGCTCCGGGGTTTGTCATTTTCCAGACTTCATCCGATGATGTCCTCCATCACTCCGCCGTCCTGCACATGAAGCATCCGGTGCTGGTAGAAACTCACCTGGTGGGTCCCGAGACGAACGAGCGCATCGTTCGCGCCTCGGATTGCCCGGCGCTGGTTCCCCACGGGATCGCGCATGTGGGACTCGCGGATGCCGTGGCTCCCTACACCATGGTGCGGACGGATCTTCCGGGCGCCTATTTCCTGGCCTGCTTCTCCGGCGAGGGACGGATCCTTCTCGATGGTCGTTGGCAACGCTGCACCGCCGGCATGGCGTGCCTCGCGCCGCCCCATGTCTTGCACGCCTTTCATGCCATTCCGCGTCAGCACTGGGGTTTTGCCTGGGTTCGTTACGACGCGCATTCCGGACATGGTCCCCTGATCAATGCCTCGGCGCCGGTCCTGGCCCGGTTTCCCGCCGAACCGGTTCGGGCGGCGATCGAGGGATTGTACTTTGAGGTCCGGGGCGGCAACCAACCGTCGGCCCTGCACCATTGGGTGGAATTGATCCGCAGCTATGTCACCCGCTTTGCCCAGCCGTGGCATTTGGAGGACCGGTTGGCCCGGCTCTGGGAGGCGGTCGCCGAGCGTCCTGGAAACGATTGGACGCTGACCGACCTCGCCCGGCGCGCCCACTGTTCAGGCGAACACCTGCGACGCCTGTGCCGCCAGCAGATTGGCCGGACTCCGATGCAGCAGGTCACCTACCTCCGCCTGCGCCATGCCGCCAATCTGTTGACCGAGACCGACGACAAACTGGAGGTCATCGCCACGGCGGTCGGCTACGCCAACCCGTTTGTGTTTTCCAACACGTTCAAGAAATGGACCGGCTGGAGGCCCAGCGAATACCGCGCCCGCAAGCCGGGTCCGTAGGCAAATCCGCCCGGAGCGTTGGCACGGATTCGACCTTCCTACCGGCCCGTCACCGTCCCTAGTCCTTCGGGAAGCGACACCGAACGCAGCGGGCGGCTCAACACCGTTCGCAGTTCAACGGTCTGTCGCGTATCACCCCCCGTCGCCAGGAAAAACCAACCGTCTTCAAGGCCGGCATTGATGGTTTCCTTGGCTTCCCATTCGGCGCCGGACGCGGTGAAACGGGCCCGGGTGAGCGACACCCAGTCGCCAGCACCGGACCGAACCCAGCCGTTCCCAAAATGGGCACGCCGGACCTCGCCGGCGCTGGCCCCGTCGCGCCGGAAATCCTCCACAAACGAGTAATATCCGGAGAGCGGTTTCCCGCCCGTGCGGGTGCGGAAGGTGGCCAGCTTCCACCAGCCGACTCCGTCCGGTCGACCCACCCAGGCCGTGTAGGCCGTTTTCTTTTCCTGCACTTCTCCCTGAATCAAAAACCGGTTGGTCTGTCCGGTCTTCCACGGAAACGGGGCCATGCACTGGCCGCCGGTTCCCTCGCCGCCGAACCGACGGATCCGCACGCCTTCGCCTTCAAACAGGAGTTCCACCCGATCTTCGGTCTTCACGACCGAGGGATCATCTCCGTTGGTGGGATCCCAAACAGAGAAGATGACCACCTTGTCGTCGGGTCGGTCGAGCTGTTGGAGGCCAAAATATCCCGTGTTCCATCCACACGCCATGAAGTAGCTCCCATTGACCGAGTCATCGATGACCATCTCGGTATAGAAGAGGTTACCCTCCGGCGCGGGATAGCCGAGATGCACCGAACGCGCCGCCCGGATCTCGGCAGCAACGCCCGGGCTTCCTGCGATGCCCAATCCAATCCCCATCCACAAGCACAAATAGAAGCGCACGGACCCAGGCTAGTTCCGACGCCTGCATGAATAAAGCCGGGGTGTGCGCGGCGAATTTCCGCCGCTCCCTGCGCGCTTGCCGCCCTCGGACTTCAGGGCACCATGACGCCGTTCCACGCACCCTGATCTGCCTCCCATGGAAAAGCCGCGTCTATCGTTCCTCAAGGTCTGGCAACTCAGCTTCGGCTTCATGGGCATCCAGTTTGGCTGGGGCCTTCAAATGGCGAACATGAGTCGGGCCAAGGAAAGCGAACTCGCCCTGCTCTGGATTGCCGCGCCCCTGACCGGGCTGCTGGTGCAACCCATCGTGGGTCACATGAGCGACCGGACCTGGAATGCTCTCGGTCGCCGCAAGCCCTACTTTCTCGCTGGAGCCATCCTGTCAACCCTTGCCCTCGTCGCCATGCCGAACTCGGCGGCCCTGTGGATGGCTGTCGGCCTTCTCTGGATTCTGGATGCTTCGATCAACATCACCATGGAGCCCTTCCGAGCCTTCGTCGCCGACATGCTCCCGGAAGCGCAGCGGCCGGTGGGTTTCTCGGTGCAGACCGTCCTGATTGGGCTCGGTGCCGTGGTTTCCTCCTCCCTTCCCTGGATGCTCTCCCACTGGTTTGGGGTCCAGGATGCGCCGGGCGGTGCGGGCCGGATTCCCCGGTCGGTGCAACTGGCCTTTTACATCGGGGCTGCCGTGCTGTTCGTCTGCGTGCTGGTGACGATCCTGACCACCCGGGAGTATCCGCCGGAGGACCGTGGGGACTTTGAGCGGATGAAGGAGGAAACCGCCGGCTTGGGCCGGAATGTCAGTGAGATTCTGCACTGCATCGGAGCCATGCCCCGTCGCATGCGGCAACTGGCGTGGGTGCAGTTGTTCACCTGGGGAGGACTCTTCTGCATGTGGACCTACTTTGGCCCCGCGATTGCGCGCCATGTGTTCGGCGCCACGGACGCAGGGACCGCACTCTACCGGGAAGGCACGGCGTGGGGCGGAGTCTGCTTCTCCGTTTACAACGGTGTTGCCCTCGCCATGGCCTTCATTCTGATCGGTCTGGTTCGGAAAGTGTCCCCAAAAATCCTCCACATGATCGGGCTGCTGTGTGGAGCCGCCGGCCTGTTATCCGTGCTGGTGATCCGCAACAAGTACGCCCTGTTTGCCTCCATGGCGGGCGTCGGTGTCGCCTGGGCCTGCATCCTGGCCATGCCCTACGCGATGCTCGCCGGCGCACTGCCCGAGGAGAAAATGGGCACCTACATGGGCGTGTTCAATTTCTTCATCGTCATTCCCCAAGTGGGGGTTGCCCTGGGCTCCGGGCCGCTCGTGGAATACGTCTTCGGAAACCATTCGGTCTACGCGGTGGCCCTCGGCGGCGCCCTCATGGGCATCGCCGCCCTGCTGGTCCGACGCGTGGAGTACCAACCGGACGGATCCACCTAACATTTTCCGTCCCACCCCATGCGTCCGCTCCTTCGATTCCTGTCCGGAATTGTCCCCGCGATCCTGTCGGTCGAGGCGGCCCAACCCGTCGTGCAGAACGTGGAGCCGCCGTCGTGGTGGCCCGGACATTCCATCAGTCCGGTTCGCGTCCTCGTCACCGGACAGAACCTGGCCGGAGCGAGGCTCGAAGGGGACCATGGAATCCGCGTCGGCCGCACCATGGTGAACGCCGCCGGGACGCATGCGTTCGCCGACCTCCAGATCTCCAAGACCGCCCGGACCGGAGTTCATCAACTGCGGCTGGTCACCGAGCAGGGATCGGCGAACGCGCCCTTCGAAATCCTGACGCCACTGCCTGCCGCCGGCCGGTTCCAGGGCTTTGGGCCGGATGACGTCGTTTATCTCATCCTACCGGACCGTTTCGCCAATGGAGACCCCGCCAACGATCGTCCGCCGAAATCACCCGGGCTCGTGGACCGCGACAGACCGCGTTATTACCACGGCGGCGACCTCCGGGGCATCCTCCAGCACCTTCCCTATTTCAAGGACCTCGGAGTCACCACGCTGTGGCTGAATCCCTGGTACGACAATCACGACGGGCTGAACGAGCGGGAGAAATACAACCTGGAAAACAAACTCGACCCGGTCGGCGGCCAGCCCATCACCGACTATCATGGCTATGGCGCGATTGATTTCTACGGGGTCGACGAACACCTCGGAGACCTTGCGACCCTGCGCGAACTGGTCGACGCCGCCCATGCGCTGGGACTCAAGGTGGTGCAGGACCAGGTGGCCAATCACGTGAGTCCCTACCATCCGTGGGCCCGGAATCCGCCGACGCCCACCTGGTTCCACGGAACGGCGTCGGAACACCTCGAGAACCGCTGGCAGACGTGGACCATCCCGAACCCGCACGCTTCGCCTGAACTTCGCCGAAGCACCCTAGATGGGTGGTTCATCAACCTGCTGCCGGATCTCAACCAGGACGATCCCGAATGCCGTCGTTACCTCATTCAAAACGCGGTCTGGTGGGTAGGCATAACCGGGATTGACGGCGTCCGCCAGGACACCCTGCCCTACGTGCCGAGGACCTTCTGGCGGGACTGGTCGGCAGCACTGAAGCGTCAGTATCCCCAGCTCAATCTGCTCGGTGAGGTGCTCGACGGTGACACCACCAAGGTGGCGTTTTACCAATCGGGACACGCGCGTTTCGACGGTGTGGACTCCGGAATCGACACCCTGTTTGACTTCCCCCTCTATTACCGCATCCGGGAGACCTTTGGCGAGGGCAAGGCCATCAAGCCGCTCGCCGAACAACTCGCCCGCGACCACATCTACGAGAACCCGGATCGACTGGTAACGTTTGCCGGCCTGCACGATGTGGATCGATTCATGAATGTCCCGGGGGCGGATCCCACCGGCCTCGGACTGGCCCTGACCTTCATCCTGACCAGCCGCGGGATCCCGCTCCTGTATTACGGAGACGAAATTGGCCTGCCCGGAGGGGGCGATCCCGACAACCGGCGTGATTTTCCCGGCGGTTTTCCCGGGGATTCGCGCGATGCCTTCTCCACCTTGGGTCGGACAGCCGCAGAGAACCAGGTCTGGAACCAGGTGCAGCGGGTCGCGCGACTCCGACAACAGACCGAATCCCTCCGACGCGGCCGGTTGGTCCAGTTGAGCGTCTCCGAGTTCACCTATGCCTTTGCACGGATCGGGTCCCGGGATCGCACGTTGGTGGCCTTCAATACGGGGAAGGAGCCTGCCAGTCTCCAGATTCCAGTGGCCTCTGCAGGATGGCGGGACGGTGAGCTTCTTCGGGACATCCTGATTCCCGGACTCGAAGCCACGGTCCGCGAGGGGCAAGTCACCATCCTGTTGCCGGCCCGTTCAGCCATGATCCTTCGCTAATCGTCATTAAAGTCGACTTCCGCAAATGGCCGGAGTTGACTTCCCTCCACCCCGGCTCCGCCAGGCCATTTCCCCAGGCGTGGGCTGCGGGTCCCCTGTCCATGAAACGAATCCGACTGCTGGTGGGAACGCGCAAAGGTGCGTTCATCCTGGAATCCGACGCCACACGCAAGACCTGGGAGGTGTCCGGACCTCATTTTGCGGGTTGGGAAATTTATCACCTGAAGGGATCACCCGCAGATCCGGACCGCTTGTACGCATCCCAGACCAGCGGCTGGTTTGGCCAGGTCATGCAGCGGTCCAAGGACGGCGGAAAAACCTGGGAGACGGTGGGCAACCAGTTTGCCTACGCCGGAGTGCCTGGAACCCACCAATGGTATGACGGCACCCAGCACCCCTGGGAGTTCAAGCGGATCTGGCATCTTGAGCCGTCGCTCGACAACCCGGACGTCGTCTATGCCGGGGCGGAGGATGCCGCGTTGTTTGTCACCCGCGATGCCGGTCAAACGTGGGAGGAACTCCCGGGACTCCGCACCCAATGCAAGGGGAACCTTTGGCAGCCCGGTGCCGGTGGAATGGGCCTTCACACCATCGTGCTGGATCCCACCCGGCCGGGCCGGATGTATGTGGCGATCTCTGCGGGGGGCGTGTTTCGGACGGATGATGGTGGACAGCATTGGAAGGCGATCACCCACGGGTTGAAGTCAGCCTACGAACTCCCCGACCCCACGGCGGAAGTGGGACATTGTGTCCACCGCATCGCAATGAATCGGGCCCGGCCGGATGTATTGTTCATGCAGAAACATTGGGACGTCCTTCGTACGGATGATGCCGGTGAATCGTGGCGGGAGATCAGCGGCAACCTTCCCACCGATTTCGGCTTTCCCATTGCGGTCCACTCCCATGAGCCCGACACCGTCTATGTCGTGCCCATCAAGAGCGACTCCGAGCATTATCCGCCCGAGGGAAAGCTTCGGGTTTACCGGAGTCGCAAGGGCGGCAACGAATGGGAACCCCTGACCGAGGGACTGCCCCAGGCCCACTGTTACGTCAATGTGCTCCGGGGCGCCATGTCGGTCGACTCCTTGGAGTCCTGCGGCATTTATTTCGGGACCACCGGAGGTCAGGTCTATGCCTCCGCTGATTCCGGGGACACGTGGACCGCGATCGTCCGAGACCTTCCGGCCGTGCTGTCCGTCGAAGCCCAGACGCTTCCATGATCCGGGTCGCGCTGCCGTATCATCTGCGCACGCTGGCGCGGGTGGACGGCGAGGTGTTGCTGGCGGTGGACGACAATCCGACGCAGCAAGGCGTACTGGATGCCTTGGAACGCCAATATCCCGCGTTGCGCGGCACCACCCGCGATCCGCAGACCCGGCGTCGACGCCCCTTCATCCGGTTTTTCGCCTGCGGCCAGGACCTGTCTCATGATCCGCCCGACGCCGCCCTGCCAGAATCCGTCCTCCAGGGGCTCGAACCCTTCCTGATTGTGGGCGCCATGGCCGGTGGCTGACGGACTCATAGCAACTCGCGGCAGCATGGGTCGCGGAAACAGCACGATCCCCACACTCTTCCGTTCCTGTCGGCCGATCAGCGGCTCACCGACGCCGCGCGTCGGGAGGGGTTCCCGATCGTTGATTAGAAAACCTTCAGCGTCGCACTCCCGGATTGTTTTGGGCACCGGACTTACTTCCAGTTGACCCTTCCGGCCAACGCTCGGCAGGCTCGGGCCGATGCCGCTGGCCGACCCCATTCTCGCCGAACTCCGCACCCGGATCGGAGGCTCCTCCGTTCTGACGCAGACCGAGGACTTGATTCCCTACTCCTTCGACGGCACGGCCGCCATGTCCCAGATGCCCGGCGCGGTCGTGTTCGCGAAATCGGCCGCCGACGTGGTGGCCGTTCTCGAGATCGCCACCCGGGAACGGATCCCGGTGGTCACCCGTGGTTCCGGCACCGGCTCAGTGGCGGGAGTCTTCCGACTCCCGGTTGCCTGGTCCTTTGCACCGTCCAGATGAACCGGATTCTGGAGGTGGACCGTGCCAATCTGACCATGTTGGTCGAACCGGGCGTGACCACTCTCCAGGTTGCCGAGGCCGCCGCCGCCGTGGGCCTGTTCTATCCACCCGATCCCGGATCGATGAAGATTTCCACCATCGGCGGGAACGTGGCGGAAAACTCCGGCGGTCTGCGCGGACTCAAAGTACGGGATCACCCGAAACTACGTCATGGGCCTGGAAGTGGTCCTGCCCAATGGAGAGATCCTGCGCACCGGCAACAAATGCGTGAAAGACGTGGCCGGCTATTCGGTGAAGGATCTGTTTGTGGGCAGCGAAGGAACCCTCGGGGTCATCACCCAGGTCCTGCTGAAACTCATCCCGAAGCCCGCCGCCAAGAAGATCCCCTCGTCGCCACCTTCGATGCCGCGCGATGGATGCCGCGGCTCAGACGGTCAGCGACCTCATCGCCGCCCAGATCATTCCCTGCACCCTGGAATTCCTGGACCGGACCACCATCCGCTGCGTGGAGGACTATGCAAACATCGGGCTGCCCACCGATTGTGAGGCGTTGCTGCTGATGGAAACCGACGGCCATCCCGCCCAGGTGGACGATGAGGCCAAGATCATGGAAGCCACGGCGCGCAAGAACGGCTGCCGGGAAGTGCGGGTCGCCCAGGACGAAGCTGAGGCCAACAAGCTGGCCAGCGCCCGGCGCAGTGCCTTCAGCGCGTTGGCCCGCGTGGCACCCACCACCATCCTCGAGGACGCCACCGTGCCCCGCAGCGAACTGGCCCACATGGTCCGCTTCGTCGAGCAGATTGCCCGGAAGTACAACCTCCGCGTGGGCACCTTCGGACACATGGGCGATGGCAACCTTCATCCCACCTTCCTCACCGACGAGCGCAACCACGAGGAAATGGAGCGGGTCCATGCCGCGTTTCGTGAGATCTTCGACGAGGCCATCCGGTTGGGGGGAACCATCACCGGCGAACACGGTGTGGGGGTGGCCAAGAAGGATTTCCTGCCCAAGTTCGCCGGCGACGCCCAGATGCGCGTCATGCGGGAGCTACGCCGGGTCCTCGATCCCGCCGGCATTCTGAATCCCGGCAAGATGTTGGAGTGACGGAGGGGCTCCCGCACCGGAAACGCGGGAGGCCAATCCTCCCAAGCTCCAACTCCCAAGTTCCGAGACTCTGACCGGTTAGCGTCGTGGACGTGTGCCGGAACGTGGAAGTCCGCCCGTCGCCCGCACTCGTCGATGAACGGAATTCCCGCCGCGGCTTCGTCCGCTTTGAGTTCTTCCATCGTGGGAAGGCGTTGAAACACCCGGCGATGAGTCGGCGTCCCTGCCGGGATCAGTTCCTGGAGCACTGCAAGGACATCCGGATGCAGCTCGATCCGGGCCGACTTCCGATTCTTGGTGGTCGAAGACCGGACCATCAGGAACGGGAACGGCTCCGACAATCGCACATCGGCCACCAGCAGGTTCGCCAGCTCATTGCGTCGCAGTCCCGTGTAGGATGCGACCACATAGGCCGCTCGACATGGTCCGGCGACTTCAGGGAGTCGCTTCAACTCCCCCAGCGTGAAGGATCGTCGGGAACGCCTCTCCCACCCCCGGGTTTCCACCTTACTGATACTCAGCAGGGGATTGCCGGCAATTCGGCCAACCTGATGCATCCAGCCTAGGAACGACCGTGCGGCATCCAGGAACTCGTTGAGCGACTTCGGCGCTTTGCCGGCGTTGGCCGATCGCCACTTGATAAAGGATGCCCTTTCGGGGCTCAAACCTTACCGTGCAAAATCAACGTTGAATGCCGAAAGGCGCTCGGCCTCGGCCTTTCTCCGATCAGTCGCTCACTGTGTCCTAATGCGGTAGAAACGATTGGGATAATTCGTCCACTGCGGATCACTGAAAAAGGCCGTGCCGCCGGTGAGGGTCTTTGTTCTCAAGGGAGTCCAGACAGGAGAGTCCAGGCCTGCGGTGGCCTCCACTACGACAGAAGCATTCGGGGCCCAGGAAATGAGAAAGCCGAATCCGTCGGCACCCAACCCAAAACTGGGACTGTTGCTCAAGATTACTGGAGACGACCATACCGCGGTCGGACGATCAGCGTAGGTTGCGCCCCAGCCGGTGGTACCCCGTAAGTAATAGACGATCACATCATCGGCTCCAGAGAACACTCCCCAATTAGACATTACAACATAGGCGGCATCTCCTTGGAAATAGACGCTGCGCAGGCCGCTGCAGCCCGAGAACGCCTCTGGCCTGATGTAGTTGACGCTGTTGGGAATAATGATACTGGACAAGCTCACGCAACTACTAAATGCCCCGGTGCCGATGGTCGTGGCACCGTTGGGAATGGCGACGCTGGCAAGGCGCGTGCAACCATAAAACGCAAAGTCCGCGATGGTGCTGACGCGGCTGGGGATACTAATGCTGACCAAGCCCGTGCAACCATAAAACGCAAAGTCCGCGATGGTAGTCA
>JBGAPN010000144.1:0-11543 GCA_044221235.1 Limisphaerales bacterium
GGGCCAATGGACGCCGGTTCGCGTGGACGATCTGCTCTGAGGGCCATTGTCGCTTGACCCCGACGCCGCCGTCCCCGAAACAAGGTCATGCACTCGCGTTCCTCTCGTCCTGTTGTCGGCTGCCTGGCTTCTGCCGCGCTGCTGGCGGGCGCCCTCCAGGCCGCCTCCCCGGCTCTCGTAACCTTTCAGAAGAAACAGCTGACCGATCAGTTTTGGGCCGAGGGCGCCAATGCCGGCGATTTCAATCACGACGGCGTGAAGGACATCGTCTATGGCCCGTTCTGGTGGGCCGGACCCGATTTCAAACAGCGCCACCCCTACGCGCCAGCCACCGAGTCCTTCAAACTCAAGAAGGACGACGGGACCGAGGCCACCGTTCCCGGCTTCGAAGGGGCCCTCGGAAAGAACAACACCTACTCCAAAAACTTCCTCGCCTTTACCTCCGACATCAATGGTGACGGCTGGGACGACATCCTCATCCTGGGATTCCCGGGTGAGAAATCCTCCTGGTACGAAAACCCCAAGGGGGGAGACGGCCTGTGGAAGGAACACGTGGCCATCGAAGTGACGGACAATGAATCGCCGGCATTCACCGACCTGACCGGGGACGGCAAGCCGGAGATTGTCTGTGCCTCCCGCGGAAGCTACGGGTGGGCCAGTCCGGATCCGGCCAATCCGACGGCGCTCTGGAAGTGGCACAGCCTTTCCCCCAACAATAACTACCACAAGTTCACCCACGGCATGGGCATTGGGGATGTCAATGGCGACCGCCGGATGGACCTGTTGGAAAAGGATGGTTGGTGGGAACAACCGGCTTCGCTGGCCGGCGACCCGGTCTGGACCTTCCACAAGTTTGCCTTCGGCACCGGCGGATCGCAGATGTACGCCTACGACGTCAACGGCGACGGACTCAACGATGTCATTTCCAGCCTGGCCGCGCATGGCTACGGCCTCGCCTGGTACGAGCAGGTGCGGAACGGCAACGAGATTACCTTCAAGGAGCATACCTTCATGAACAAGGAGCCCAATGAGAACCGCTACGGCGTGAAGTTCTCACAGCTCCATGCCATTGACCTGATCGACATCGACGGCGACGGTCTCAAAGACATCGTGACTGGCAAGCGGTTCTGGGCCCATGGCCCTGCCGGCGATCCCGAGCCCGGTGCCGCCCCCGTCCTTTACTGGTGGAAGCTGGTCCGCGGCCCCGGAAACACGGCTGAATTCATTCCCTTCCGCATTGATGATCTTTCCGGAGTCGGCACCCAGGTGGTGGCCCGTGACATCAATGGAGACTCGCTTCCGGACATCATCGTGGGGAACAAACGCGGCACCTTTGTGTTTACCCAGGAACGAAAAAAGGTGAGCGCCGCGGACTACCAGGCGGCCCTGCCCAAACCGGTCAACCCGTAAACGTTTCAGACTCCCTCAACGATCGTCCAGCAGGTCCTGACGTTGAACGGCCAGGATCGGCAGGCCATCGCGCAGGCTCAGGACACCGCCCATACGGACCGTCCTCGCCGCCCACTCGGGGTTCACGGCCCACCCGGAACCTTCGGCCGGCACCAACAGAACCACGGTGGCCTCGTCGCTCGTTGTTCGAACCAGGAGTCCCGGTGGCACCCCTCCGCTCAGGCACCGGGCGGCGCAACCGCGGTGAACTTTGCCGGTCGCCGGTCGCATGACCCCCAGATAGCATTTGGTGTCCACGAGTTCGCCGACCAACTCCACCGGCCCGATCACTTCGTTCCCGGGATCCAGTCTTTGGGAAGGTGGGCCTGGCAGACTCTCGATGGGTTCGCCACCCGCCCACTCGATCATTGCGACGCTGCCCTTCTGAATGATCGAACCGTGGACGCGAACCCGCCTCCCATGCAGGCGCCGGGCTTCGGGTGAAAGACCGAATTTTCCGGATCCCACCAACAGGTAGGTTCGCTCGCCTCGCGCGTCCGAGGGAACGCGCAGCATCGGGAGGGGCCGTTCCAGCAGGACTCCCTCAAAGGTCCGCTGGATCCCGTACTCGAATTGACCCGGTTCCGCCGGCCCCTGGAACGCCGCGACGCCCCCGAGCAGGAGGACACTAAGGAATCCCAATCCACCGACCCACCGGCGCAAGGCAGACGCCAGGCCGGTCGGGCACCGGTCCAAATACCCGATGTAGAATTCATCGTTCATGGGTGCATCGAAGGGGTGAACGCATGTCGAGTCTCGGCGCCCACCCACACGTCACCGCCAATGATCCGGGTTTCATACGTGGGAAGCACTTCGGTGAACGGCGGCGGGCTGCATCCGTCCTCGGGCCGATAGTTCCAGCCATGCCATGGGCAGGTGATGCAGCCGTCCACAATCCGTCCCTCCCCCACCGGCCCCCCCTGATGGCGGCAGACATTCGATGTGGCATGAATGACTCCCTGATGACGGAACAGGGCGATGCGACGCCCATCGCAAACGGCCACCGTTCCGCGGCCTTCCCGGACGGCATCTGCCGGGCACGCCCGAAGAAAACCCGACGGACCGGGTCCCGCTGCATTCCGCTGCCGATCCGTCGCGCGCTCTTGTCGGGCCGCCGCACAATGAAGCCCGGTCAGTCCAAGGAATCCCAGCCCCAGCACAACCGGGTACACGGCGTGGTGCTCGCTTTGAAGGACTCCGAAGCCGACGTGGACCAGGATCAGCCCATAGGCCAGGTAGACTCCGAAATGAAGGAGCTTCCACACGGCAGCCCCCAATTGACGCAACCAGAAGTCATGGCTGGTCGCCGCCATGAGAAACAGAATCCCCAGCGCCAACGCCCCGAAAATCTCGAAGGGAACGTGTTGCGGCTGCCAGACACCACCAACCGTCAGCCGGTAATCCGACGCATAGGCGGTGAAGACGCTGACAAGCGGGTTCACATTGCCTAGCGCGTGGAACTGCACCACCACCAGCGCGCCGTGAGTAAGCGCCAGAACGAACAGGGTAACGCCCAGGTGTCGACGGTTGTACAGTAGTGGCAGGAATCGGGGCTCCAACCGGGACAGCGGCCCGATCGCGAGGATGACGTGCAGCAGCAGCAACGCCGCCACGGCCGTGGACCGGATGAGCACCGTCTCGACTGTAAAATCCGGTGAGCGCCACCAGGCCACGCCAGCAAAGGAGATCAGCCCGGCACTCAAAAACGTCAGCAGGGTGACATCGTAAACCCGTTTTTGGCGATTCCAGTCAACGGCCCGATAAGTGGCAGACATGTGGGGTGAAACTGGGATTATTGACCGGACGCCGGGACCCGATGCTGGGAGGGCGCCGGATTCAAAACGGGGAGGCCGGAGGTCACGCGGGACGTTGGGCGCCACGCCAAGGAAATCGCCAGGACCACGGGTCCGGTCACCGCCAGAAGGGTCCACACCGTCCGATGCCATCGGCGCAAATCCTCCGCTCGGGCCCATCCATCCGGCGCAGACGGCTGGGGAGGCTCACGACGCTGGATCGATCTCCACCATCTCCACGCCATCAGGGGCCAAAGCGCCACCACCCCGGGAAGGATCAGCAGTCGGAATCCAAATCCGGCACCCCGAGCCGCCGGGTCCACTCGGGGAAGTCCCGCCGACAGAAAGGCACCGGCAAATGCCAAACCCAACAGGGCATGCACTCCCACCGCGAGCCAGGTCGCACGAACGGCTTCGATAACACTCATGGATGAGTTCCAGGATCCTTGGCGGTGAGGATTCGACATCGGCCCCACCTCAGTTGGGCCAGTCGTTCAACGGCGTGATGTAGGGGATCGACCGCTGGTGCATCCAGAGCGTCGACATCGCCGCAACGAACGTGGTGCATCCCATGCCGAACAACAGCCCATGGTCCCCCTGGATAGCGATGCCGAGGACGGCAATGTGGCTGAGAATGGCCGCTCCCATGGCTCCCAGGGTCAGGAGCGCCCCGAGCCAGACCGTCCGAGGCCACAGCAGCAGGAGGGCGGCCGTGAGCTCCCACAGGCCCTGCCCGTATCGGCCCCAGGCTTCCATGTTCATCTTGGTGAAAATCCACACCGACTCCGGGGCCCCAGTGAACTTGAAGAACAATGTCTCCAGCATGATTCCCGCGGCGATGCACCGAAACATCCAGCTCGCCAGCAATTCCCGGCGGGTCAGGTGCGACTCCGTGTCGGCGTGCTCGCGTTCGGCAACATTGGCAAACGGGCGGTAGGCGGAGGTATTCATGGTCGTGGTTCCCGTATTCGTCCGACTTACTTACCCTTCTTCTCCACCAGCTGCGGCCACTGGGCATCCGCCTTGCGAAGATTCCCGGCCGTGTCCTTGTTGAAATCGTCCCGGACACCCTTGCTGTACTGCAGCAGAAGCCTTCCCTCCACGACCTGAAACGCCTCCGGGTCGATGCTCACCAGCTTTCCGCGCGACACACCGTAGGCGCAATATCCTCCAAACTGCGGCGCATAACGCCCGGGTTCTGCATCAAAGGCGGCCTTGTTCTTTTCGGACCGGAACCGGTAGGTGGCACCCTGAAACGTGCTGGTGAACTCGGGACGGCCCTTGACGGCCGCCTGGACCGTGAAATAGGCCACGGGATCATACCCCTGGAGGGCGAGACCGCTGGGTGCGAGGTTCAGCAGATTGGTTCCGTCAGCGCGAAGCGTCATCCAGCCCAGTCCCGCAGTCAGTGTCGCCAGAAAGAATCGTCGTGTCATACGCAGGTGAGTGGAGAAGCCGCCCGATTCCTTACAACCGCCTTCGGCGTTCAACGTTTAGCGGCTTTGCCTTCCCGCCGGACGACTGCCCCGATCCCGATTAGGACCACACCCACCCCGAGACAACTCCATTCGTAATGCGAGAATGGATGACTCTTCAATTCGTCCGGAAGCCGGGATCCCTCGCCTCGTTCTGCATAAAACGCCTCGATCCGAGACAGCCTCCATTGGGATCCGAACAAGGGTGCCAGCACCAGGAGTCCGCCAACCACCATCAACGTACATCGGGCGGCGGCATTCATGGTCGCAAGGCAAACTGTTCAGGGAATTGTTCGCACCGGGAGAACCCATCCCAAACTCCAACCGGTGGACTCATGCGACTGCCTCCTCGACCTGTCGAACCGCAGACCCATCCATCCGATCCCGTATCGCGACGGTCCGGCGTACTGCGGCGCCCGCATACCCTCCGAGGCGATCCTTGAGATGGTCGGCCACGCGGATGGCGTTCGCGATGAGGGTCAGCGTCGGATTCACCGCGGCGCTGGAAACAAAAAAGCTGCCGTCAACCACGTAGAGATTGTCGAGGTCATGCACCCGGCAGTTGAGGTCCAGAACACTCGCCGACGGATCCTCACCGAACCGGGCCGTCCCGACCTGGTGCCCCAGGCCGGAGAGCCCCAGTTTCTGGCCGAAGGTGGTGACCGTTCCCGCATTGAAGTACCGACCGTTGGGAAGAACGTGGCATCCGCAGCCAATACGGTGCAGCACCTCCTTCCAGCGAGACATCAGTCGCTCAAAGGAGGCCGTATTGTTCTCCGTATAATCCACCACGATGCGCCCGCCGCGGGCCAGCCGCACTTGGTTGACCGGATTCGGCACATCTTCGGTGGTCAGCCACCAGTCCACCGAATGCCGGGCCACGTACCCAATGTCGAGAGGGGCGTACATTGCTTCATTGCCCTCCAATTCCTCCCGGCTGACTTTTCCCAACGTTTGGATCTGCCCCATGGGGAATTCGTAGCCCGGCTCGCCCCAATAGTAATCGAAGAGGCTGAGCGATTTCTGAAACCGGGTTGGGTTCTCTTTGAAGGAGCTCACCCCAATCAGGCTGCCCAGAACGTGTTTCATCAGATTGCGTCCCAACATCCCCGAGGAATTCCCCAGACCGGCCGGGTGTCGGTCATTGGCAGAACGCAGCAGCAACGCGGACGAATTGATTGCCCCGCAGCTCACCACGACCAGGTCGGCGCTCACGGTGAGAAGTCCGCCGTCGATTTGGACCTCCACCCCGGTGATTCGATGTCCATTTCCATCCGTCAGCAGGCGTTCGACCTTCGCCTCGGTCAGGAGTGTCACGTTGGGAAGGTCCATCACCGGCCGGACTGCGATCACTTCGGCGTCGGATTTGGCGTGGACCAGACAAGGATACCCATCACAGGTGGAGCAACGAATGCACGGGCTCCGGTGAGGAAAGTGTTCGTCCAACCGGATACCCAGCGGCGTGGAGCTTGGGTGCAGTCCCTGGGCACGCAACGCACCGGTAATCTCGGCCAGCCTCGGCTCGTGACTGACCGCTGGAAACGGATACGGACTGCTGCGCCAGGGTTCGGTCGGATCCTCCCCGGTGGCGCCATGCACCTGGTACAACGACTCCGCCCGCACATAGTAGGGCTCCCAGTCCCGGTACTTCAGTGGCCACTCCGGGGAGATACCATCCCCATGCCGGACCGCCTCAAAATCCCGTTCCCGAAACCGAAACAGTGCCGCGCCGTACAGCTTGGTGTTTCCGCCCACGTGATAGCACATCCCTGCGCGCAGGTCGTTGCCGTCGCGGTCCAGCCAGACCTCAGGTCCAAAATAGCGGGTCGTGTTGAAGACCGTCCGCGTATCCCAATTCTCCTTGGCCCGCGCCAGGAACGGCCCCCGTTCCAGGACCAATATGCGTTTCCCGGTACTGGCCAACTCGTGCAGCACCGTTCCCCCGCCCGCTCCCGTTCCCACAATGACGACGTCAAAATGATCCATGCGACCATTCCGTCGCACCAGCGCGCCAAACCTTACTCTCACAATTCAACGTCCCCTCTACTCCCCCTCCTCCAGCAGTTTCTCCACCTTGGCCGACAAGTCCTTTCGTGCGTCGAAGTCGCGCAGGCGCCCCTGGCGGTCAATGAGCCACATCGTCGGCAGACTGGTGATCCCATACTCCCGTGCGTGGCGGCCATCATCCCACCCCTTGCCCTCGGCGACCTGATCCCAGTCCATCTTCTCGCGTCGGACAAACCGGCGCAGCGTGTCGAGATCGTCGTCGAAGCTGATTCCCACAATGGCCAGTCCCTTCGGCTGACACCGCGCGTACAGTGCCTTTAACTCGGGCAACCCTTCACGGCACGGGGGACACCACGTCGCCCAAAAATCAAGCAACACCACCTTCCCCCGAAAATCCTCCAGCCGCACCGGATGCCCGTCGATTGACGTCTCTTTCAGGGTCCACAACCCACCCACCGCGGCCTTCTTGCGCAACACGCCGCGGGCCTTCTCCTTCAGCGAAGCCGGCGCCGGCCACTCCAGGATCTGCTTCGCCAGATCCGTGGCGGACCCACCGTCGGTGTGATCCGCCACATACAGCAACTCCGCGTACACTTCCAACTCCTGGGGAAACTCCCGTTGCAGCCTGCGGAATCCCTTCTCCAATTCCGCGTAGTACGGAGCGCTCCCCTCGGGATGGGTGTGTGCCGCTTTTTGGACCGCCTCCACCGCCTGCCGGAACGGATTCTCCTTTGCCGTGGCCGACTCCGCCGCCCGCACACCGCCCATCGCGCAGACCAGCATCATCAACACCGCCACGAACGGGGTACCCGAGGCCGCCATCATGGAGGCAGGGGAGCATGGGGCACACGGACACGCGAGGAGCAATCCACTCATCAATGCCTCCTTGCCACCCTCAATCTCCACAAACCCGATTCCCCGTTCGTGTGTTTCGTGCCTTTCGTGGTTCAATTCCGGATGGAAACCACCCACCACGCGAACCCCACGACAATCAGGGACCCGGAACTCACCGGTCATGGCACGCGGCGCAGGATGAACTGACCGAACGGTACGCGGACACCTCCAATGACGCCGGGGTAACCGTCGAACAGGGTCACCACCCCGCGTGGACGGGTGACGGCGTCGGGGGAAGTGAAATCCACGCCGCTGTCGGTTCCGGCATCAAATCCGTCGAGCACGACTGTCTGCTCCTCCACCCATTCGCCGTCAGGCCCGATCAAGCTCAAGTCGGTCACGCCGACAAACCAGTCGGGACTCGGCGCCACCATCGAACAGAGCGTGAGGAGCGGGAATTCCCGGGTCGTGGACTGTGGGAAAGCGACCACCACGCGTCCCGGACTGGGAATGCCCCCGGCTGTGACCGAAAAGAGGGCGTCACCCCGGGACACGGCGGCCTGCACCTCCGAGACGAGGGTCGCCTGTTGTCCCCGTTCGGCCATCAACCGGATGCCTTCGGACGCTGGCTCCCCTTCCCTCCAGAATTGAACCCGGTCGCTATGCACGCCGCCGACCGGACCGGACCAATGAGCTCCGGCCGGCCACGCTCCTGGGTGGGTCTCCTGGCTCCAGGTCGCATTAAACTCCACCTCAAAGCGCGCCGAGAAGTCGGAGACCACCCGGAAAAATCGGATGCTCTCGCTGACGGGAACCCGCAATTGGGTTCCGGAAGTTGGGACGCCGACGTTTCTCCAAGGCCGCTGCAGGTCCGACCTTTCCTGAAGTTGGTAAGTTGGACGCCCCCCCGACCAGGAAACCAGCAGGTCGCCTCCCTCGATCGACAGGGACACAACCGGTGTCTCCGGGCTGGCCTGTACCCCCGTCGCAGCCACCCCGAGCGTCACCCCAAGAATCCTGGCCCAGCACTTCTGTATCGCATTCATTTCGATTGAGTCGACGGACCCAGGGAAGACTTACAGGCGCTTCAGAGTTTAGCGGTCCTTTGGCTGGGATCGTCCACGGTTGGAACACCGGGCGTTCACAATGACGCCCTGGACGCCGATTTTACGCCATTCCGACGGCGGCGCCGTCCAGCCGCCGCTTGCGTTGCGGCAGTCCGGGCGCCCCCGGATTGTTCCTGTGAATCCCGCCGCTGAAGCAGCTTGGCCACCAGGCCGGTCCATCCGGTCTGATGGGACGCCCCCAGCCCGCATCCTGAATCGCCGTGAAAATACTCGTGGAACTGGAGGAGGTCGCGGAACTGGGGATCCCCGGAAAACGTCCCGTGGGACGCCAGGCACGGACGCCTGCCATCCGGTCCGGCCCGGAAGAGGCCGCAGAGTCTCCCGGATAATTCACGGGCCACGCCATCCAGGTTTAGGAAACGACCGCTTCCGGTGGGGCACTCCACTTGGAAGGCGTTGCCATGGTAGTGGTGGAATTTCTGCAGCGCCTCGATCAGTAGATAGTTCAACGGCATCCACACCGGCCCGCGCCAGTTGGAATTGCCCCCGAACAGGCCGTTCCGAGATTCGGCCGGCCAATACGGGACTTCGTGGCTCATGCCGCCCGCCTCAAAACGGTACGGATGGTCCTGGTGGAAGCGCGACACCGAGCGGATCCCGTAATCGGAGAGGAACTCTCCGGGATCCAGCATCCGACGGAGCAGGCATTTCAGACGATGGCCACGCAGCAGGGAAAGCAGATGGCGCCCGCCCATTCCGGGACGATCCCAGCGCGACACCAGCGTCGCGAGTCCCGGACGATGTTCGAGGAACCACTCCATCCGCTCGCGGAATCCGGGCAAGGCGTGAAGGAGGTCCGTTTCGATCGTCTCCACTGCCAGGATGGGAATCAGTCCCACCAGGGAACGAACCTTAAGTGGAAGACTCTCTCCATCCGGCCGGCACAGGTGGTCGTAATAGAACCCATCCTCGTCGTCCCACAGCCCCAGCGTGCCCTCGCCCACTCCGTTGATGGCGGCAGCAATATGGAGGAAGTGTTCGAAGAACTTGGTGGCGATGTCCTCGTAGGTGCGGTTGTGGCGTGCGAGCTCGAGGGCAATGCGCATCAAGTTGAGGGAGTACATGGCCATCCAGCTCGTGCCGTCAGCCTGATTGATGAAGCCTCCGGTGGGCAGCGGGGCGCTGCGATCGAAACAGCCGATGTTATCGAGTCCGAGGAATCCTCCCTGGAAGATGTTCCGCCCCTGGGCGTCCTTGCGGTTGACCCACCAGGTGAAATTCAGGAGCAGTTTGTGGAAGACCCGTTCCAGAAACGCGAGGTCACCCGGATCGTGGGGAACGGTCTGGCGTCGGCGTTTGCGGTCCATCTGAAACACCCGCCACGCCGCCCATCCGTGGACGGGAGGATTGACGTCACTGAAGTTCCACTCGTAGGCCGGCAGCTGGCCGTTCGGATGCATGTACCACTCGCGCGTGAGCAGGACGAGCTGCTCCTTGGCAAACTCGGAGTCCACCAGTGCCAGAGGCAGGCAGTGGAACGCCAGATCCCAGGCCGCGAACCACGGGTACTCCCACTTGTCGGGCATGGACAGGATGTCGGCGTTGTTGAGATGGACCCAATCGCGATTCCGGCCGCTCCGCCGGCCCTCCGGGGGCGCAACCTGTGCCGGGTCACCGGAAATCCATTCCGCCACGTCGTAGTGGAAGAACTGCTTCGACCAGATCATCCCGGCCAGGGCCTGTCGCTGGATCCTCCGGTCATCGGAATCCTCCATCCCGGACTGCAGGTCGGAATAGAATTCATCCGCCTCGCGATGCCGGCGGTCAAAGACCCGGTCGAAGTCCGAGAAGGGATTTCGTTGCAGCCCTTCCGCCGGAATCCGCGTCAGCCGGACACGTAGCGTTGCCGAACCGCCCGGCGCCAGCGTTATGACACGATGCGCTGCCACCTTGGTCCCGCACCCATCCGGTTTGAGGGCCTCCCGCCGGCCGTGAACCAGCGCCTCATGGAAGGCATCCTTGAAATGCCCGGGTTCGCCGGAGCCGTAGAGCTTCGGGGTGTTGGTCTCATTCTCTGTGAACCACCAGCTTCCTGGCGCCTCGCAGGCGAACCGGTATCGGCCCAGTTCGGGATGCTCGGAGATCACTGTTCCGTCGACGGCTTCCCGCAGCAACGGCCGCGGTGAATTCGTTTGCCATGACCACGTGTTGCGAAACCACAGTTGGGGAAGCAGGTGCAGCATCACCTCGTCGGGACCTCGGTTGTGCGCGGTGACCTGCATCAGGAGATCGTCAGGGCCCCCTTTTGCATATTGAATGTCGACATCCCAATACCGCCCGCCGTCCAGCACCCCGGTGTCGGCCAGTTCGAACTCCGGCAACCCGCGGTCCGAGCGCCTCCGTGCGTTTTCCTCCACGAGCCGGTGGTAGGGAAACTCCGCCTGGGGATACTTGTACCGGAAATGCATCCACGAGTGCGTGGGCGTGGCATCGAGATGGAAATACAGTTCCTTCACGTCCTCACCGTGATTGCCCTCGCCATTGGTCAGTCCGAAGAGGCGTTCCTTGAGGATGGGATCCCGGCCGTTCCACAAGGCAAGTGCCAGGCAAAGCCGCGACTGGTCATCGCTCATGCCCGCCAGACCATCCTCGCCCCAGCGGTAGGCCCGGCTGCGGGCATGGTCATGCGACAAATGCTCCCAGGCATCGCCATTGGCGGAGTAGTCTTCACGGACCGTGCCCCACTGGCGGTCGGACAGGTAAGGCCCCCAGAGTTTCCAGGGAATGCAGTCGTGGTGCGCGGCGTTGAGGCGCAGGGATTCGGCGGAGGTGTTCATGGGAATGCAGAGGACAGTGGCGGTTCAGATTCGGATTTCGGATGCCAGGCCTGATTCAGGGGGCAGGACGGACCGTTCAGC
>JBGAPN010000145.1:0-12405 GCA_044221235.1 Limisphaerales bacterium
GATAAGTTTCGACGGTTTCATCCTTTTTCCGCATGCAATTCCCATCCCGTTTCACCGGACTCGTTGAATTCGCCCCCGGCTTCCGTCCCCGCAAGGGACTCAGCCATGTGTTGTTTGATTTCGATGGCACCCTGTCGTTGATCCGGCAGGGCTGGCCCGACGTCATGGTCCCCATGTTCGCGGAGATCATTCCGGCCATTCCGGGTGAATCCGAGGAACAGCGCCGGCGGCTGGCGTTCGAGGATATCATGCGACTGAATGGCAAGCAGACCATCTACCAGATGATCCAACTGGCCGAGCGGGTCAAGGAACGCGGCGGTAACCCGGATGAACCGCTCAACTACAAGCACGAGTACCTCCGCCGTCTGGAGGCGAGAATCCATCACCGGGTCGAAGGCATCCGCGCCGGCCGCATCCAGCGGGACGACCTGACGGTGTTTGGCACCCGGGCGTTGCTGGAGGCGCTCTCGGCGCGCGGACTTCCCATTTACCTGGCGAGCGGCACTGACGAGCAGTTTGTGAAGGCCGAAGCGGAAGCGCTGGGATTGACCCACTACTTCAAGGGTCACATCTACGGGGCCCTCGACGACTACCGGAAATTCAGCAAAAAGATGGTCATCGACCGCATCCTGGCCGAGAACCAAATCCCTGGCGGTTCCCTCCTCGCCTTCGGTGATGGATATGTCGAAATCGAAAACACCAAGCAGGTGGGAGGACTCGCGGTGGCCGTCGCCAGCGACGAAGCCAACAACGGGTCCGGTCAGTTCGACGAGTGGAAGCGGCAACGCCTCCTGGGAGTCGGCGCCGACGTCTGTATTCCGGACTACCGCGATATCGGCCCCCTGATGGAGGTTTTGTTTCCGTCATGACGGCCAAGCCTCTCGACCTGTCGCGCCTGCGGGTACTGCCCCTGGCCGAGCGCAAAAGCCTGACGGCGGCCCGGGACATTCTGGTTCCGTTGGATGCCCCGCTGCGTCCGATCGGGCCACACTTGTCCACCATCGTCCGCGAGGCCGCAGGACGAATCCGGTCAGCCCGGGAACGTGACGCTTCCGTCATTCTGATGTACGGCGCCCACCTGCTTCGAAACGGGGCCGCCTCGCTGGTAACCGCGCTCATGGAACAGGGTTGGATCACCCACCTCGCCACCAATGGGGCGGGAACCATTCACGACTGGGAGTATGCGTGGCTTGGGCGTTCGACGGAGAGCGTCGAGGAGAATGTCTCCACCGGAACGTTCGGAACCTGGGACGAAACCGGTCGAAACATTCACCTCGCCCTGTTGGCAGGAAACCTGGAGCGACTGGGCTATGGCCGTGCCCTGGGACGATTCATTGCCAACGATGGCTGCCTGCTCCCTTCGGAGGACCAGTTGGTCGCCGCAGTCACGGAATTCCCTGGAGACCCGCTCGCTGTGGCCGCCGCGGAACTGCTCGTGGCGATGCGGCGGTTCAACCTGGGCGAAGGGCGGATCGACGTCCGCCACGACTGGAAAGAGGCCAGCATCCTGGCCCAGGCGTGGCGTGTGGGAGTTCCGGTTTCCGTTCACCCGGGAATCGGCTACGACATCATTTCCTGTCATCCGATGTTCAATGGAGGCGTCATCGGGCGCGCGGCTGCCGAGGATTTTCGCTGGTTTGCCGGAGCCCTGGACCGATTGGACGGTGGGGTCGCGCTGTCGGTGGGATCCGCCATCATGGCGCCTCAAGTCTTCGAGAAGAGCCTGAGTTGCGTTCATAATCTCCGGTTCCAGGACGGTCGGCCACCGGTCTCCGGCCACAGCATTTATGTGGTGGACCTGCAGGACGGTGGAGGATGGGATTGGACCCAGGGTGAGCCTCCCAAGACCAATCCCGCCTACTATCTTCGCTTCTGCAAGAGCTTCTCCCGGATGGGAGGCCAGATGCAGTACCTACAGTGCGACAACCTGACCTTTGTTCAGCACTTGTACCAGGCGCTCCGGGGCGCAGGACCGGCCTGACCTATTCCCTGCCCGCATGAAAGCCGAACGGTTTGAAGCCATCACCTCCCGCTACCCCCAACTGCGGATCACTATCGTTGGCGACTTCTGCCTCGACCGCTACTTCGACATCGATCCGGCGCGCCAGGAGACCTCGATCGAGACTGGTCTGCCGGTCCACAACGTCACGCGGATTCGCTGCCAGCCCGGCGCGGCCGGCACCATCCTGAACAACCTCGTGGCCCTCGGCATCGGCGTGATTCGGCCGGTGGGATTCTGTGGAGACGACGGAGAAGGCTGGGAATTGCGGCGGGCGTTGTCCCTTCAACCTGGGATCCGGATGGACGGTTTTCTAACAACTCCGGAACGGGTTACCTTCAGTTATTCCAAGCCCCTGGTCCATCGTCCCGGAGTTCCGCCGGAAGAACTGAGCCGTCTGGACGTCAAGAACGGGTCTCCAACGCCACCCGGTGTTTCCAACCGCATCGAGGAGAATCTCCGGGTGGCCCTGGCGGATAGCGACGGATTGATCGTCATGGATCAGGTGGACCTGACCGGGACCGGAGTCGTCAGCGGTTCCTGGGTGCCCCGGTTGGATGCGTTGATCCACGACGTTCGCCCCGGGTTGGTGGCCATCGCCGACAGCCGGCGAACCCTGAGGGATTTTCCGCCGCTCATCTTCAAGATGAACGCCGCGGAATTGGCCGCCCTGCTGGGAATCCCGGCAGATTCCTCCATCGAATCCATCCGCGATCAGGCGATCCGGCTGGCCCGGCGAAACCGGCACCCCGTGTTCGTGACGCTGGCGCAGCGGGGCATGGTTGGCGCCCACCCCGACGGAACCACCGCCCATGTTCCGGCGCTCCCTGTCCGGGGATCAATTGACATTGTCGGAGCCGGAGACTCGGTGACCGCAAATCTTTGCGCCGCGCTGGCCGCGGGCGCCTCTCTGTCCGAAGCCATGGAACTGGCAATGGCGGCGGCAAGCATCGTTATCCATCAACTGGGGACCACCGGTACGGCTTCGGTAGCGCAGATTCGGGAGCATCTGGCATGAGCATGAGCCACCGGGCCACCTGGCTGCTCGCCGCCTTGGCCTGCCTGTGCAGTTGCCGTACTCCGGACCCGACGCCGGCCTCCCTTCTGCGGTTTGAGTTTGAGCGGCCCCAGATGGGCCTGCCCTTTCGAATCGTCCTGTATGCCCCGGACGCCGCCACCGCGACCCGCGCATCCGATTCCGCCTGGACACGAATTGCGGACCTCAATGCCAGCCTGAGCGACTATGAGGCGGAGTCCGAACTGAGCCGCCTTTCCCGTACTGGGGGCAGCAATCAATGGGTTCAGCTCGGTCCCGACTTGGCGAGAGTGCTCACAACGGCGCAGGAGATCTCCCGTCAGAGCGACGGCGCATTCGACGTCACCGTCGGCCCCGAGGTCATGCTCTGGCGGCGTGCTCGACGACAGCGCCAACTCCCCAGCGCGGAGGCCCTGGCCACGGCGCGTTGGGCAACAGGATGGCAATGGCTCCACTTGCGCCGCCAGGGTGCCCGATGGGAGGCAAACCTCGAACGGCCGGGAATGCGCCTGGATCTGGGCGGCATTGCCAAAGGCTACGCGCTCGATGAGGCCGCGGCCGTGTTGCGACGGGAGGGAATTCGGCAATTCCTGGTCAGTGGCGGTGGAGACATGGTGGTGGGCGAACCGCCACCCGCTTCGAAAGGCTGGCGGGTGGAGGCCGGGGTCTTCGATGCGACCAATGCTCCTCCCCCCCGGTTCCTGCTTCTTCGCAACACGGGTCTGGCCACCTCGGGAGACACCTTTCAGCGGGTCGAAATCGATGGCATTCGCTACTCCCACATTGTCGATCCCCGCACCGGCATGGGCCTGACCGACCACGGCTTGGTGACCGTCATAGCCCCCTCGGGAATGATCGCCGACGCCCTGTCCAAGGTCATTTCCGTTTGGGGCCCGGAAAAGGGAATGCCGCTCGCACGCCACTATCGGGCTGATGTCTTTTTCCTCCACAAGCCGGGGGCCACGGTGGAAGAAACGATCTCCTCAGGATTCAATCGCTGGTGGGCCGGCGCCCCTTCCACCGGCCCATCGCCCGGCACTCCCTGAGAGCCGGGCCGGACCCGTCAGTCGTTTCGAGCCGCTACTCCCTTTCGAGGACTGAGGCGGACCAAGTCCAACAGGATCCGCTCCGCCTCCCGAAGATGCGGATCGACGCGGACGGGAGTGGGAAGATCCGCCTCATCGTCGTCGTCGTCTGTTCCCGCCGTGCTGGCGGCGCTGTCGGCCGCGGCCGATTCGGCCGCCCGGGGCCCGGGGCCCGGAGAAGTAACCGAAGCTACGGCATTGGTGGCGGGAGACGGGAGGCCAGGCTGGTCCGCATTCTTGAGTGTGATGTCCCAAGTGGTCGGCTGGTTGTCCTTCCGCGAGGCCTGCTCCTTCTTCCGTGCTTCCATCCGCGCCTTGTTGTCGGCGATTTCACGGCGGCGCTCCGTCTCATTCAGTGAAACCGATTTCTCCGCCTTAAGCTTGCGGTATCGTTCGACGTCCTCACGGACATAATCGAAATCGCGGTCCCCATTGACTCGCTCCACCGACCGGCGGTTCAGGACCGGAATCAGCCGGCTGACTTCACCATCCTTGGAGAATTTCGATGCGGCGATCGTATCCCAGCTCAGGGCATTCTCCAGCGAAGACTCCCCGACATCCATGTAATTCTCCACACTGGGCAGGATGACGTCGGGCACCACCCCCTTGAGTTGGGTGCTGGCACCGCTGGGGCGGTAGAACTTCCGGATCGTGACCTTGGCCGCACCGGCATCCTTCGCCTCCGGCAACCACATGCCGAGCTCCTGCACAGTCTGGACCGATCCCTTGCCGTGGGTGGAATTGTCTCCAATGACTACCGCCCGATCATGGTCCTGGAGCGCTCCGGCGAGAATCTCGCTGGCGCTGGCGCTAAACCGGCTGGTCAGCACTACCAGCGGCCCCTCGTAGACGGGCTGATCTTCCTGCGATTCATCCACCTGGACACGGCCGTCAAAATTACGGACCTGAACCACGGGACCGGCCTTGATGAACAGCCCCGTCAGGTTGATGGCTTCCTCGAGGGATCCGCCCCCATTCCGGCGCAGGTCGAGCACAATGCCCTCGGCACCTTCATCCACCAGCTTCTTGAGCAGCTTGGAGACGTCCCCGGTGGTCGTCTTCCCCGAACCTTTCCGTCCGCCGACAGGGAAATTCGCATATGAAGGCAGATCAATCACCCTCAATTGCCGGGTCCTGCGGTCCGGGATAACCTCCACCACTTCCGCTGCCTTGGCCTCGGAATCCTCGAGTTTGACTTCGTCGCGGACCAGAGAAACGACCTTGCGAACCGAAGGATCGGCGCCCGCCGGAATGATCAGCAAGCGCACCTTGGACCCCTTGGGGCCACGCACCTGCTCGACGACCTTGGACAGTTTCTCGTCTTGGACATCCGCAAAATCACTGTCGCCCTGTGCGACGCCGATAATCCGGTCATTGACCTTCACTTGCTTGCTCAATTCGGCCGGAGCCCCGGGAACCAGGGATCGGATGACGGTGTAGCCATCGTCGCTCTGCAACGTCGCCCCAATTCCAAAGAGCGACAGATTCATGTTGATGGCGAAGGAATCCAGTTCCCGCTTGCCGAGATAATCCGTATGCGGGTCATAGGCATGACCCAGAGCACTCAGCCAGAATTGAAGGATTTCGTCTGTCTCCAACTGCTTGAGGTTTCTTAGCGTCCGGTTGTACCGGCGGGTGAGCTTCTTGACGATCTCGTCGTGCGTATCCTGGGTTAAACGCTGATCCACCTTGGAAACGACCTGACCCGAGGCATCGGCCACTCCGGAGTCCCGGGCCTTCTCCAGTTCCGATTTCGCGAAGCCCACCAATTCGGCCGACTTCTCGGGACTGAACTTGTTGGTCAGGTATCGGCTTAACTGGTCCCAATGTCCGGCCGCCGCATTGGTGCGAAACTTGGAAAGGAGTTCGTCGCGTTCCCCGACGGTCAGCCGCTCCGACAGGTACTCAGAACGAACACGGTCGGACCACAGTTTCTGCGCTTCCGCCAGGTCCTTCGGTCGGGGTTGATCCTTCCGGTCGGCCAGGAACTTCTCATCCGTATCGAATACAAACCGGTTCGTCCGCAGGAATTCGTTGATGAAGGAGTACTGCTGGTCAAACCGCTGGAGAAACCGATTGAAAATATCGTAGGCCGGCATGGTGTCCCCATGCCTCAGGGTCAGGTCGTCCAATTCCTGACGGAGGGGGGCAAACTCATCAAAGTCGGGCTGGAGAAAATAGACCCGCTGGGGGTCCAGCAACTCCAGATAACGGTCGAAAAACTTCGCCGAGATGGCATCGTCGAAACGCTGCCGCGTGTAATGCGTCCGCTCGAGCATCCGGCCAAAGGTTTTGGCAATCGTCCCATAGTCCTCCCTCGGCGCCAGTGTCAGGGCATTGGTGTACTTCGCGGACAGCAGGAGGGTGTCGTTCTTCGGTGCCCCGAGGATCGCGGAGTACCTGAAGATCGACCGTCCTTGAAGTGTTCCTCGCCGTTTGCAGGAACAAAGGGCAAGACGGCAACCAGGGCGAGCAGGCTCAGCTTCATTGGCTTAAATATGGACAGGTGATGCGACAGGACGCCAGCGCGGGAAGTTCAAATTGAGTTCACCGAACCCGGTAAGCCCCATCTCTACACCGCCTTCCGGTATCGATGCGGCCTGAACTCGTCCTGTCTTCCAGACATAACGCAGTCATCAGACCTGAGGCGGCCGTCAGCGGAATGGCCAGCAATCCTCCCAAGATTCCACCCAGAAGTGAGGTTCCCACCATCAAGGCGACAATCACGGCCAGGTAACCTCCACCCGGTTCCTGGTCAAACTGGGCTGCATACAAAACCCTCGATAAATTCAATCCGTACGCTGAAGACCAGTATTCCAGTGCGGATGCTGGAGATCATGCCAATAATTGGACAACCGCAATGATCAATGCCGTCCCGCAGGTCACGGCCGCACCCAAAAACGGGATGATGGTAACCAGGCAGGCCATCAGGCCGATCAACAGGGCATACGGAAGCCCGATGATCAGGAAACCCAGCGAATACAGGATGCCATCGCAGAACGCGACCAGCACCTGCCCCCGAAAAAACACGATCAAGGCGTCATTGATGCTCCGGATGACAAAGACCGCCTCCCGCTTAAATCGCTCATCCGCTACCGGCAGGTAATCCGTCCAACTGCGGGCGATGGGCCGCTCTTCGAGCAGGAGGAAGAACGCGTAAACCGGAACCAGGAATAGACCGGCCAGGAGACCGAACACGGACACGACCCGCCCCAATTGCCCGGCCGCCCACGTTAGAATATCCGGCGCCACCGTGGCGAACCACGTCCCCACGGAACGCAATGACCCTGGATTCAATGCCTTGGACCACCACGGGGAATTGGGTTCGACTGGGTTCTCCGATTCCTTGACCAGGACCTGGCCCTCCGACGGAACGGCATTTGTAGCGGCAACCCGATCCGAGGGAGTCGCCGTTTCCAGGGCGGTGGTCGGCGATCGCACCTCGACCGACCGGTCTCGCGAAAGGGGCTGAACCGGTGCGACATGGGTGCCCGGGGAAAGCAAGTTCGTTCCGGCGCGATGCTGACCCTGAAATTGCTCCAAACGCTTCTGCCAATCCAGAGGCAGGAGGCTTCGCAATGGAGCCGGTGGATGATCCAACCACGACTGGAGCCGCGTTTGAACCCGGGTCACCATCATCGGGACCTGGCTGGCGAGATCCCGCGCTTCTAGGATAGCCCGAGGAATCACGCTTCCCAGTGCACCGAGGGCAAGCACGCCGGCCGCGGCAAAAACAAGAATGATGGCTCGCAGCCGGGGGAGTCCACGGCCTTCAAGCCAATTGACCACGGGCGAAAGCAGGTAAGCGAGTACGACTGCCACAGCGAAGGGCCAGATGACCGGCGACAGGAGACGAATTAGGAGTCCCAATCCCCAGCAGACCGCGGCGATCATCGCCAATCCCAAGACCACGGCGAACGCCGTCACGGAACTCCAAATGATCCGTGCCTGGCGAACCGAGGGAGGGGGGAAATCCATGGTTCAGGATTGGCCCAACCGGCGTGACTTCTCCGCGGCGGCCCGCACGGCAGTGATCAACGCCGCACGCACACCACCCTTTTCGAGTTCGTGGACCGCTTCAATGGTAGTCCCTCCGGGGCTGCAGACGGCATCCTTGAGCGCAGCAGGATGTTGTCCCGTTTCCAGGACCATCCGTGCCGCCCCAAGCAAGGTCTGGGCGGCGAGTTTTTGCGCGATTTCGCGGGGAAGACCGGCAGCAACGCCCCCGTCGGCCAGGGCTTCCAACATGACGAACGCATAGGCGGGCCCACTTCCACTGAGACCCGTCACCGCATCCAGCAGGCGTTCCTTGACCTCCAGGGCCAGCCCCACACTCGACAACAATGCCTGGACCGTCTGGACATCGGCCTCCGAAACCTTGGAGCCCCGTGCGAATGCAGAAGCCGAAGCCCCCACCAGCGCAGGCGTGTTGGGCATCACCCGGATAACCCGGTGGCCCGGCGCAACCGCTTCCATTGCCGCCAACGAAACGCCCGCGGCGATGGAGACGAGCAGGTGCCGATCCGTGGACAGGGATCCGGCAAGACCCGCCAGCACGCCAGCCACCTGGTCGGGTTTGACCGCGATGAACAGAACATTCGCGGCCCGGGCCACCTCGCCGTTGGAGGCGAGAACGCGGCCCGAGGTGGTCCGTGTGAAGGCATCACCGGCTGCGGGAAGGACATCGCTCGCAAACAGGTTCGCCGGTTGGACCAATCCTGCCCGGAGGAACCCCAAGGCCAGTGCGGTGGCCATCTTGCCGGCCCCGAGGAAGCCTATGGTTGATTCGGACATGTCCCCGGTTGTTACCAATCGCCGCGTTTCCCACCAAGCAAAACCCAAGCCTCCGATTCCACTTCACTTGGAGCCGGAACCTTGACCCTCGGGTGAATCCCACCACCCTTGGACCGACAATTCATCTCTCCCTTCCGGCATCGACTCCTCTCGCCATGACCGGCTCCACCTCGAACCCACCGCCCCCGTCTCCCGATCCGGGAACTTCAGGGCCATCGGCCCCGGACAACATTCCGGGGGAACATTGGCGCTGGTGTCCCCGCTGCGGACATGAACTCCACAACGAGAAATGCAAGCTGCGATGCCCCCGGTGCCATTACTTCATGAGCTGCTCCGATTTCGATTGATCCGCTCCATGGTCCGGCCCGGACATCAGAAACAGAAAGGCCGCGACCCAGGCGTCCATGGACGCGGGCCGCGGCCTCAAAATGGTGGTGGGAACTGGATTCGAACCAGTGAAGGCATAGCCAGCAGATTTACAGTCTGCCCCCGTTGGCCACTTGGGTATCCCACCACAGCCAACTGTCACCGCCTCAAACTGCGGGCCCGGAATAAATGCGGAGCGACGCCTCGGGCTCAAGAGGTTTTTTCGGAAAAGTCAGTCCCCAGGGAAGGCAACTTCTCCCGCAAAACGCCGGAAAGACCCTGCGAGCAGCGACCCAATACGCCTCCGCGACTCGCCGGAGGTCTCGGGTCCCGGGTACAGATCCACCCCCAATCCGAAGCCATTGCCGCCAGGAAGTGAGCACCCTCCCCAACCCTTCCCGATTACGCCGATGCGGAAACATCCCGCAGGTCCGCGCGGGTGGTCTCGTAGGTGACCTGGTACGCCAAGGCCTTGGGATTCGGGGTCAGCCCATTGCGATCGCAAAACTGCTGGTACAGTCCTGGCCACCAGTTCTCGTGAGTGGTTAGACCTTCATCGCGCCATGCTCTCCAGCCCATCAGCACCTTGCTCCAACACTGGTCTCCATAGGCGACAGCTTCGTGAGCGCTGGGCATCTGGCTGACGTACCAGTCGCGCCCCACCCGGGCGTGAAGCACTTCATCCGCCCAATCAAAATCCTGAAAGGTGGCCGCAAGCCGGTTGTTGGACATCACGCCGACTTCCCATTCATGTCGCTTGCCAGTTTTCGGCATCAACCCCTGTTCGATGAAGTACAGCACCGCGTGTCGCTCCAGGGGAGTGAGCTGCGTGTTTAACCCCAGGGACCAAGTGAAGTTGACCCGAACCCGGCTGGGCCAGTCGACTCCCGCAGCCACAAATCCCACTTCGCCCATCATGGCATGACGGGCCTCGTCCCACAGCTGGCGCGTCATGTCCCGATAATAGGCCCAAGGTTGGTCCGGCGTCTCACTCACGATCCCAGCCATCATCTCCGGCACATCGATCTCGCGAAGCCGCTTGTAAAACATCATCAGCACCTTGGCATCCAGCGGCTGGCTCTCGTCGTAGAGAAATACCTCCGCGTTGACTCCCATGTTGTAAGGATCCTGGAAGCGGACGTCCCGGCGCGGAACGCGGTCAAAGGTCCAGGGAACGCGGGACCGGCACCGTGCGGGCGGCGCGGATTCCGTCCCCAACCCATCCATTCCACCGGCGGACTCCAACCCGCTCCGGAGGGTCTCCAGGGCCGGGAGCGCCGCTTCGCGGTGTTCCGGAGAAACCATTACCGCGATGGCTTTGCGTCCATAATCGAGCATTTCCGTGAGATCCAGGAGCGCTGCGGCCAGCAAACGGCGCGTGGGCTGGTCGGCAAGGACGTGGGTCTCCTTCCGATGCCGGCGAAGGGAATGTTCCAAGTCCGGCATCGCTACCTCATACATCCCCAACAACAATTCTTCCGTACCCGCTGCCCCAAGAATCTCGTCGAAGGCCACCGCCAGCCCTTCATGCGGAACTTTATCAAGGCCGAGGGGAGGCTCACGCATCTCGCCTACCCGGGACTTCAGCGCGGTCACCTGTTCGGCACACAGATGGGCCTGGTAGCTGAAGGCCATCTTGAGCTCATAAACCGGTTCCGCCGTCAGACGCCCCACCAGGATCTGGTGGAGCCTTCGGAACGCATAATGATGGCGCTTCAGTCGACGGACCGACTCCTCCACGGAGAGTCCCGGCCGGACCGCCTCCTCAACTGTTCCCAGTCCGGCCAGCGCGGGAAGTCCGCGCCAGGTCGAGTATTCGGCGGCGACGGTTTCCGGTGACCTGGGTCCAGACGCGTTCATGGTGCAACGCTGAGTCTCGAACCGACACCACCGACAAGACGTCAGGGCCATCCGGGCCATGACCTGACCCCGACCCATTTGAGAGGACTCCTCCACCATGCTCATCGTCCATGTCCATATCCGCGTGAAACCGGAAGTCATTCCTGCGTTTATTGAAGCCACCTGTGCGAATGCCCGCCTCCCTGCGGGAACCCCGGCATCGCCCAGTTCGACACAGTTCCAACAACAGGACGACCCGACACGGTTCGTGCTCGTCGAGGTATACCGGAATCCCGGGCTCCCTGGAAAACACAAGGAAACGCCCCATTACGCCGCCGCCTGGCGTGATGCCGTGGCCCCGTGGATGGCGCGGGAGCCACGGTTCAGCGTGCGGTTCAACGCCGTGTTTCCGCCCCCGGAGAAAGGGTAACGGCAGGAGTTCGTCTTTGAACGGCCACCGCCGGCCGGAGGTGGTCAAGAACGAAGTCACCCAGTCTGACCTCTTCTACAGTCTCCAATTGGGAAAGGATCCGGCTAAGCGGTGAACTGTCCTTTCCCTTGTAACGCACCAGCCAGATCTCGGCGTTGTTTCGACGCTGCAGTCGCCTTTCAGTCTCGTCCGGCGTGACAAAATGGGTCTCTCCCAGTCCGGGACAGATGCCGGAATCCGACGGAACCTGACGAGGAGGCTCATCCTTCACGTAATATACCCGTTCCCCAAAGTAGTACTCGAAACTCGGGAAGAAACGATCGCTGTACACGGAATCGGCGTGCCGCTCCCGCAGAAAAGCTCCGATCTTTCGGACGCTGGAACCCAACCCCAGTCGGGTCTCCACCATCGGAAGGATGAAACTGGTAAACGCATAGAGCATCAGAAAGGCGGCCGCCGTCCGGAACATCATGCGAATCCGCGAAGCCCCAAGATCGACCACGGGGACTCCCAAAAGAGCGCGAACACACCACAATGCGGACCACGGTGCATACGGCAACGTATAGGTGACAAGCTTGGAGGACAGGAGCGAAAACACGGCAAGCCCCGTCAGGACCATCCAACCTTCCAACGGCACCGCCCGCCACCGCTGAAGGCGCAGTTGCCCGCGAATCTGGGATCGATGTTGAAACGCCACCACCAACGCTGCAGGCCACCAGGGCAGCCAACCCGCAAGGCTGAAGGCGAGGTGGTAATAGATGGGACCCTTTCGGCCATCCGGGTGCCCAACGATCCGGCCCGCCAATTCCCGCCCAAGGAAAAAATCTCGCAGCTCAGGTTGGTGAATCATCAGGTC
>JBGAPN010000146.1:0-7977 GCA_044221235.1 Limisphaerales bacterium
AAGCCCTATGGCGGCCGGGTGATCCTGTTGCAGGCAACAATGGCCTACGACCACATGTATTTCCGCTATGCACCGGATCCGCAAAATGGCTGGGGTTCCGTGCTCACCGGAGATTTCAAAATTCTTCCATTCGCCTGCCAGCATCATAAGCTGTTCCAGGAACCGGTTTATCCGGAAGTCTGCAGAACCCTCGAGCAGCTGTTGAGCGACCTCGACCGAAACTCGCCTGGAAAATGACCCGGGATGTCGTCACCGTGTGGTCGGCCAACGTGGACGATCCGGGAGTCAGGTTGGCCCTCGCGGAGATTGAACTGGGAGACGACGAAGTGCGATGCGCCCAGCAGTTCGTGGATGTCCGGACAGCGGCACGGTTTCGATATCGGCGGGCGTTCCGGCGCATTGTACTTGGTCGGGTGATGGGGCGGAAGCCAGCGTCCGTCCGGTTCTCTGCGGGACGGTTTGGCAAGCCCGCGATTTCGGACTCGTCCGGGGAGATCGAATTCAGCGCGAGTCACTCGGTTGGACAGGCGTGGGTTGCGGTGGGGTTGTGCGGTCCCGTGGGGCTGGATGTGCAGGTCCACATTTCTCTGACTGATTCCCTGGAGGGCATGGTGGGAATGCTGGCTGAACCGGAGCGGAGGAAATTGGAGGTGCTCCCGGAAATGGAACGGATCAGGGCATTCTTTGAGACCTGGGTCCGGAAAGAAGCAGTCCTGAAAGCGGTGGGAGTCGGGCTTTCCAGGGAACTCGCCAGTTTTGATGTTCCCACTGACCTGCAGGCCGTGCCTGGCTGGGTGGATCTCGGATTTCCAGCCGGTCGATGGTGGCTGCAAAGGTTGGATGCCGGGCCGGGAGCCAGCGCTGCCCTGGCCACCACGCGACCGGTGGACGTCCGATTTCAATGCTTCAACGACCTCCTGGAGTCGAACCGCGCCTGACTCCGTAAGGGCTTCCGTGGCCGGCATGGGGAACGGCAACGGGCAATCCCCTGGCCCATTCCCCGAAGACACCCGGTGTCGGGAAGTGATGGGACGGCACGCGGGCCTCCGACCGTCTTGGGTCGGGATCCGGCTCCAACTCCAACCCCTAACCCCAAAAAAAAGAGGTCGGGAGAGTCATCAAAAAGCCCGGAAAATCAGGGGTTTTGACTGTCGGTGAATTGCGGGGGAATAATGAACGCTTGCCCTGAATGGGCCGCTTGTGATTTTTTTCACGAAGCTGCGCGGCACGTGGCGGATCGTTTCTTTTACCGGATGGGACCGACCCCTTATCCGGCAAATTAATGATCTGAAAATCGTGTGCCCGGCGGGATTTCTCGGTTGTTCGGCCCTAACAAGTCGTTATCTACCGACCGACGGAGCAGCCTGACTAATCATTCATCATCTGTGCGATAAGTTGAACCGCCGGGCCCCAGGCCGGCACTGACGCTGACCGATGCCATCCATCTTCCCCAAGTGGGCGAATCAATTAGGACCGAAGCTGATCATCGGCGGCGGCCTGATCGGCACGCTGGTGACTGCCGGAGTTTGGTACTACATGACCCCTGAGTACAGCCGGGTGGGATATCAGCCCATCCAGCCCGTGCCGTTCTCGCACAAGGTTCATGTTGGGCAGGTGGGCATGGATTGCCGCTACTGCCACAATGCGGTCGAGAAATCCTGGTTCTCGAACATTCCCGCGGCCAGTACCTGCATGAACTGCCACAGCCTCATCCTCAAGGATGATCCCCGGCTGCAGGTGGTCCGGGATTCATTCCAATCCGGGAATCCCATTCCCTGGGTCCAGATCCACCGGGTACCCGATTACGTCTATTTCAACCACTCCGTCCACGTGAATCGCGGTATCAGCTGCGTCAGCTGCCACGGCCAGATCAATGAGATGGATGAGGTTTACCACGCCAAATCGCTGACCATGTCCTTCTGTCTCGATTGCCATCGAAAGCCGGAGGACAACATCCGACCGCTCCAGTTTGTGACGCAACTCGACTGGAAGGGACAGGTGGACGGCAAACAGCTCGTCCACGACTGGAAGGTTCAACCTGGCGAAAGCTGCTCCGTCTGCCACCGCTGATGAAGACGATTCCCCTGCCCTGCCCCGAGCCTGAAACAGGCCGGAAATACTGGCGTTCCCTCGAACATCTCGCGGACGAACCGCAGGTGAAGCAGTGGATCGAACAGGAATTCCCCGCCGGCGCCAGCTTTGCCCCTGAGGGCGAGTCCCGTCGCGAGTGGATGAAGATCATGTCGGCCAGTTTCTTCCTCGCGGGACTGGGCGGCATGGCCACCGGATGCCGCCGTCCCCAGGAGGAATTGTTACCCTTCGGCAAACAGCCCGAGGGGTACGTTCATGGCGGATGGAAGTTCTTCGCCACCTCCGCTCCCAGCCGGGATGCTGCCGTGCCGGTTCTGGCTAAATGGCAGGATGGACGCCCAACCAAGCTGGAAGCGAATCCGTTGGCGCCCGGTTCCGCCGGTACCGACGCCCAAGTCCAGGCGGCGGTGCTGAACCTGTACGATCCGGATCGTGCGCTGCGCCACACCTACAACGGCAGCGATGTGGATGCGGCCAAGGTGGTCGATGAGTTGGCAACTCTTTCGAAGAAGGCCGCCGGCAATTCCGGGGAAGGTCTCTACATCCTTGCCGAACGGAGCAGTTCTCCGACTCGGGCACGGTTGCAGCGCCAGTTGACCGAGAAGCTGGGCCGGGCCCGCTGGATCAACTACGAACCCGTCGATCTGGGCCGGAGCCGGGAAGCCTATGGTCTGGCTTACGGGGATGGCGTCCAGCCTGTGTACCGGTTGGAGGCCGCCAAGCGCATTTTGTCCCTCGATGCGGACCTCTTCGGTGCTGAGCAGGCTTCGACAGGCCATTCCCGCGGCTTCTCCAAAAACCGCCAGCCGGGTGCCGACATGAACCGGCTGTACGTGGTCGAGTCGCTGATGTCCATCACCGGCGGCCAAGCGGACCACCGTCTCCGAGTAAAGCCCAGCGAGGTCGTCGCAGTCGCTGCCCAAGTGGCGTCGAACGTCATCACCAGTGGTCCGTTGGCTGCGGCGTTGAAGTCCCTGGCGGCGGGATCAACGGTATCCGCCAAGTGGGCGGCCGAATGTGCTAAGGATCTTGCGGCCCATCGTGGCAGTGCTGTGGTGGTGGCCGGCTACGCGCAGCCTTTGGCGGTGCATTTGATTGCGGCTGCCTTGAACGACGCCTTGGGAGCTCGCGGCAAGACCGTGGATCTGGCCAAGAATCCGAATCCGGTCGACAGTGGTTCGATTGCGGATCTGGTGGGCGCGCTAAACGGAGGATCGGTCGACACCCTGGTCATCCTGGGTGGCAATCCGGCCTACAACGCTCCGGCCGATCTCAAATTCGCTGAGGCCGTCAAGAAGGCCAAAAACGTCGTCCGTCTTGGCTACTACGAAGACGAGACGTCTGCGCTTTCGAATTGGAATCTCGCTGCGGCACATTTTCTGGAAACTTGGGGTGATTCGCGTGCAGTGGATGGCACGGTCCTGCCCGTTCAGCCGTTGATTCAACCCCTGTTTGGCGGCCTGTCCGAACTGGAGGTCCTCGCGCGGATCCTGGGTTCTGACGTGACGTCGCCCTATGAGCTGGTCCGCCAGACCTTAAAAGACTTGGGAGCTTCCGGTGAAGACGGGTGGCGCAAGTTCCTGCACGACGGATATCTCGCGGATAGCGGATTTGAACGGGTTTCTGCGCCTTTGAACGGAATCCGCGTTGCCGGAGGGCTTGCGACGGCCAAACCGGTTGCCCAAGGACTTGAAGTGGTCCTCTACCGGGACTCCAAGGTGGACGATGGGCGGAACACCAACAACGGCTGGCTCCAGGAGCTGCCGGATCCGGTAACCAAGCACGTTTGGGAAAACGTGGTGATGATTTCCCCGAAGACCGCCCGCGATCTCGGGCTGCCGCTGGAGAAGGAGGGGCTGATCTTCAAATCCGTCAAACCCGGCGATATTCCTGAGAACCAACGGGCTCACGACGGACTCTTTCAGCAGATCGTGCTGAAGGTCACCGTCAATGGCGTCAGCGTCGAGGGACCGGTCTGGATCCAGCCCGGTCAGGCAGACGGAGTGGTCGGACTCGCCCTCGGCTACGGTCGAAGCAAGGTGGGTCGCGTGGGCGAGGGAAGCGGCTTCAACGCGTATCCGCTCTTCAACAGCAAGGACCGCCATTTGGTTTCCGGCGCCAAAGCCGAGAAAGTGACCCGTATTTCCCCGGTCTCCGTGACCCAGGAGCACGGCCTCATGGAGGGCCGTCCGGTGGTTCGTGAGGCCAATCTGGCCGAGTACACCGAGAAGCCGGACTTCGCCAAGGGAATGGATCTGGACGGGCATCTGCACTATGTGCCCCGGAATCCGGACGGTTCGATCAAGAACATCTACAAGAGCCCCTATCAGGCGGATCCCTGGACCAAGTCGGAGATCAATCAGTGGGGCATGGTGATCGATTTATCCTCCTGCACCGGCTGCTCGGCCTGTGTGGTCGCCTGCCAGGCGGAGAACAACATTCCCATCGTAGGAAAAGGTCAGGTGGCGCGCGGCCGCGAAATGCACTGGATGCGCATTGACCGCTACTACAGCTACGATCCAAAGATGGCCCAGTCGTCGGAGGTTCCGGCGGACGATCCGCAGATGACGGTCCAGCCGATGTTCTGCCAGCACTGCGAGAACGCGCCGTGCGAGAGCGTCTGCCCGGTCAATGCAACCGCGCACGATTCCGAAGGCCTCAATGTGATGGCCTACAACCGCTGCATCGGCACGCGGTATTGCTCGAACAACTGCCCGTACAAGGTGCGGCGTTTCAATTTCTTCGACTACAACAAGCGCGAGAACACGTACGCAAAGGCGGACCAGAGCATGTTCATCGAGCTGAAGTCGCCGCTGTACCACGGACCGCTCGGCCCGAATCGCTACGAGGACAAGGGCTGGGAAATCGTGAAGCTGGTCAAGAATCCGGACGTTTCCGTGCGCATGCGCGGCGTCATGGAAAAGTGCACGTTCTGCGTCCAGCGCATCGAGCAGGCGAAGATCGCCATGAAGGTCCAGGCCCGCGACAGCGGCAATGTCCGCGTGCCGGGCGACATGGTGAAGACCGCCTGCCAGGAGGTCTGCCCCTCCGACGCGATCGCCTTCGGCAATCTCCAGGACCCGGAGGCCCGGGTGAACAAGCTGAAAGCTGATCCGCGCAATTATACGGTCCTCGGATTCCTCGATAACAAGCCCCGGGTCACCTATCTCGCTCGGATCCGAAATCCCAATCCCGCGATGCCAGACTATTATGCCTCGCCCAACTCCCTGCAGGATTACGAGCGAATCCGGCACGAGAATCCGTTCAAGGGACATGGGCATGGTGAAAGCCATGAGAAGTCCGGAGGCGGTCACGCCGTCCTGGCGGTCGAGAAAGGAGGACAGGTCTGATGGCCAACGCCGCCGCCATGCCCGCCGGTGCCGCCCCTTCTGCTAAGAAGGACAAGCACGCCCACGCCCAGCCCGCGCCGCCCAAGATCACGGCGGCGGCGCCGCCCCGGGAGCTTGAGCGCTATCCGCTCGTTCTGAACAACCGTCCGCTGTCGTGGATCACTGACACCATCGCGGGCGTTTGCGAGAAGCCGGTTCCCAAGTGGTGGTGGCCCGCGTTCATCCTGAGCTTTGGCGGGATGATGCTGATGGCTGCTTTGGTGACCTACCTGATTGCCACCGGCGTCGGCGTCTGGGGTCTGAACCAGCCGGTCGCCTGGGCTTGGGACATCACCAATTTCGTGTTCTGGATCGGCATCGGTCACGCTGGAACCCTGATCTCCGCGGTGCTCTGCCTACTCCGGCAAAAATGGCGTACGGCGATCAACCGCGCCGCTGAGGCGATGACCTTGTTTGCCGTGGCGTGCGCCGGCATCTTCCCGGTGGTTCATACCGGACGTGTCTGGATGGCGCTCTGGTGGCTCCCGCCAATTCCGAACAATATGGCCATCTGGCCACAGTTCCGCTCGCCGCTGCTCTGGGACGTATTCGCGGTCTCCACCTACGGAACGGTCTCCCTCCTGTTTTGGTACACCGGCCTTGTCCCGGATCTCGCGACCCTCCGTGACCGGGCCAAGGACAAGATCAGGCAGCTCCTCTATGGCTTCTTCGCCTTGGGCTGGACCGGATCCAACCGGCATTGGTCCAACTATGAGAAGGCCTATCTGATTCTGGCCGGTCTGAGCACGCCCTTGGTGCTGTCCGTGCACTCGATCGTGTCCTTCGACTTCGCGGTCTCCCAGGTTCCCGGATGGCACACGACCATCTTTCCTCCCTACTTCGTCGCCGGCGCCATCTTCTCCGGATTCGGCATGGTGCTCACGCTCATGCTGCCGATGCGCACGCTGTTCCACCTTGAGGACATCATCACCGTCAAGCACGTGGAACTCATGTGCAAGGTGATCCTCGCGACGGGTTCGATGGTTGGGTACGCGTACGGGATGGAGTTCTTCATCGCGTGGTACGGCGGCAGTCCCTACGAGCTTTACGCCTTCAAGAACCGCGCATTTGGACCCTACTGGTGGGCCTACTGGAGCATGATCACCTGCAACGTGATCAGCCCGCACCTGTTCTGGTTCCGGAAGGTCCGCACCAACATGGTGATCGTTTGGATCATCGCCGGCTTCGTGAACGTTGGCATGTGGTTCGAGCGATTCGTCATCATCGTGACCTCGATCCACCGCGATTACCTGCCATCCAGCTGGGGATACTTCACTCCGACCTGGGTCGACGTCTTCACCTTTGCCGGAAGTTTCGGCCTCTTCATGACCCTGTTCCTGCTCTTCATCCGCTTCCTGCCCGCGATTGCAATCTCGGAGGTCAAGGCGGTGACACCGCGGGCCGATCCGCACCATCCGCTGGGTGGAGCGAAGGAGCACCATCATTGAACCGGGAGGAACGACCATGAGCGCCAACCTCACCAAAACTGTCGGGCTCCTCGCCCAGTATGAGAACCCGGCCGAAGTGCTGCATGCGGCCATCGAGGTCCGCGACGCCGGATACAAAAAGTGGGACGTCCACACTCCGTTTCCGATCCACGGCATGGATGCCGCGATGGGACTCAAGAATTCCAAGGTGGGTTACTTCACCTTCACCGGCGGCATCACCGGTTTCTTCTCCGGAATGCTGATGATCTGGTACATGAACAAGTTTAACTACCCGATCGTGATTGGTGGAAAACCCCTGTTCACCCCATTGTATGCGTTTCCGGTGAGCTACGAGCTGACGATTCTGCTCGGCGCGTTCGGGACCCTGCTCGGCATGGCCTTCCTCAACCGGTTGCCACGCCTGTACAACCCGCTCTTCAACGTCGAGCGCTTTAAACGCGCCACCGACGACAAGTTTTTCATCTACATTGAGGCGGCGGATCCGAAGTACTCGGCGGATGCCACCCGCACGTTGCTGCAGAAAACCGGGGCATCGGCCGTCGAGGTTGTGGAGGATTGACCATGGGTGACCTGTTCGAAAAAGCATTCCTGTCCGCCCTCTCGCTCTTCGGATCGAGGTTCAAGCTGCTGATCGGCTTGGTTCTCCTCGCATCGGTTACGGTGGTTTCCATTGCCGGATTCCGTGGAGACCACACGCGCCGTCGCCCGATCTTCGTGTTCCCGGACATGAAGTGGCAGTTCAAGCTACGTCCGCAGACCAAGGCGGGATTCCACGCCTGGGCCAACAACATGAGCTCCCGGCCCCAGGTGATGGGAACCGTCGCGCAGCGCAGCGGATTTGCCGACGACACCACTTGGCAGGTCAATCCGGTCAACACGGGGAAGGAAGGCGAGCAGTTTGTCCCGGTGAACCCCCTCCCGATTAACTTGGAGTTGGTCCGACGCGGACAGGAGCGATACGGAGTTTACTGTCAGCCCTGTCACGGAGCCCAGGGTGACGGGAATGGCATGACCAAGAAACTGGGCATGACCACCGTCGCCAACCTGCA
>JBGAPN010000146.1:7984-11501 GCA_044221235.1 Limisphaerales bacterium
CGGCAAGACCACGATGCAGGGCTATGCGGCCCAGATCCCCGTGAATGACCGGTGGGCCATTGTGGCTTATGTCCGCGCGCTCCAGTTGAGCCGGCTCGGACTTGAGGCCGACGTTCCCGCCCCGGTGCTTGAGAAACTCAAGAAGTGAACCGCCCATGAAAACGTTCTCCTTCCTTCGCCCGTTTGCCGCGGTTCTGGCCTTCGCCGGCGCACTCCTGTTCGCTGCCCCTGTAGTACTGGCTGCCGATGCAGGTCATGGCACCCCGGCAGCCGAGACGGCCCACGCCGCTCCGGCCCATGGTTCCGATGCCCATGCCGGTCATGGCGACTCAATGGTCGAGCCGACCTTCTTCCAGAGTTTTCTGTTCAGCTACCTGACCGCCTTTGTGTTCTGCCTGAGCCTGGCATTGGGAGGGCTGGCGTTCGTCATCCTCCACCATCTGTTTGATGCCAGCTGGAGTGTTCCAGTCCTCCGTCTGGCCGAACACATGGCCTGCCTGGTCCGGCCGCTGACGTTCTTTCTGCTGCCCCTGCTGGCGATGCAATCCGTGGTCTGGCCGTGGATGTCCGTCGATCCGGCCGCAGATCATTCCCTGGATGTGAAGCGAATCCTTCTGAATCACGGCTCGTTCACCGTCGTTTTGCTTGGGGTTTTCGCCCTGTGGAACTTCATGGCCTACAGCTTCCGCAGCTATTCGCTGGCCCAGGACAAGGACGGCGCGGCGATCTGGACCCACAAGTCCCGGAAGATGGCTGCCTGGGGCATCTACGCGTTCGGCTTTTCGCTGACCTTGGTGATCATCCTGATGATGATGTCCCTTCAATGGCAGTTCTTCAGCACCATCTACGGCGTATACTACTTTGCCGGAAGCGTCTGGCTGATTCTCGCAACCCTGTATGGACTGGCCCGTTACCTGATGACCCGTGAACTCGCCCCGGTGATCTTCCCGCGGCAAGTCCACGATCTGGGCACACTGTTTTTCGCCTTTACGGTCTTTTACGCGTACATCGCGTTTTCGCAGTACTTCCTGATCTGGAATGCCGCCATCCCGGAGGAAACCTTCTGGTTTGTCGACCGCGAGAAGGGTTCATGGTGGGAGATGGGATTGCTTCTTCTCTTCGGCCATTTCTTCCTGCCCTTCCTCGCCCTGCTCCGTATCGACACCAAGATGAGCCTGTTCGTCATGGGACCTCTCGTCGCCTGGGCGTGGCTGATGCATTACACGGACATGACCTTCAACATCATGCCGGTGCTTTGGAAGAACGGTCTGCACCTGACATTCTGGGATCCGCTCTGTTGGTTTGGAATGGCTGCCGTCCTCGCGAAGTGGTTCTGGGGCGACTACCTGAAATATCCCAAGTGGACCCAGAAGCATCCGCGTCTGCAGGAGGCCATCACCCATCATGAAATTCCCACTGACCCGGTGGGCGCTGATTGATCCGGAGGAAAACACATGAGCCAGGAATCCCCGAATACAGTCCGCACGGTGCTCGCCTATTTTGTCGGTGGCATCGGTGCCATGTGCGTCATCGGCGCGCTGGTGGTCTACATGCAACGCAGCTTTCAACCCGCACCGGTCGGAGCCGAGCGGGCGGCGGAGCGCAGTCGGTTGTGGACCGAACTCAAGGCCCAGAATACCGAGGTCCTGAGCAATTATGCCGCGGTCAAACCCGAGAACGGCATCTACCGCCTTCCGATCAACCAAGCGGTTGAACTCTGGGCCACACTGAACCGTGACAGCAATACGGACGGCCACGCCAAGCTCATTGAACGCCTGGATTCGTCCCTCAAGCAGGTGTCCTACGAGTAAGTATCGACCCCACGATGGGCATCATCACCTTCATCCTCATCGGCAGCTCGGTGGCGTTCCCCGCCGTCGCCCTGTACGCCCTCTGGTGGGCGGGGCGCGAGGGACAGCTTCGTCACCAGGAAAAGGCGGCCTTGCTCCCATTCGATGAGGAGGAACCGATTGGCCAGATGACCGACGCCGTTCTCAATCGTTCCCGCAACCCATTGGCGCCTTCGCAGGCGAACTCATGAGCCCGTCCGGAACCTCCAGTGTCATTTCCGCCCTGTCCCCGCGGGACACCGAGGGTACCCCCTCGCAGCGGGCCCAGCTCGCCGAGATTGATGATTCGTGCCGCGGATCGGTCCTCCTGTTTTTCCTGAGCGGGATGGTCTGGCTTCTCATCGGAACCGTTCTGGCCCTCGTGGCCAGTTACAAGCTTCACGCACCCGATTTTCTGGCGGATCACGCCTGGCTGACGTTTGGCCGCGTCCGAACCGCTCATCTGAACGCCGTCATCTTCGGGTTCTCCGCCGAGATTTCGGTGGGGGTCATTCTCTGGCTGATGTGCCGCCTGTGCCGCGTACCATTGATGGCCCAGAGCGTGATCAACTCGGCAGCGGTGCTCTGGAACGTCGGGCTCGTGATCGGAATCGCGGGCATCTTGGCGGGTGACTCCACCGGGGTAGAATACCTGGAGCTGCCGAAGTACTGTACGCCAATCCTGTTCCTGGCGTTCGCGCTGATCGCGGTCTGGACGATTGTGATCTTCCGCTTCCGCCGCGAGAAGCACCTCTACGTTTCGCAGTGGTACATCCTTGCCGCGGTACTCTGGTTCCCGTGGCTTTACTCGACCGCTCAGCTGTTGCTGGTCATGGATCCCGCCCGCGGCGCCGTCCAGGCTGCCGTGAACTGGTGGTTCGCCCACAACGTGCTCGGCCTTTGGTTCACCCCGGTGGGCCTGGCCTCAATCTACTATTTCCTTCCGAAGGTGATCGGACGTCCGATCCACAGCTATTACTTGAGTGTCCTTGGTTTCTGGACGCTGGCACTCTTCTACAACTGGAACGGCTTCCATCACCTGGTCGGTGGCCCGTTCCCGGCATGGATGATCACGATCTCCATCGTGGCCTCCGTCATGATGATCATCCCGGTGGTATCGACGGCCATCAACCACCACTTCACGATGATCGGGCACTTCGGGAAGCTGAAATACAGTCCGACGCTCCGGTTCATCGTGTTCGGCGCGATGAGCTACACGGTGTCGAGCCTTCAGGGTGTGTTGTCGTCAGTCCGCTGGTTCAGCGAGACGGCGCATTTCACCCATCACACGGTCGCCCACGCCCATTGGGGCATGTATGCCTTCTTCTCGATGACGATGTTTGGGGCGATGTATTACATCCTGCCCCGTATCACCCAGCGTGAATGGCCCAGTGAACGGCTGATCTCGCTGCATTTTTGGTGCACCGCGGTGGGAATCATTCTGTATGTGGCCCCGCTCAGCTGGGGCGGCTGGCTCCAGGGCAAGGCGATGCTGGATCCCAAGGTTCCCTTCCTGGAGGTCGTTCGGATCACGCTTCCCTATTTGAAGCTGCGCACGGCGGCCGGGCTGCTGATCGCGCTCGGCCATGTGGCGTTTTTCGCGAACATGATCTGGCTCCTGGTGCGTACCTTCGGCCCGTATCGCCAGCCTGAGCCGATGATCCTGGCCGGCGTTCGTCCGGTGCCGG
>JBGAPN010000147.1:0-11474 GCA_044221235.1 Limisphaerales bacterium
TTCCCGGATCTCGGGTCCGCCCAAGCCGCCGTTCCCGGGTTCCAGGAGGAGTTTGGCGGCGAAGGGTGGCTTCAGGTGGTGGCGCTTTGACGGCTTGCCCGCAGACGGTCGGAGTCCCGATACTTCACGCATGTCCGTTCCGACCGAGTTCTCTGCCGTCACCGTGGTGGCGAAGGCCAATGTCTATTTCGATGGCCGGGTCGTCAGTCACACCGTCCGATTCACCGATGGCTCCCGGAAAACACTGGGGCTGATCTACCCGGGCCGCTTTCATTTCGGGACCGATGCGGCCGAGCGGATGGAGATTGTCGCCGGACAGTGCCGGGTGAAACTCGATGGCCAGGCTGGCGAACGCGAGTACTCGGCAGGTCAGGCATTTGAGGTTCCGGCGAAGTCCGGCTTCGACATTGAGGTGGCCGGCGGCATGTGCGAGTACATCTGTTCGTTCCTTCCCTGAACGGGAGGGATCCTTGCGGCGGCCTGTCAGCCTTGTCCTGGAAAACGGCCTCTGCTTGTCTGGGTTCGTGACGGGGCTGCCACACCGAATCTCCACCCTCCTTTACGGTTTCAATTCAGCAGACGAGGTCCTGCTGCTCCATCGCGCCCAGGAACCCAACTTGGGCCTCTGGTCTCCGCCGGGCGGCAAGCTCGATGTCACCCTCGGCGAATCCCCCTACGCCTGCGCCTGTCGCGAGGCGGCTGAGGAATTGGGCCTCCATCTCCGGGCCACGGATCTCCATTTGACCGGGTTGGTCAGTGAACAGGGCTACGCCGGAACCACCCACTGGCTGATGTTCCTGTTCGAAATCCGCCCGAAACTGGACCGCCTGCCGCCTCCCCACCGGGAAGGGACGTTTGCCTTCGTCTCCCGGGAGGCGTTGTCGGGACTTCAAGTGCCCCAGACGGACGCGGACCAAATCTGGCCGCTCTTTTGGCGTCATCGGGGCGGATTCTTTGCCGCGCGGTGTCGATGTGATGCTGGGGGAACCTTTGCCTGGGAAACGGAAGAATCGATCCTGGTACGCCATCAATGAACCTGTTTGAGCAGAGCGAGCTGGATTCCGCCTTCATGGCAGAAGCCCTCCGTCAGGCGGCCAAGGCATATCGGCAGGGCGAGGTCCCGGTTGGCGCGGTTGTAGTTCGCGAAGGGAAGATCATCGCCCGGGCGTACAACCAGGTGGAACTCCTCAAGGATGCCACGGCCCATGCCGAGATGCTCGCGCTGACCATGGCGGAGTCTGCCGTGGGGGACTGGCGGCTGAACGGCTGCACCCTGTATGTGACCAAGGAGCCCTGTCCCATGTGCGCCGGAGCCCTGGTGCACTGTCGGCTCGACCGGGTGGTGTTTGGCGCGCCGGATATCAAGGGAGGCGCTGCCGGCAGCGCCCTTAATCTGCTCCAATTCCCCACCCTGAACCACCGCTGCGACATCGCCAGCGGCGTCCGGCTGGAGGAATGCGCCCAGATCCTCAGATTGTTCTTTCTCGAACGACGTTTGGAACGGGAACAGGTCCGCCAGAACAGCAAGGTCACTGGTTCCACCAGCCGGAACGCCGCCGCCAACGACCCCTCGGATGACGATTCGGAAGCGTGATGCGGCGGGATGGAGGAAGGGGGAAGTACGACTCAGCTGACCATGATCATCGACACCTTGTCGCCCCGGTCATTGCGGGTGAGTCCCTGGGCCCGGGGATCGTTGGTTGGCTGGCCATCCACGACGAACTGGTAAAGCCGGCTTCCGTGGGTCAGGGGAACCGACAACTGCCAGGAACCGTCAAAATGGCGTTTCATGGGCATGCTGGCGGGATTCCAGTCATTGAAGTCACCCATCAGGAACACCTCCCGGGCCTGAGGCGCGAAGCAGAGGAAGTTGATCGGTTTGACGGTGGTGCGTGCCTGGAGCCGCCCACTCGCCGTGCGGGAACCGTTGGAAGAAATGGTCATGACGATGAATCCAGTTTTCGATGATGGATTACATTTGATATAGCCAGTCACGTGCCGGATTCCTTTCGGGCCGCCCCATTCCATTGCAGGCGGGGAACTATTTCAGGGGATGCCAGGGGATCGCACCGTGACTCCCGCGGCCTCGGCGGGGTAACGTCCGGCAATGCGTTTCGCCATCTGCAATGAGATCTTCAAGGACTGGCCGTTTGCCCGGGCGTGCGCATTTGCCCGGGACGTGGGCTACGATGACATCGAGATCGCCCCATTCACCTTCCATCCCTTGGTGACGGACATCTCACCCGCGCTGCGAAAGGAGATCCGGCAGACCGCGGAGGGCGCGGGCATCGGGATTTCCGGCATCCACTGGGTCCTGGCCTACACGGAGGGGTTCCATGTGAACCATCCGGATGCCGCGGTTCGCGCCCGGACGAGTGACTATCTGGTGGAGGCGGTCCGGTTCTGCGCGGAACTGGGCGGAAGGTTCATGATCTTCGGTTCCCCCAAGCCGGCAGGGTGAAATGACAGGCGTCACGATTTGCCTGGAGCCGTTGGCCCCTTCGGAAACCAATTTTCTCAACACGGCGGCGGACGCCGCGGCTCTGGCGGCCGAAGTGGGTTCCCCCGCCTTCCAAATCATGCTCGATGTGAAGGCCATGTGTTCCGAGGGACGCCCCCTACCCGAGATCATCCGCTCGATGCGGGGCCGGTTCGCCTATTTCCACGCCAACGACCGCAACTTGAAAGGCCCGGGTTTCGGAGATGTTGACTTCGGCCCGATTGCCGCCGCGTTGAAGGAGTCGGGCTATGACGGAACCGTTTCGGTGGAAGTGTTCGACTTCACGGAAGGTCCCGAGGTGATCGCACGGAAGAGTCGGGAGTATCTCCGGGAGAAGTTCTGATACTACGGATGCTCCGGGAGGTTTCCGGCAACAGGGGTCAGCAGCGGTGTAAACCAATCCCGGAGGTGGACGGGAATGTAGTCGATGAAGTGGTCCGTTCCTCCCACGGACATGGCGCTGGTGCCCGTCTGAATCCTGAGGGAATAGGTCCCATCGGGCGCCCGGCTGACCGAGTAGGTCTTGGGCTCGGACTCCGTGGTACCGAATCTCCGATCCATCCAGTCTTTTCCCCAGTGTTCGATGAGAGCTGCACGTCCCTGGCCCAACTCAGCTTCAAGCGTCCGTTCGACCTCGGAGCGGGCCTGGAGGGAAGCATCCAGAGAGCCCTCGACGCGGAGGGTGATCTTCTCCCCGGGACCTGAGGCGATTTCTTCCGGATGGGTGTCAACGAGCACGGCACTGCGCGCCTCGGCATCGGTTGCGGCCTTCAACGCGCGTGAGAGAGCCTGGTTGAGGCGCCGCTCCTGTTCGGCCGAAATGGCCAGCGTAGTGGTGATTCCCGCCGAGAAACCTCCGGAATCGGTAAAGGGGTTGGCAGGAATCTCCGCCAGGACGGATTTGGGCACCCAGACGTAGGGAGAGCCCGGGTCCCATCGGGGAGCGGAGACGAGTTCCTCCTCTGTCGGTGGAATCTCGTGGACCGGATTTGATTTCGCTGCCTCCGTCCTGGGTTTTGCGAGTGCCGCGGCCGTCTGTTCCTGCTGTTCCGCCAGTTCGGCCCGAAGCGATTGGATCGAGCCCTGTTCGCGGGTGAATTGCTCGCGGAGCTGGGTGACTTCGGCGGCCTGCGCGTCGAATCGGTTCCGTCGGGCCTTGAGGGCTGCGTTGCCCTGAATCCAGAGAAGAAGCCCGGTTCCGAGCACGACACTGACGGCCAAGGCGCGACCGAGTCCTTGTATTGTACGCAGCGTGCTCATGGCGATGAAATGCAGGCGGTCTCTCCCTTCCCAGCTCTCGTCTCATTCATGGCGAGTTCCGGCGGTTTGCATCTGCCGCATTGCCCCGGGCCTCCTGGATCCAGTCCTGCAGCGGCTGTTGCAGGTAAGGCGGGATGTCATCGACAGGAATCATTGAGGAAAATGCCGAGCCTTCCTTGCTCAACCCCCAGCGGAGCCAGGGCCTGCCTGCGGCGTCACCGGAAGTATTGTAGAACTGAATCCGATAGTCGCCGTTGAGGTAGGACCATCCGCCGTTCATCCCCGGGGAATCGGAATCCATCGGAATCCACGATCCCAGGGATTGCTTGAACAGGGTGGAGCGCTCGCTGCCGAGGGTCGTGTCCAACTGGGAAAGGAGGGAATCGCGGATGCCGGTCACCTCGTCACCGATGCCATTGATCTCGAAGACACGCACTTGCTCGGTGCCGGAACGGGCCCGTTCGTTCTCCTTCGCCGGGACCTCCCGGACCACGCGCGCCTGTGCGGCGTGGATTTGGGTAAGGAAGGTGTTGAGCGATCCCTGGACTGCCGCCGATTCCGCTTCCGTCATCTGCAGCGCCGCCCGGATCACCGGGGAGAGGGTTCCACTCCGGTTGGTCACTGCGGGAACCTGGATCGTCCTGAACAACTCCTTGGGGACCCGTGCCACGGGGGACTGGTCATCCCACTGGTAATCATTGCCCTTCGCCGGGAGCGGCCCGGAAGCCGGCCGGTGCAGCGCGTTGAACGCCGCGGCCTGGTCCCGGATCAACTGCCTGCGGAGCCGTCCGGACTCGCCCTCGATTCGTTCCAGTTCCTCGCGGGCGCGGGCCAGGGACCCGGTGACCTGCTGTTCCCGGGTTTCCAAGTCGTGGCGCTGATACCATTGCCAGGCGAGGGGAGTGGCCACCAGCAGGGCACAGAGTCCTGCGGTCTGAACCGTCGAGAGTTTCATAAGCGAAAGGAGGAAGAGGGTGGGCTGCACGGTTCCGGCGACCGCTCCTGCCGCGACGCCCGCCTGAATGGTCGCCGGGACCACGTTGGCGGGAACCGTGACCGCGGCGGCGGCCTTGCTGAGTACGGCAACGCTCGCGCCGGCACCGGAGGGGACCGAGAACCCGCGACTCCTGAAAAACGCGGACAACCGTTCCAGGGCACGCTCAACCCGCTTCCGTGCGGCGTCTTCCTCCACGCCCAGAAGTCGTCCCACCTCGCGCAGACTTCGTTCCTCCAAATAGCGAAGGATTAGCGCGAGACGGTCCGGTTCGCGGAGTTGCAGGAGTCCCTCGTCGAGGATGGGCGACAGATCCTCCATGGGGGCGCGGCCCGACTGCCGCAATTGGTCCAGCACGCCGGCGACGTCTTCCCGACGCTGCCGGCGAAGTTCGGATCGGAGCCGTGCCTTGGATTCCAGAATGGCGGTCCGATGCAACCAGCCGGCGAGTGTCTCATGGCCGGCGAGCCGGGGAGCCTTGCGGGCCAGGGCAATGAAGACGTTCTGGGTGATCTCCTCCGCCATCCCAGCGTCACCCACCTGCCGAAACGCAGCACCATAGACCAAGTGGACATGCCGGGATACCAGCGCTCCGAAGGCGGTCTCCGAGCCTTCCCGCGTGTATCGGCGGACCAAGTCCTGGTCGGGTGTGTCGCCGTTCATTTCATCCCCCTTACTGCCGTCCGGTGCCGAAACCGGACAGACCCTCGCAGGATTTCGAATCCTGCTCCGGGAGGAAACGACAAATCCGGCAGTCGGGTTTCCCCTATCCGATTCCATGTCCCAGTTGGGACATGGAATCGGACGAGGAAAACGGACACGGCAAACCGGCCGAGGGGTCCCGCGACACCATCCGGAAAAGGCGCTGGATGCTCATCGGGTCCAGGCCATCCAGCCGGACAGCAGTCCACGGATTCGAGGGGTCAGGCGGGTGCGCTTGAACTGGTCGCCGCATTGCCGGATGGCCTCGGCAATGGTGGGATAGGGATGGACCACATCGGCGAGACGCCCCAACCCAAGGCCGGCAGACATCGCGACGGAGATTTCGCCGATCATTTCACCGGCATTTTTCGCCACCAGGGTGGCCCCGATGATGCGGTCGGACCCGCGTGCGACGAGGATCTTCACAAAGCCCTCGGTCTCGTCGTCCGTTCGGGCGCGGTCCACATCCCGCAGGTCCCGAACAAACGCGGTCACCGCCGTTCCCATTGCTTCGGCTTGCGCTTCCGTCAGCCCCACCGTGGCCACTTCCGGATCGGTGTAGGTCACGCGCGGAATCATCAGACGGCTGACCCGACGCCGTCCGCCGAACAGGGCGTTCTGCACCACGATGCGGGACATGAAATCCGCCGCATGCGTGAATTGCTGAGTGGAACAGACATCCCCCGAGGCAAAGATGCGCGGATTGCGGGTCCGAAGGAAGTCGTCCACTTCGACGGCACCGCGCCGATCGAGGGCCACACCGGCCCGGTCGAGCCCCAGTCCGCCCACGTTCGGCACCCGTCCGGCGGCCACCAACAGGGCATCGAAGGCGTCCGCGTCGTCCGTGGCATTCGGACCCGATTCGACGTGGACGCGGCCCGTGGCGAAGTGTCGGCGGATCCGGTCAATCCGGCATTCCAAGCGGATTTCGACGCCGTCCCGCCGAAGGCTGTCGGCCACGCGGGCGGCCGCGGCGGGATCCTCCTTCCCGAGAAGTTGCCGTCCGCGTTGGAAGACCGTGACCCGGGTTCCGAGTCGTTCGAAGGCCTGGGCCAGTTCGCACCCAATCGGTCCTCCGCCGAGGACGGCCAGTCGCCGCGGTTGGGACGTGAGGTTGAACAGGGTTTCGTGGGTCAGGTAACCGCATTCCGCCAGTCCCGGAATGTCGGGAAGGGACGCGCGCGCTCCGGTGGCGATGACCGCCCGATGGAATCGAAGTCGGGTTCCCGACACTTCCAGGGCTTCAGGGGAGCAGAAGCGGCCTTCACCCAGAAACACGTCCACGCCGAGGGATTTCATCCGGACGGCGCCGTCGTGGGGACTGATCCCGGCGCGCACGGCGGACGCGCTCCATCACGGCGGGAAAATCCACGTCCCAACCGTCCGGCACCCGGACTCCGAACCGGGCGGCATTTCGGACCTCGGCTGCCGCCCGGGCGGAGCGCAGCAACGTCTTGGAAGGAACGCAGCCGAAGTTGAGACAGTCGCCCCCCAACAGTCCCTTCTCCACGAGGGCGACCTTTCCACCGAGGCCCGCGGCAATCACCGCAGCGACCAGGCCCGCCGTTCCGCCTCCAAGCACCACCAGATTGTACCGGGACGCGGGCTGGGGATTGATCCAGCCGTCCGGGTGGACTTGGGCAAGGAGAGCGGCGTTATGGGTGTCGAGCGGGGAAAGATTCATGGGTCATGACCTGGGACCGGCAGCGGATGATCCCAACGAGTCCCGCAGGGCGGCACGGGCGAGACGCGTCAAATACACGGTGGCCACCACGGTGGCGAGCAGACCCATGCCGTAGAAGGTCCACTCCGTCGCGGTGCGGTTCCGACCGGCAGCGGAGCGTCCGGTGACTTCCCCCGCCAGTGCTCCGAGCCACACGTAAAGAAGGGTTCCGGGCATCATGCCGATCCACGAGGCGATCACGTAGTCGCGAAGGGAGATGGGTGTCAGCCCCAGCGCATAGTTCAGCAAATTGAAGGGAATCACCGGCGACAACCGTAGAAGTCCCACGATGCGCCACCCGCCTTGGGCGAGCGCCTGATCGACGGCGGCAAACCGGGGATGTCCGGCAATTCGACGAGCAATCCAATCCCGGGCGAGGAAGCGTCCGATGAGGAAGCTCAAGGTGGCACCAAGGGTGGATGCGAGCGAGACCAGCGGAAACCCCAAGGCAACACCAAAGACTGCACCCGCCCCCAGCGTGAGCACAAATCCCGGGAGGAACAGAATGCAGGCCATGATGTAAACGGCGACGAACACCACGGCGCCCCCCACACCCTGGCTCCGAATCCAGTGCAGGCCTTCCGGGATTCGCTGTCCGGCGGAGGTTTGGGTGAGGGCGACGACCGCGCCTCCCAAGGCGGTGAGCAACAGGATCCGGTGGACGTTGCGGCGGGCCACCGGCGCAACGTGTCTCCGTCGGGTCGGATTCGCAACCCGGCCCTTGAGCGGTCACGGGGAGGGGGAGGGCAGCAGGTGGGAACGTGGGAAAGCAGGTGGGTGAGTGGGTGAGTGAGAGGAGGGACCGGTGGACCGCGGATTTCAGTCCACATCGGTAGGGCACGCCTTTGAAGGTGCGCAGACTTGTTGCCCATGCCCGGCGTCCCACCCGGAAGCGACCTGAAGTTCGCGGTCCGGTCCCCTGGGCATACCAAGATCTCTTCCCCGTTCTGCTTTGGTGTGGTTGGTGCCGTTCGTGGTTCCCTCAAACCCAGCGAGGGTCCAGGGACAGGACAGTGGTTCGTGGTCCGCATCGACTTTGCGCCGCTTCCCGGTAGGTTCCCACCCATGATCCGGTTCGGCTCGCTGGAGCTGGGTTCCAATTTGTTTCTGTCGCCGCTGGCCGGGTACACCAACCTGCCCTTTCGCTTGGTGGTCCGGGAAATCGGCGGGGTCGACCTGTGCACGACAGACCTCGTCAACGCCCGCTCCTTGCTCGAACGAAATCGAAAGGCGCTCAAGCTGATCGAAACCAACGAATGCGACCGTCCGCTGGCGGTTCAGCTGTTCGGTGCGGTGCCGGAGGAAATGCGCGATGCGGCGCTGGACCTGGAATCCCGGGGAATGCGCTCGGTCGACATCAACATGGGGTGTCCGGTGAAAAAGGTCTGCCGCGTGGGCGGCGGCTCGGCGATGATGACCGAACTGGATCGCACCGCGGCGCTGGTCCGCGGAATGGTCAACGCGGTCAGGATCCCGGTGACGGCGAAGATGCGGCTCGGCTGGGATGCGGACAATCTGACCGCGCCCGACCTGGCCCGGGCCCTGGAGGATGCCGGCGTGGCCGCGGTGTTCATCCATGGCCGCACCCGGGAGCAGGGATTTGGAGGCACCGTGAATCTGGCCGGAATCCGGGCCGTGGTGGAGGCCGTGAAGCGGATCCCGGTGATTGGCAATGGCGACGTCACCACACCGCGTGCCGCCAAGCGGATGATGGACGAAACGGGATGTGCCGGGGTGAGCATTGGCCGGGGGGCCTTCTACGATCCCTGGATTTTCCGGCGGACGCGCCATTACCTGGCCACGGGTGAACTGCTTCCCGAACCCACCTTCGGGGAGCGGGTGCAGATTCTGTGTCGCCACCTGGACCTGATGATCGAGGTGTTTGGGGAGGAACTCGGGTGCGTCATGTTCCGCAAGGTCGCGCCCTGGTATGCGCGGCGATTCGGACCGGTAGCCGAGTTTAACAAGCGCGTGGTCCAGGTGGGTTCGAAGGCCGAGTTCCAGGAGATCCTGGACCACTACCTGAAATGGCGGGGTCAGTTTTGCGATGACGAGGGCCATCTGCTGCCCCGCTATACCCCCGCGCCCATGGAGGCGAGTTTCGAGCGGGAGGCCGATGCGCCTCCGAGCACCACGCGGGCGGCGATTCCAGTTCCCAAGGGACCGGTCGAAGTATGGTGAACTGATCCGTATGGATTCCATGGAACGCAGCACGGATGGCGGGCATCCGAACGAACCTGAGAGCCGTCCGGAGCGACCCTCGTCCCATCGCCGCTCGCGGCGTCGACGCCGTCGGGGCGGGCGGCAGCGGTCCTCACGACGGGTGTGGATTGCCGTGATGGCGGTGGTGTTGCTGGCGGTGGTGGGCGGTGTGTTCTGGGCACACAACCATGGCTGGCGGGGACCGCGGTTTCTGGAGCGCTGGCCGGCACCGTCGCCAGGTTTCGGGCCTTGGGAGCCCCTGGAACCTGGAATCGATTACGCCCGCGCGCGGCTCGACCTTCCGCGTCCCATTCGTTGCCATGCCTTGCGCATCGATTTGACCCGGCCTGATTTGGAGATCGTGGTCCCCCGTGGTGTGGTGGCGGCACCTCTGGAGACGTTTGCCGAATGGCCGATAACGTGGCTGCACCGCCACGAACTCCGGGCAGTCATCAATGCCACCCCGTTCAACCCGGCTCCGATTTTCCCCGGCCGACCCACCCGGTTGCTGGGGCTGGCGGTTTCCGATGGAGCCCGTTGGTGCGATCCGTCGGGGAACCTCGACAATTTTGTGGTGACCACCAATGGCTCGGTTCGGCTGCTGGCCGGACGGATGCCCGTGGGAGAACCACGCCAGGCCGCGGGCGGATTCCTGATCATCCGACGGGGTGGCGTGAACGTGGGCGAGACGTCGGTCCTCGACGCGACCACGGCCGTCGGCCTTTCGGCGGACCGCCGATGGATGTACTGGCTCGTGGTGGATGGAGGCCAACCCGGCTACAGCGAGGGCGTCACTCCCCAGGAAGCCTCCGAACTGATGGGATCCCTGGGCGCGAGTGACGCACTGCGCATGGATGGCGGCGCCTCGTCGGCCATGGCGGTGGCGTCCCGGGGATGGGGAGGTGCCGTGTTGAATCGCAGCCGAAATCCGGTCTACGACGGCGCCCCGCGCCCGGTGGGCAACGTCATTGGCGTGCGACGCAAGGCGACTCCTCCGGCCGGGAAATAAGGGAGAGCCCGGAACCTCCTGTCCGGTGATTCAACATCCCGGATCACGGCGGGGACAGTTGGCTCGACAGCCGGCTGAGCGCGTCGGCAAAACGGACGGGATCGAAGTCGGGCACGGATTGTGAGAGGCGAAACAGTTCGTTGAGTGTCGGATTGAGACGCGTCTCCAGTTCGGATGGAGATGCGGCGAGGAGACGGTCGAGTGCGAGAACGAGGCGTTCCGCCCGGCGGGCCTGTTCTTCCCGGCTGGGGCCCGCATCGCGGAAATCGGCGGCGCAGCCGGCCAGGACTTTGAGCTGGGCGGCGGTCATGGCGGGTGACCACGCCAGATGGGCTGCCGCCCTGGCCTGGGCGTCGGAGGACGCGCTGGAAGGACCCAGTCCCGCCACCGCGGCGGCACGGTTGGCCAGCCATCGTGCCGCAGCGGCGCGGGCAGCGAGGCGGGGCGGGGTGGGTTGAGACTTCGCTTCCTGCCAGGTCAGTTCCCTGGAGGCAACGATCTGGCCCACCAGCCACGCCTGGGCGCCGTTGTAGGAGGATTCCTCCCGCCAATGCCGGGGCTCGGCCAGCGTCTGCCCGTCCAGTTCGAACCGCAGCTCGGGGTGGCCGGCTTCGAGGAGGTCGTTATCGACATTCTCATGGCAGGCCACGCAGGTGTTGGCGCGCACGTAGAGGTCCCCCAGGGGTCGCAGTCCATCGGCGGCCCGGTCACTGGCGCCGAAGTCCGGTCGCGTGTGGCTCCGCAGCCAGCGTTCCGCCGGACCATGACACGACTCGCAGGAAACGCCTTCGCTGGCATCCAGCGTCACGGCGCGCGCCGCTTCCGGGACCTGGAAAAAGGGCGAGTGGCAGACGGTGCATCGGGTTTGCGCGGTCGGATCCCCAAGGCCGGCGGCCCGGGCAATCTGGACCGAACGGGCGGTGCCCAGGGTGGCCGCGGCCCGACGATGGGCATCGGAGGCATTCCATTTCACCCAGGCATCCCGGGTTTCTCCGGCACCCCCGTGGCAGGACGATGAGGCACACGAAGCGGCACCCAGATAGCGGGACAGGGCGGACTCGGCGGCCGTCGCAGAACCGGATCC
>JBGAPN010000148.1:0-11353 GCA_044221235.1 Limisphaerales bacterium
CCGGAGCCAAAGCCGGAGCCGAACCTGGAGCTCCCACAGCCTGAAGTTCATTCCGCCCCGGAGGGCGCAGGGATCCCCGCCCCCCGAGTTCCAACGGTGGCATCGGAGCCGCCAGGCACCGGGCCCGTTCGTCGGCGACTTCACATGCTGTTTGCCGGAATTCTCCGATGGGGAATTGGATCCTTCCTCAGCACCTTTTTGTTCGGAAGCGTGGTGGTCGTCGGATGGACAACCCGGGCAGCGCAGCGACACATCCTGAAGTCGTGGTGGCACCGGAGCCCAGGCTGGAGACGGGGCGCCCTCTTCCCCGGGAGTGCAGGGTCTGGTGCGACGCCCGAGTGGGATGAGGTCTGGCCCCATTGGATTCTGGGCACCCCGCGGGCGGACTCGGTTCGCAGGATACCCGGGCGTCTGGCCGGAGGATTAATGGAGAATCTTCGAACGGGCATCCCAATGGTCTTCAATACGGCCGTCCTGACCCTTCCCGCCGGCCTCCTCTGGGCGGTCTCGTGGTTTGCCGGATGGCAGAATTCATTCAACAAGGGCTACGAACACGCCTGGTTTGGACCCACCATTTACATCCTGGGAATGCTGCTGTTCACCGCTGCCATGGCCTACGTTCCCCTGGCTCAGGCCCGGCAGGCGAGTACCGGCGACTGGCGGCGATTCTACGACTTCCGGATCGTCGGCAAACTCATCCGCCGCCACTGGCTCGCCAGCGTGGGCCTCGCCCTGCTGTGGGCCGTGGCCAGCGGATGGGTTCTTCTGGTCAAACTGTTCCCGGCATTTGCGCAGTACGTCGCCAAGGAATCCGCCACCTCACCCGTCCGCGCCCTGGAGGTATCCGGGCGATTCTACTTCATCGCCGCCCTGGGGCTGTTTCCGCTGTTCGTCCTGCTCCGGCTTGCCGCGGCACGCCTCTACGCCCACGCCCTGTGCGGCGCCTACCAGACCGGGCTGATCACCGCGGACGATTTGGGCGAAGCGGAGTGGCATGCCTTCCGGCGCCTGGACCTGCTGTCGTCGCGACCGGTTCCCCGACGCCAGTGGTACTTTCGGCTGGCCCGCTGGCTGGCCACGCGCAGCGGCCAGCTTACGGCAGCGGGTTCCGTCTTTCTGATCTGGTTCTCCTTCTCGTTCCTGGTCGCGGTTTCGGAGTTTGTCTGCAAGACCGAATGGGGCCGCGGTTGGTGGAACCAGCCGCTGATCCAGCTTCCCTGGTTTGACTACACTCCCAATGCATTGCGGCGCGCGGCCGCCCAGGCGGCTCCGGAACCGGCCCCAGTACCAACATCCCTTGCCGGTCCTCCCTGATTCGCCGGGCTGAGAGTTCCCTACCGGTTCAGACCGATCCACCGGATTTCCCCAAATCCACGGCACCTTCCCGCACGACCCGATACGACCTCTGCCGGCCGCCTTGCCGGACATACAGGGTGCCTTCCAAGCGGTAGACGGCCTGATTTGACTTCAGAACCTGGTAGAGCGAGCCCACCAGGCGGACCGTGCTGACATGAACCGGCACCGTGACGGTGGTGGAGGACAGGCGCGGAATGGAAACGGATTCATTGCTCAGGCCCTGTCCGACATACGTGTCATTCAAGTACACCTTGTACGCGCCTCCCTCGACGGCGACCGCTTCCGGGGAGGCATTCTCCAGGCGGATCACGAATCGGAGGGCAAGTTCGCCCGCCCCTGAACTCTCACTCGGCAAAAGGCCCGCCAGCAGAATGTCGACCGGGGAACCTGCGGAAGGGGTGCTGCAGCCGGACACCCAACCCAGGATCCCCAGCCCCAAAAAGCAGCGGCGCGATTGGCGTCGAATCATGCCAACAGGCTCCGGCAAGTTGTTTCCCAGCGCAATCCGCCGGTCGGCTGGGCTTGAGACTGTGCGCCTCCCCATTCAGGGTCCCTCCGTGAAAGGAAGTGTCCTGTTTTCCGTCACCCACCGGCCCGCCGTCACCGGAGCCGGCCGGCATCCGTTCCCCACCCCCATGTGGATTCCAGCCTTCGCCCTCGGAGCACTTCTAGCCATCATGCCCACCCACTCCTGCGACACCAAAACCGAAACACGGGAGGCCGGCGCAAACGAAGTCGCCGCCTACTTCCGGGAGCAAAAGCGGTCCGTGTTGACATTCCTCGGATACTCCGGAGCCGGGTACGAGAACCCGGCGCTCATGCTGGAACAGGCCTCGCGTATCCTCGACACACGGGATCCGTCCAAGACCCTCGTGAACATCGGAGCCACCGCCGAAGGAATTGGAACCGTTTACGAACTAGCAAAGCGAAGGGGCTTCCATACCACCGGAATTGTCTCCACCCAGGCCCGTGATCAAAAGGTGCCCCTTTCCCCCTGCGTCGATGTCGTCTTCTTCATCACCGACACCACCTGGGGCGGACTCCTTCCAGGAACCCAGACGCTCGCTCCCACGTCGCAGGCCATGGTGTCCGTCAGCAACGAAATCGTGGCCATCGGCGGAGGCGAGGTCGCCCGCGATGAACTTCTTGCCGCCCGGGCCGCGGGAAAGACAGTTATGATCCTCCCGGCGGACATGCACCACCCGTCAGCGAAGGAACGGGCGAAGAAAAAGGGCCAGCCGGAGCCCACCGATTTCGGGGGGCCCGTGTCCGCTCTCGCGCAGGGACAATCCCCCTCCCGCCCCTGAACGAAGCGATTGTGCTGGCCACGCCGGGGCGTTCTCTGGTTTTGCTGGACGGCGCCCAGTCCGCGCCGGGCGGCATCAGGAAAACCACAGTCCGTGAAATCGATCGAACTCCTCGCCACCGTCCTGTTTGGACTCGCCGTCCTGCACACCTTCTGTGTCAAACGGTTCGCGCATTGGGCGCATCGGTTTCCACCGGGCTCACTCCAGGAAAACCTTCTCCATTTCCTGGCGGAGACGGAGGTGGTGTTTGGGCTGTGGGCTGCCGCCCTGTTTGGGGCCATTGCCGTTTCAACCGGCAGCCTGAAGGAGTCGATTCATTACATCGAGAGTCTCAACTTCAATGAACCCAAGTTTGTGATGGTCATCATGGTGGTGGCCGCCACCCGTCCAGTGGTCAGCCTGGCCGAACGGATCATCCTGAGCGCGGCACGGCTTCTCCCGGTTTCGGAGAACATTTCGTTCTACGCCGCGGCGTTGTTCCTCGGTCCGCTTCTGGGCTCGTTCATCACCGAGCCCGCCGCCATGACCCTGCTGGCCCTGCTCCTGAAACGCCGTTACTTCGAACAGGGCATCAGTCTCCGTCTGGCCTACGCCACGCTTGGACTGCTCTTCGTCAATGTCTCCATCGGGGGAACCCTCACCCATTTCGCTGCCCCGCCCGTCCTCATGGTGGCGTCCCGCTGGAACTGGGATCTGGGATTCATGTTTCAGCATTTCGGATGGCGGGCGGTGCTGTCCTGCCTGGTCTCAACCGGTCTCACGACCCTCCTCTTCCGAAAGGAACTGGCCACCCTTCCGTCGGATGCGCGGCCGGCCACCGGAATTCCCGCGTGGCTGACCGCGGCCCACCTGGTGTTCCTGGCGTTGATCGTCGTCTTTGCGCATCATCCCGATGTGTTTTTCGGGGTGTTTGTGCTGTTCCTCGGCATCTACACCGCCACGCAGGAGTTCCAGGAACCCTTGAAGATCCGTGAAGGATTGCTCGTGGGATTCTTCCTGTCGGGCCTGGTCACCCTGGGTTCGCTGCAGGCGTACTGGCTCAAGCCGCTGTTGCAGGGCCTCGGCGGGAACGCCCTGTTCTTCGGCGCCCTCGGTCTCACCGCCATCACGGACAACGCCGCCCTCACGTATCTGGGCACCCTGGTCGAAGGAATCTCGGGCGAACTCAAGTACGCCCTGGTCGCCGGGGCGGTCGCCGGAGGCGGATTGACGGTCATTGCCAATGCCCCCAATCCGGCCGGGGTGGGAATCCTCCAGGATTCCGCCGTGTTCCAGGGCGAAGGAGTCAGCCCGATCGGACTGCTCGCCGGGGCGATCCCACCGACCTTGATTGCCATTGCCTTCTTCTGGCTGGTTCACTGACCCCGACCTTCCCCTGGCACACGGTGGAGCCCCGTCGAATGCCTGCGCCGGCGTCCCGAATTGACCACGGAATCCACTGGTGGTCGGGCAGTGCTCCGGGCATTCTTCCCGAGGTCAGCCACCCAAACAGCCATGGCCAATCCCGCCAAGACTCCCAACGGGACCGCCGCAATTGGCAAACCGCCGTCCCATGTCAAACCGGCGGTCCAGCCGCTGCTTTCCTGGCGCTGGGGCGCCTATTTGCTCGCCATTCTGGTCACCTCCCTGGTGATCACCCTTCACCTACAGCAGTTTTCCATTTACGGCGTCCAGCCTGCCATCGTCCTTTTCATCGTTCCCGTCCTGCTCAGTGCGCTCGCCGGCGGTCTCGGTCCGGGACTCTCGTCGACCATCATGGTCGCGTTCCTCTCCAAGTTTTTCCTGATTCCGCCCCTCCGGGAGTTTGGATTTGCCAGGACCTCGGACCTTCTCCAGTGGATCGGACTGCTGGTGGGCGGCGTGGTGTTCAGCATTGCCATTGAGGCCAGGCAGCAGGCGGCGCGGACCTTGCCCGAGCCCGGGACTGCAACCCGGAATGCCTCCATTGAGCGCAAGGTCCAGGCCGGATTCCTCCTGGGGGTCGTTGTGCTGCTCATTGTCGGGGCGATTTCCCTCCTGACCGTCCACCAACTCCGGACCCATGCCGAGGTCGCCCAGCGGAGCGATCGCTTCATGGACGCCCTCCGCCAGGTGGAAGAGGGACATGAGAAACTCTCGATTCTCCAGGGCCGCATCAAGGGAACCCCGGCCGAGCCTGAACTGGACGAGTTTGACCAACTCCGGGAACTGGTTACCGGAAGCCTTACAAGCCTGGAGGAACTGTCGGGACAGGATTCGCAGCAGCAGGAACGGATCCGCCGGCTCGGACAGTTGATCCGACGGGAGCTGGATGCGGTGCGGAATTGGATGGAAAGCGCGGGGCATGGCTCCGACGCCGACAGTTCCGCGTCCTCCCTGGACGAGACCACCCGCACCAATAATCTCATTCGGCAGCTGATGCGGGATCTCGAGGAAACAGAGGGCCGGGCCCGCCGGCAACGGGACGAGCAGGCCCAGCGGGACATCGCCATCGCCAAGACGGTGATTGGCATTGGAAGCGCCCTTGCCATCGCCTTCGTGGCCATCGCGCTCCTGCTTCTCCGCCAGGGATTCGCCGCAAGTCGGCGCGCAGAAACGGCTCTCCGCGAGGCACGGGACCAATTGGAGGCCCGGGTTCAGAAGCGGACCGCTGAACTGGCCCGGTCCATCGGATCCCTCTACGCCAGTGAATCGCGGCTCGCCGAGGCGCAGAAGATTTCGCACACGGGAAGCTACGATTGGGAACTGAGGGCGGGACAGCTGACGTGGTCCGACGAGCTGTACCGCATCTTCGGCGTTGAGGCGACCAAACCGGCCAGCCTTGAGGCCATGGAACGAATCATCCACCCCGATGACTTTGACCGCGTCCACGAGGCGCTGGCCAAGGCCCGCGACGGGGATGTGCCGGAATCCCTGGAGTACCGCATCGTGCGCCGCAGTCGCGAAGTGCGTCATCTCCTGGCCAATGCGCGGGGCATCCGCGACGAGCGGCACGCAGTGAGCCGGATCGTCGGCACCATCCAGGACATCACGGAGCGCAAACGAGCCGAGGAACTGATACGCCTCCAGCAGGAACACTCCCATTCCCTGCTGCGCCTCTCCCGCAACCTGGAACGGGCCCTGACCCACGCGGACGTGTTGCGCGCCTGCCGGGAGGAAGTGGACCGAACCCTCGGATTCAAGGCGGTTTGGTTCTACCTATTTTCCGACGACCGGAAGTCGCTGCGGGTCATCCACGCCGATTACGGCACCAACGTCCCTCCCCCGGAGGAACTCATGTTGCCGATGAAGGTGGAGGGAGACCGCCTGCTTGAGGAGATCGCCGCGGCCCGCGCTCTGGTGGTGGTCAAGGATGCCAGGACCGACCCGCGAACCAACAAGGCCCTCGTTGAGAAGCTGGGCAGCCGGACCCTCATCAACATGCCCATCGTGCTCGCCGGCCGCCGGCTGGGAGCCATCGGTGCCGGCACCTTCGGCCCCGAGGGGATGCGGGACCTTTCGCCGGCCGAATCCGACTACTTCGGTGCTGTTGCCAGCCACGCCGCCGTCGTCCTCGACCGCGTCATGGCGTCCCTCGAACGCCAGCGTGCGGAAAAGGCGCTCCGCGAGAATGAGGACCGGCTCCAACTCGCCTCCCGCGTCGGCGGGGTCGGCATCTTTGAGCACAATTTCGCATCCGGCGAGGTCTATGCCTCCCCCCTGCTCCGCCAGATCACCCAGATCCCCGAGGGCGAAAATGTCCTGGCCGGCCTCATGGAGCGAATCCTCCCGGAGGACGGTCCCGCCCTGCTCGCCTGCGTGGGCCCGAACCCCGACCCCGAGCACGACGGACGGTCGGAACTGGAATGCCGCCTCCGCCAGCCGGATGGCGGGGTGTGTTGGCTCCGGCTGCAGGCCCAAACCTGGTTCGACGGCGAGGGAAACAACCGCAGACCGATCCGCACAATCGGCACCATCGTCAACATCACCCCGCAGAAGCAGGCCCAGGCCGCCTTGGAACGCCATGCCGCGCTCCTGGATCTTGCCCGTGACGGGATCATTGTCCGCGACGAATCCAGCCGGGTGGTTTTCTGGAGCCGCGGCGCCGTGGGCCTTTACGGCTATTCCACCGAGGAGGCCATGGGCAAGGTGCCCCAGGAGCTTCTGCATACGGTTTTCCCACAACCCGTCCCGGAGATCCAGGAACAGCTCGCCTCCTCGGGTCATTGGGAGGGAGAGCTGATTCACACCTGCAAGGACGGCCGTAAGATCAATGTGACGTCCCAGTGGGCGCTCCAGCGCGGGCAGATCGGAGCACCGGCCGCCGTCCTGGAGGTCAATCGCGACGTCACCGAGTCCAAGCGACTTGAGGAGGTGCGCGAACGCCTCGCCGCCATTGTGGAGTCCTCCGACGACGCCATCATCGGCAAGACGCTCGAGGGCATCATCACCAGCAGGAACCTCGGCGCCCCACTCATCTACGGCTACACCCCGGAGGAAGCGGTCGGAAAACCCCTGCTGATGCTCATTCCTCCTGAGCGCGCAGGGGAGGAGGCCGAGATCCTCGCACGAATTCGCCGGGGCATCAGCGTGGAACACTTCGAAACCATCCGGATCCGCAAGGATGGTGCGCGCATCAATATCTCCGCCACCATCTCGCCGGTCCGCGACAGCCGGGGAGTCATCGTCGGGGCTTCCCAGGTCTCGCGTGACATCACGGAGCGGAAACAGGCCGAGGCCGCCCTCCGTGCCTCCATCAAGGAGAACAGCGACCTGCGCGCAGCACTTGATGAGCACGCCATCGTGGCCATCACCGATCCGCGGGGTCGCATCACCTTCGTCAACGACAAGTTCTGCGCGATCTCCAGATATTCCTACGGGGAACTCGTGGGACAGGACCATCGGATCGTCAATTCGGCCCACCATTCCAAGGAGTTCTTCCGCGACATGTGGAGCACCATCTCCGCCGGCCGCGTCTGGCAGGGCGAGATCCGAAACAAGGCGAAGGACGGTTCCCATTTCTGGGTGGCCACCACCATTGTCCCCTTCCTCGACGAGTTGGGAAAACCTCGGCAGTACGTCGCCATCCGCGCCGACATCACCGAACGCAAACGGGCGGAAGATCAGCTGCGGCAGGCTCAGCGGATGGAATCCATCGGCACGCTCGCCGGCGGAATCGCACACGACTTCAACAACATCCTCAGCGCCATCCTCGGAAACGCGGAACTGGCCCGGATGGACACCGATCCCGACCACGAGGCCTATCACAGCATTGAGGAAATCAAGAAGGCGGGACTCCGCGCCAAGAGCCTGGTTCAGCAGATCCTGACCTTCGGACGTCAGCAGCCGTCCGAGCAACGGGTGATCGCACTGGCCCCCATCATCGACGAGACCGTGAGCCTGATGCGCGCCACGTTGCCGGCCAGCGTCCGGATCAATACGGTCCTCGCCCCGGACGCACCCAATGTCCTTGCGGATTCCGGCCAGGTCCACCAGGTGCTGGTGAACCTTTGCACCAATGCCTGGCATGCGATTGAGGATCGTTCAGGCCGTATCGACATCACCCTTTCCGGAGTCACCTTCGACCGGCCCTCGTCCGCCGATGTTTCCGCAGTTCGGCCAGGCCGGTACGCCTGCATCACGATCACCGACAACGGCAAGGGGATGGACACCGTCACCTTGAAACGGATTTTTGAACCGTTTTTCACCACCAAGGCGCCCGGCAAGGGAACCGGCCTCGGCCTTCCGGTGGTCCATGGCATCGTGCAGAGCCACGGTGGCGCCATCAACGTGATGAGCGAACCGGGCAAGGGAACCACCTTCACTCTCTATTTCCCCGCGGTCACCGCTCCGGCAGAGCCCCCTCCGTCGGCAGAATCGGCCCCGGTCAGCGGACACGGCCAATGCATCCTGTATCTCGACGACGAGGAGCAGCTCGTGTCATTGACCACCCGGATGCTCGGACGTCTGGGATACCGCGTCGTCGGATTCACGGATCCGAACGAGGCCCTGACTGCATTCCGGGAAGACACGGCCCGGTTTGACCTGGTGGTCACCGACTACAGCATGCCGGAAATGTCCGGCCTGCATGTGGCCGCCGAAATGCTCAAGATCCAGCCGAAGGCGCTCGTGATCCTGTGTTCGGGATATCTGACCGAGGAACTCCGGCAACGGGCGCGCGAGGTCGGTATTTGTCATGTCATCTACAAACCCAATACGGTGGAAGGGCTCAGTGAGTCCATTCACCGGCTGATGGACGAATCCCGGCCCGATCCGGCGATCTGACGGTCGATTCCCGCCCCACCATCGATCGGCTCGCGGTCCGGCACGCCAATCTGTTCCCCCCACCCGGCTCCCGGCTACAGTGCGCGGGTGTCCGACATTCAGCTCAATGACGCGTTCTTCCAGAAAACGGCAGGATGGGAGGCGGTGCAGCATGCGCGCGCCCTCCTGGCCTCCGGGAAAGTCCTGTCGTCGAACTGGACTCCGCCGGTTCTGAAGGGAGTGGTCCAGGCAGGGGAAACGACGTATCGGTCCGGCTTGGTCATCCGGGGGATCGCGGACATTGACAACCTGTGCAGCTGCCGCCCCTCCCGTGAAGATGGCATTCTCTGCGCCCACTCGGTCGCCGTCGGTCTTCACCACCTGAAACGTCTCGCGACTCCCGCTGATCCGACAGAACTCAAATCAGGGACCAGCCTCTCGGGGAACACTGCGTCGCCCCCATCCCGACCCGCTCCTCCCCGCGATGCCTCCCGCATTTCCCGGCAAGACGGCGGCAAGCCGCTCGAAATCCAGGTCGTCTTCCCGCCGAATCTCACGGAGTCCCTCGCCCGGGGAAAAGTCATGCTGGTGTTCGAGGGCGTGTCACCCTCGGGGCGTGCGCCCCTGTCCTCCCTGACGTCTTCGGGACCATTCGCGCTTGGGGACGCCGACATCCGCCTGCTGGACGCCGCGGAACAAGTCACCGGAGGTGATTCGCCGGGGATGTGTCAGCTTTCAGTGGCGGATTTCGTCCGACTGCTTCCCGCCCTGTCCGGGCATCCCCGACTCACTGTGGGCCGGGGGAAGGCCCTCCGGGTGTCGGCAGAACCGGTTCCCCTGCCCCTCCGGCTGCAGCTGGAATCCAACGGCGAATTGATGATCCAGTTAAAGCCCGGCCCCCGGCCTCCCACCCTCGTCGCCGGAGACACCGGCCTCTGGGTTTTGGCCGGTGAGGAAATCCGACCTCTTGCGCTGCCTCCCCGGCTGCGTCCGGTCCTGCAGGGTCCGCTTCGGCTGAAACGTCCGGAGATCCCGCCCTTCCTGCTCCAGGACTGGCCTGCGTTGGATCCGGCGGCGGTGCAGTCCAACTTCCAGCCCCAGGACTTTGAGTTTCTCCCCTCACCCCCGCGGTTCATTCTCAATCTCGCCGGGGGACTCGCCCAACTGACCGCCCAGCTCCAGTGCGCGTACGGCCCGCGCATCATGACGGTCGGGGTCACCTCGGCGGCGGAGTCCTCCTGGCTGCCGGACCCGGAGCATCCGAAGCGCTACTCCACTCGCGATCTTTCCGCGGAGCATCAGGCCTTCCAGCGCCTTCGCGCCGCCGGGTTCACGGGTCCCAATCCCCAGGGCCAATGGCAGCTGTTGGGACAGGAGCGGGTCATTGCCTTCTTTGCCCGCGAATACCCGCGCCTGGAGCGGGAATGGCAGGTCTCCCTGGAGGAACGGCTGGAGCGCAGCACCCGGAACAATCTCGAGCGGATCGAGCCGCAGCTGCGGGTGGTGTCCAGCGGCGAACAGTGGTTTGACCTTGAGGTGACCTATTCCACGGCCGGCGGGGAGCGGTTTGGCGCCGCAGAAATTCAGCAGCTGCTCCGGGGCGGCGGTAGCCGCAAACTGAAGAATGGACGGTTCGCGGTTCTCGATTCAGGGGCTGTGGAGGAACTTCAGGAAGTCCTGCTCGATTGCGCACCGTCGCAGCAACACCGCGAGGGAACCCTCCAATACCGGATGAATCCCCAGCAGGCCGGATTCCTGGAAAGCAGTCTGCGCGAGCAGGGATTCACCCTGGCCGCTCCGCCGGCCTGGCAGGACCGCGCCCGTCGCCAGCGCGGGGAACTCGAACTCAACTGTCCCCCGCTTGGACCGCTGGAGTCGGTTCTTCGGCCCTACCAGAAACACGGCGTCGCCTGGCTGGGGTTCCTCCGACAAAACGGATTCAGCGGTGTCCTGGCCGATGAAATGGGCCTCGGCAAAACCCTTCAGGTGCTCGCCCACCTGGCGTGCGGCCGCGGCTCAGCGGCCTCGCCCCGACGTCCGGTGTTGGTGGTCTGCCCCACCTCTCTCGTGTTTAACTGGTCGAACGAAGCGGCCCGCTGGACTCCCCAGCTGAAGACACTCGTCCTCGATGGACCCGACCGTCATGCGCGGTTTGCCGCACTGACGGCCAGCGACCTGGTTATAACCACGTACGCCCTGATCCGAAGGGATCTTGACCGCTACCGTTCCGTGGAATTCGACACCGTCATTCTGGATGAAGCCCAGCACATCAAGAACCGCCAGACCCAGAATGCACAGGCGGTGAAAGCCATCCGATCGGATCACCGGATCGTGCTCACCGGGACGCCGCTGGAGAACTCGGTCCTCGATCTTTGGAGCATCTACGACTTCCTCATGCCGGGCTACCTGGGCTCGGCGGCGGATTTCCGGGAGCGCTACGAAATCCCAATCGCGCGGGAAAAGGACCG
>JBGAPN010000149.1:0-1201 GCA_044221235.1 Limisphaerales bacterium
CCACGCCTGCGAAAACCTGGATCCGTTCCTTGTCGCCTTCGACGACCTTGGTGTGGACGCGGACGCTGTCGCCCACATTGAACTTGGCGGGTTCCTTCCGGAACTGCTCGCCCTCGATCTTGTCAAACAGTGCACCTTTGTTCATGGCAGCTTCCTTCTTCTAAACTTTCTTTGGGGCCGGTCTGGCCCACCGTAAATCGTTCCACAGGTCCGGACGTTTTTCGGCGGTCCGCCGGATGGCCTGTTGTCGTCGCCACCGCTCGATGGCGGCGTGGTTGCCGGAAAGCAGGGTTTCCGGAACCGGCCAGCCGCGGAACTCGGCCGGCCGTGTATAATGCGGGTATTCGAGCAGCCCGTGGCTGAACGATTCGTCGGCACTGCTGGCGTCATCGCCCAGAACCCCCGGCAACAGCCGGGTCACGGCATCAATGATCACCATGGCCGGCAGATTGCCGTTGGTGAGGACATAGTCGCCGATGCTCAGGACATCGTCCGCCAGGTGCTCCCGCACCCGTTCATCGTAACCTTCGTAACTGCCGCAAATGAGCAGCAGACGGGAATGCCCCACCAGCTCCCGTGCGATCGACTGTTGGAACAGACGGCCGCTGGGGGCGGTGAGAATCACCCGGGCCGGCGTCTCACCACCGGCCTGGAGGGCTTCGACAGCTTCAAAGATCGGTTCCGGCTTGAGGACCATTCCGGGTCCGCCGCCGTAGGGGGTGTCATCCACCGTCCGATGACGGTCATGCGTCCACTCCCTCAAGTCATGAATCCTCAGGTCGAGGATTCCCGCCTGCCGCGCCCGCTTGAGGATGCTTTCATCCAGCGGTCCCGCGAACATGGCGGGGAACAGGGTGAGGACATCGATTCTCATCGCCTCTCCGTGGGTCCACGCGGCCCTGTCCGTCCGCGCGGGCGGTGTGTCTCTATTCGTCGGCCAGTTCCAACGAGCAGCGGATGCCCGTTTTCTGGGCGCCCACCTGCATGACGGAACGGATGGCCTGAATGGTGGTCCCGCGCCGGCCGATGATCTTGCCCACTTCGCCCGGGGCGAGATGGAGCCGGTAGGTGACCATGCCGTTGCGCTCCTCGGATTCCACCCGGACTTCCTCCGGGTGGTTCACCAGGCGCTTCGCAACGAATTCAATGAAGGCCTGCATAAGAGTACGGCGGGCAGTGAGTTGCGGAATCAGGCCGCGAC
>JBGAPN010000149.1:1207-11429 GCA_044221235.1 Limisphaerales bacterium
CGGCGGATCATGCTGGCGACGGTGTCGCTGGGCTGGGCCCCGACGCCGAGCCAGTATTGCACACGCTCGAGATTGAGGTTCACGTTGTCGCCCTTCTTGAGCGGCTGGTAGGTGCCGATTTCCTCAAGGAACTTGCCATCCCGCGGGCTGCGGCCATCGGCCACGACCACCCGGAACACCGGGCTGTTCTTGGCGCCGACGCGCTTCAATCGAATTTTGACTGCCATATGCGTAATCGTTCTCGCCGGCCAGGAGCCGACGGTTTCTCCTGAAAAGGAACGCGGAAAGTGACGAGCGAAGGGTTTCAGTGCAAGCCCTCTTTTTGGATTTGGTGTCCATGTCCCAACTCCCGGAGCGCCTGGAGACAATACCACCGGACGGCCCCGGAAAGCGGGGGATCCAGCTGCTCCAGGCCCGCGGCATCCACCCAGCGGATGTCGTGATGTTCCTCCGCGGCCAGGCTCAGGTTGCCGCTGCGGACCCGGGCCCAATAGATCATGCCAATGTGTTCATGGGTCTCGTTAATGCGGTGGATGTCGAGAAAGCGCGGGGCAATGAGCGCCCGGGTTCCAGGTTCGGTGGTGGGTGGGCGCTCACCGATCAGTTCCACGTCCAGTCCGCTCTCCTCCTTCGCTTCGCGCAGGGCCGCCTGCTCAGGGTCTTCGTCGAGTTCGATGTGGCCGCCAAGGGGAAGCCATTTGCCCAGCCGGCGATGGTGCACCAGCAGGATGCGGCGTTCGCGCACCACGAAGATGGCCACGGTGAAATCGATCTTTTCATGAATGTGAGGCATCGGGTGCCGTGCCAATAGCAGGAGCCTTCCCCGGGGCTCAAATGGGAATCCTCCGGAGCACTGAACTTTGAACTTGGAGCCCGGCGGCGCTCTCCGGACTCTCCGCCATCATGGCGTTGACATATTCATCCCGATATTATGAGGGATTGAAGGAGGATTCCGCCGGGTCGGCCTGCGAGGCGGTCCCGCAGATCCTTTCCCTGTTTCGTGCACGGTCGGTGGTCGACGTGGGGTGTGGATCGGGCACCTGGACCGCAGCGTATCGGGAGGCCGGATGCGAGGTGCTGGGCATTGATGGGGACTACGTGAAGGAAGACCAGTTGGTGTTCCCGCGGGAGTGCTTCCAACGGCACGACCTGCGCCAGTCGTTGTCGCTGCCGCGCCGGTATGACCTGGTGAACTGCCTGGAAGTCGCGGAGCACCTGCCGGCGGAGCGCGCGGACGGGTTGGTGGCCGATCTGTGCCGGCTTGGGGATGTGGTGGTGTTTTCCGCTGCGGTCCCGGGGCAGGGCGGGACGCACCACATCAACGAACAATGGCCCAGTTACTGGCAGCCGAAGTTCCGGACCCAGGGATATGCGCCGCTGGATTGCCTGCGGCCGAAGTGGTGGGGCAACGACCGGATCGCCTGGTGGTATGTGCAGAATGCGTTTGCCTACGTGCGGGAGTCGCGACTCGCCGATTTCCCGGCGGCCTGCGAGGCGGCCCAGCCGTGGCCGGTGGACCTGGTGCATCCGCGGGCGTACGTGCGCGCAACGGTTCCTGAGCAGATGTCTCCCCGGATGATTCGCGAAGTCGCCCGCGCGCTGCCGTACTTCCCGGAAAAAATCTTCAAGGCGTTGCGTTGATACCGCTGCCGGAGCATCCAGACGTAGGCCATGGGGCCGGGCCTGTCACCGAGTGCAGGGAATCCTGGGGTTTCGGACCGCGGTTGATCACATGTGGGCATTGGTGATCCGCAGATGGATCGGATGAAGGCGGATGGGGCGTCCAAGTTCGTGGGGGACGTTCCGCCTCCGCGGTGATTTTTTCCGCGCTCACCACCGATCCCACGGCCGCAAAGTGATGCCATCGGAGAGCACGGATTCCTTTTCCACCGGCGCCCGCACAGAGAGGGATTCGACTTCCGGAATCAATGCGGAAAACTGCCGGAGCGGCTCGGTCCACCCCGGCGATGGTGTTTTCCCAGCCTTGATTTCGACGGCCTCGAGACGGGGTCCGCGCTCGAGGACCAGGTCGACTTCCAATCCGGTTGCCGTTCGGAAGAAGCTGACCGATGCGGGTGTGGTGGACAGGGCCAGGTGCTTGATCAATTCGGCCATACAGGCGGTTTCAAACAAAGGCCCCCAGGATGGGCCCTGAATCAGGGGCTCGGGCGAATGAATCCCCATGAGGTAGCTCGCGATTGCCGTGTCGAGGAAGTAGAGCCGGGGGGTTTTGACCAGTCGTTTCGACAGATTGCGGTGAAACGGGCGCACCAGGATGACCTGGTAGCTTTCCTGAAGCACGGAGAGCCACCGTCCTGCCGTGGTGGGTGACACTCCGGCGTCGCGCGCCAGGTCGCTTAGGTTCAGGAGAGTGCCGGTTCTGGCGGCGGTGAGCCGCAGAAACCGCTCGAAGGTGTCGAGGTCGGCCACGTTGATTACCTGGCGGACATCCCGTTCGAGATACAGGCGGATGTAGCTTCCGACCCAGAGATTCCGATCCAAGTCCGGACGCACCCGCAGCTCCGGATAGCCCCCACGCAGGATCCACTCCGCCACGGCGGCGAGGGAACTTCGGGGAGCGGCCGCAGGTCCATCCACTTCGGCGACGCTCATCGGGTACAACGACAGGACAGCGGCACGTCCGGCGAGGGATTGGGAAACCTGCTCCATCAACAGGAAATTCTGGGATCCAGTCAGGATGAATTGGCCGCAGCGCTCCCGGTTCTGATCAATCTTCCCCTGGAGATAACTGGGAATTTCCGGCGCGTATTGGATTTCATCCAAGATGACCGGAGGTGGGTGGCTCTCCAGAAATGCGCGTGGATCGGACAACACCCAGCGGCGAACGTCGGGATCCTCCAGAGACACATATCGATGGGTATTCCCGAGCAATTCGCGGCAAAGAGTTGTTTTACCCGTTTGCCGGGCTCCAGTCAGGATGACTGCGGGAAAGGATCGAACAGCCTCCAAAAACCGACTTTTTAAATGCCGTTCCAACATGCACTTAAATCATTCATATGCAAAGTCACTTTTCAATAGTGAATTTGCATGGGCCCGGCGGAAGCCAGTAAGCAGTCGCGGTTCCGAGTGATGGATGCCCCGGGCGGCTTTCTGGCCGGGGGGATTGGCGATGGGCCGGAAGTGTTGAATCCAAGGTCGCCGGTAGGGGCGCCAGATTTCAGCGGGCTGGCGGTCAGACACTGGAGGGGACCTGCGGTTGGGAGGCCTGCCCGTGTGGGGCCTTACGGCGTCCCATCCTCCGTGCGGCCGAGCACCAGCCAGACTCCCAAGACCAGGGCGACACCCAGCGCCGCGAGGGAGACCGTGAGCATGCGCACATTGGGCTGGTACCGAAACTCAACCGTGTGCTTACCCGCCGGGACCGCCACCGCGCGCATGATGTCATTGGCCCGGCGCAGGTCCGCCCGAGTGCCGTCCACGGTCACCTTCCAATCGGCGTGCCAGCGGTCGTTCAGGAGCAGGACCGCGGGGGCGCCGGAGTCGGTCTGCACGGTGACCTGTTTAGGAGTCCATGCAGTGATGGTGGCCGTGCCAGCATTGGTGCTGGCCGGGTTGGGTGTGATGCCCGGCGCGGCATCCAGCACAACGGTGGAAGCCGGGTCAAAGGCGGGATTCCGCAGCCGGTCGAGCGCGGCGGCGTTGTCCGGAATCACCTCCCAATTGGAGAAGAGTTTGGCGCGCGGCAGGGCGCTGGTGTTTTCGAAGACGGCGTATTGGCCGTTGGGGTTGGTAACAACGGTCAGGTCGTCGATCGTCACGCCGGCCTCAGACGTGCCGGGTTTGGCGGCGAGGTCGAATCCGAGCACCGGTTTGAAGTTGGATTTTCCCCCGGCGAAGAGCTGGTCGAGTTGAGGTCCGATGCCTTGGGCGCCGAGCACGAAGCGGACATTGGTAAGGTCCCACAGACGGCCGACCCGGGCGAAGTTGTTGTTGGTGCTCGACTCGAAGGAAAAGGCCTGGATGTAGGAATCGTCCAGTTCCGGTCGCCGCGGCATTTGCCAGATGTCGAGGGTCTGGATCTCGTTGAAGGGCATCTGGTGCTCCAGCCATTGGTTGTGGACCGCGCGCCAGTTGCCGTCGCCCGGTGCGCTCAGCGTGGCTCCTGAAGCGGTGGGAAACGGGCGGGCGGAGACACGATGTTCCCATGGCTGCTTGGCGAGGAAATCAGTGACGGGATTCTTCTCGTAACGCCGCTGGTAGTTGTAATGGAGGATGAAGGGGGAAGCGGCGCGGACCAAGTCGACCAGCAATAGTCCACCCAGCAGGACCGCAGCCCAGTGGGCATTCCGGTTGGCGAAGCGGCCGGCGGCGATCCAGGAGAGGGCGCCGCAGGACAGGACGACGAGGGCGACGGCCCAGCAGACTTCCCGTACGCTGAAGGCCGCCATGGCCTGGCTGTCCGCCTTGGAGAACTTCAAGGCGACCAGGTAATTCGCCAGGGACGGGAGGTAGGAGGCATAGACCAACGCCATCAGCAGGGACCCGCCGGCGAGGATGACCAGAACCCGGCTCCAGCTCCGGTCAAAATCGCGGGCCGAATCCCACCATTTCTTCAGGCTGCCGGCGGCGTTCGCCGTCCCACTGGTGGTGCCCTCCACGTAAAGGCGCCATACTCCCTGGAGGCCGTAGGCGAAGAGAATGATCAGGGCGAGGTGGGTGATGTGCAGGAACTTCATCGGACCGCGGATGGTCGAGAAGTAGGGCAATGCAAAGACCACCTGGTAAAATGGCGCATAGTGGCCAAAGGCCAGCAGGAGCGTGACGAGGGCCGTTGCCGACCAGAATCCGATCAGTTGGCGCTCGCGGTTGGAGTACGGCTGGCGTCCCTTGCTGCTCAGCGCCCGGACCACCGACCACCCGGCCAGGATCAGCACCAGGATTCCGACGAATTCGCTGCCGCCATTGAACCGCGGGGGTGCCAGGTCCCCACCTACGCTGCCCCAGTACGTTTCTTCACCCGACGAAATGCTGCGGATGCCCATGATGCCGGGGACCGCCATGCGAACGACCTCCAGCTTGGGAAAGCTCAAGCCGGAAACAAACTGCCAGCGTTGTTCCCGTTCCTGGGCGGTCTCACCCATGCCAGCCACACCCTGAATCTGGGTTCCGATCAGCGTCGACAACGTGTACGCCGCAATCCAGACGGAGAAGCCGACCACCAATGCCAGACGGAGTCCGCTGCGGACCAGTTTGGATCCGGGGGTTCCCGATTCAATCCAGCCGACCCACAGCGCGTAAGCCGCAATGAACACCGTCATCAAAGCTCCGGCATCCGCGCCTTCGATCACCACGTAGCCGGTGGCGATGCCCGCGATCACTGCCCGGATCCAACCCCCGCGGCTGCCGGTCTTGAGAGCGCGGCGAGCGAGCAGTGAAGCCCCTGCCGCGGCCTGGACACCGAGTCCCCAGGTGGCGTACGACAGGAAATTCAGGTTCAGGGCGGCGGCTAGGGCCGTCAGTGTGGCGACGGCCGGGTTGAACTTCTGCTGACGACAGAAGGCGTACGCTCCCAGTCCCAGCAGGAGCATGGAGAGCGGGGCGGCAAACTTGGCAAAGGCCAGTGGTCCTCCCAGCAGGAACAGGCCATGTGAAAACGCCGGTTGCAGGGGCAGCGCGGGCATGCCCAGCCAGAACTGCGGATTCCAGCTTCCACTCCAGAAATTGCTCCAGCGAAACTCCGAGTACGCCGACATCATCCCGTAGGGCGCATCGTTGGCGAACGCCAGCATCCGGGGGTCGAAACTGTCCCGCCAGAGCCAGGCAAGGACCGCTCCCAGGATGGCGAGCGTGATCCAGAACGGGCGCCAGGAACGGGTTGAATCAGTCGGCAGGGCCATAAAACGAGGGTTAATGTCGGCGATGTTTCAGGAAGTTGACCAGTCTCAAGAACAGGCCGCGTGCGCTGCGGTAGCCGGTGATCAACAGAACGCGGAGGGTGAAGAATGGGCCCCGTTGCCGAAGGGAATCCTTGACCGCCCGGATCTCGGCGCTCATGTCGGCACCCCACTCGCGTCCCACCAGGATGATGTGGATGCACTGGGCGTGGTACCGGACCCAGTTCACCGAAGGGCGATGCCCGGGCCTCCGGTAGAACTTGTTGAAATCGAACAGGACCGGGTTCACCCAAAGCCAGATGGTGCGCACCGGCATCCCGTCCAGCATCTGTTCCTCGGTAATGGGCAGGCTGGCGAAGAACCTCCGGGCCTGTCCCTCCTTCCGGGTGGACGCCAGACCATTGGAGTATTTTCCGGCGCGTCCGACCGAATGGGGGACGAAGATGATGTCTTCTCCCACGTACATGACCTCGCTCGCGATGGAGAGGGCCTGGAAGCCGTAGGCGTAGTCGGGATTCACCCAGGAGAAGACCAGTCCGGTCGGACTGCTGGCCTGAATCCGGTTCATCAGGGCCCGGGGTGTGCAGGACGTCAGGCCGCGCGGGAAGATGTCCCAGAACAGCGGCGTGAAGCGGCAGAACTGCTCGACGGTCTGTTCGCAGCTGAAGCGGCGCGGTTGGACGGGTCCGGCGGGCCCGGGCAACGCGTCGGAAAAGGCAAGCACCGGTGGGTAAGTGATGATGGCGTCCGGATGCGCCTCGCAGACGGGACGCAGGGCCGCCAGCGCCGTGGGAGTGAGGCGTTGTTTGTCTTCCACGACCAACACCCAACGTCCGCGGGCCTGTCCCAGCGCGAACTCCCAATTCTCGTGCATGGCCAGGTTGCCGCTGGTCCGGAAGTACCGGACGCGCGGATCCTGGAAGCGGGCCACGGAATCCCGGGTCGCGGTCGGTGAGTCGTCGTTGTCCGACAGAATGATCTCAAAGTCCTCGCAGGTTTGCCCCAGCACGCTCTCGATCGCCCCGGCCACGATCTCGGACCGGTTTTTGGTGGGGATAAGGACGGAAAAGAACGGCTCGCTCATGACCGGGACGGGCGGGCTTGGAGCCGCTGGACCAGCGTGCGGCACACGCGGTCCACCTGGTCCTCGGTGAGGTTGAGGGCGGACGGCAGGTTGAGGGCGCGGGAAGCAATGTCGTAGGCCACTGGGTTTCGTTCCCGTGCGCCATGGGCTGACGCGGCGTTGCGGTAGGCAGGCAGGGAGCTCAAGGGATGGAAGAACGGCCGGGTATCGATGCCGTCAGCGTCGAGTTCCAGTTGGAGCGCATTCTTGTCGATGCCCCAGGCGGCGTCCCAAACCACAGTGACCATCCAAAACCCATTCCGCGTGCCGGCGGGTTCCGCATTGAGCGTGAGGCCAGTCACGGCCGACAGGCGGTCCCGATACCAGCCGAAGATCTGCCGTTTGCGCTCGATGAGTTCACCGACCCGCTCCAGTTGGGCCAGTCCCAGCGCGGCCTGCAGGGCGCTCATCTTGTATTTGAAGCCGACGGCGGTGTTGAAGAAGAAGCGGTCGCCGGGTTCGCGTCCGTGATCCCGCAGGTAGAGCACCCGGCGAAAGAAACTCTCGTCGTCGGTGGCCAGCAGGCCGCCCTCGCCGGTGGTCAGGGTCTTGGACCCATGGAAACTGAACACCCCGGCCAGGCCGAAACTCCCGGCCGGCTTCCCGCCGAATTCGGCTCCGATCGCCTCGGCGGCGTCCTCGATCAGGGCGATCCGGCGGTGCTCGACCACGGATCCGAGGGCACCGTAATCGGGCATGCTGCCGTACAAATCGACCGGGATCACGGCCCGGGTCCGTGGTGTGATGTGACGGGCGAGGGATTCGGCGGACAGGCACCAGGTGACCGGGTCGATGTCGGCGAACACTGGAGTGGCTCCGACGTAGGAGATTGGGGCCGAAGTGGCAATCCAGGTGCATTCGGGGACGATGACTTCATCCCCCGGTCCGATGCCGAGTGCAGCCAGCGAAAGGTGCAGGCCTGAAGTACAGGAGGGCAGGGCCGTGACGAATTTCCGGCCCAGATGACGTGCGAACGCGGATTCAAAGCGATCGTGCCAGACGTTGGCCTGGGAATACCAGGCGTGGGTCACGGCATCGGTCACGTAGGCGATTTCGCGCTCGGTAATCCAGGGTCCCGAAACGGGGATCCGGGCCGGACGTGTACTGGAAGAGGCGGCGGTCATTGATTGGCGGCGTGCCGGAACTTGGCGGTCAACCGCGCGGGAGGAAAGCCGGGAAGGCACCTTTCGAGGAGACTTTTCTGGCCGGGGCGCCGTGGGTGGCGGTGGCGGACGGGCGGCGGAAGTTAGGGGCGTAACGTCGAGAAACCCCAAACTTCAACGGCACCCAGGCGCGGACCCTGTGGAGCGCGGGGGCACGCCACCGCTTTCCAACGGGTGCCCGCGAACGAAGGGTGGAATTCCCGCCTGGGGTCGCGCCACCTGCTGGGGGTTGAGAACGGGGGGTCTGGCCCCCCGCGCTCCATAGTTGATCCACCGCCCCCGGCTGTGAACGGGTGGCGGCTGGGCACTTTTCTCCTCCAATTCCGGCTGAGATTCGCTAGCTTGAGCCTGCTGTCGATGGGGGGAGGCGCTTCTGTCGTGGCTCATCGAAACCTGTGATTCGCGATCCGAGGTACCGATTCGTGGCGCTATGGCAGTTGTGCTGGGTCCTGGCGACGACACTGACGCCGGCACGGGCGGCCATGACGACTTGGTGGAGGGTCGGCACCGACGGCGATCCGTATGCCCCCAACTACAATCCGACCGTCGAATTCGGGGACAACAACGGTCAGAATGATCCGGCACCGGGTCGGGTGACCCGCTTGCCGGGCGACCCAGCGTACAATGCCGTCAATAACCCCGGGCCGGATGACGACTTTTATTTCGCCGGCGTGTTCCCAGCGGGCTTCAACCGGTTGGCTTCGCCGCTGACGGTTCCCAGTCCTGAACCCTTCTCGGCGTTCAAACGAGACCTGACCACGGGCGACCGGACCAATCGCATTCATTTCCTGCTGTCCCCGGCCGAGGTGGTGGCCACGGCCCGGATGCGGTTGAGCCTGGAATTGGACTGGGGAGGAATCTGGCTGGGACCGCCGTTGAACACGAATGGGATCGGCTTCGGCCGACATGACCTGGTGATCCGGTGGCGGACGGCCACCTCGGAGGTGGTCATGTGGCAGGGGACCGTCAGTCGCTCCCAACCCATCCATGTGGAGTTCACGGCCTCTTCGGCGCGGGCGGTGGCGGGCGCCAACACGGTGGAGATTGCCCGGGGTGGACCCGATGTCGGGAACAATTTTTCCTGGGTCCAGGTGGACTTCGTCCGGTTGGAGGGGGATCCGGACGCGATGCGGGATGATGACCGGGATGGTCTTCCCCTGTGGTGGGAACAGGAGAACGGTCTGAGTGATTCCGACCCCAAGGACGCACAAGGGGACCGGGACTTCGACGGACTATCCGCCCTGGAGGAGTACGCGAGCGGGGTGAATTCCACCAACCCGACCCTGGCCGACACCGACCATGACGGTGTCCGGGACGATGTCGAACGGGCGGCGGGCAGCGATCCGCTCTCGCCGGACACCGACGGCGACTTGTTGTCGGATGCCGCGGAACTCAATTCGTCGACGCCCAGTTCACCGCTCTTGGTGGACACGGACGGGGACCTCGCCTCCGACGGTCTTGAGCTGCGCGTTGGCACCGATCCTGGGGATCCGCGCAGCAAGCCCCGGGTCTTTCAGGGCGGCATTGGATTTCATTTTGTGACGCTGGGGGATCTCTCCGGCGTGATTGCGCCAGAGCTTGCTGCGGGCGTGGTGCCCCAATTGTTTTGGAATGAAACCCAGACGCTGACGCCGTGGAATCAACCGTATGGTGGCATGAACGAGATCGCGTCGCCCATGGCGGGCCGCCTGGTCCGCAGCGACGGAACGGCAGTGCCCGGATTGACGGTGTCCTGGACCTCCGCCGATGCGGGATCGACCGGGAATCGCCTGACCGCCGATAGCCGCCTTTTGGATGGATTCATCCGCGCCCAGAAGGATCGGGCCCCGGCACGACTGACGGTGGGTGGCATTCCCTTCGCCCGCTATGACCTCTACGTCTACGTGGGCGGGCCCTTTCGCGGGGGCCGCGGGGTGGCGAGCTTGGAAGGCGTCTCCGGCTCGGAACGACCGTTCCGGTTCATGAGTGCCCCGCCGGAGACCCGGTTGGTGGAGGTACGTGCGGGGGATCCGGACCGGATGGATGGAAACTATGTGCGGTATACCGGCATGTCGGCGTCGTCCATCACGGTGCAGGTGGAG
>JBGAPN010000150.1:0-11700 GCA_044221235.1 Limisphaerales bacterium
CCCAGTTCAGGAACCGGCTCAAGCCAGTCACCCGCGTCCCGAAACGTTGCCTGCAATTCGGAAACATCGATCGGAACCCCGTAACGTTGGGATGCCAGCAGCAACGACAAGGCCGCCCGACTGCGCTCCTCCGGGGTTTTGCAGTTTTCCGACCGCGAATGAAACAGTCCCGCCACCCCATGCACCACCGGATCGCCGGGACCAACCTCCCGTCCCACCTTCAGCTCCCGCTCAATGACCCCCTTGGAAAACCGCGCCACCCTCCGGCGAGCTGCCAGGAGCCGGGCGCGCACCTCCGTGCCAAATTCAAACCGCTCACGTTCTCCCGCCTCCGTGCCCAGCAGTTCCCCAAAGGAGGCGAAATCCCCGAATCCCAGCACATCTTCCGGGTGGTTGCCGGCCGCCGAGACGGAGCGATGTGCCGGACGGCGCAGGTGGACGTGCGAGCGAATGCGCAACAGGAAGTCGAACGCCGCCAGGTCCCGTGGGTCATCCAGGGATTCATACAGGACATGGCTGTGGACAAAGTGTCGTCCCGCCAGGGTCCAAATACCCGCCAGAAACAGACGGAGCCCCTCATTCTTGATGTCGAACCGATCCAGCCGTTCGGAGAGGGAGGTCGCCTGTTCCCAACGTTCCTTCCAGAATCCGCGAACATGCAGGAAATGTTCGTACGGATTGCACGTCGCACGAATTCGTTCCCGGAAGAGACTGCCGAGTCCGCGCGGATCATAAACCGGTCGAAGATCCAGGAAGGAGTTGAGCTGTTTGCCTTCGAGGGTCGGAACGTCATCGAGACTGAATGGCAGGGCGGGATTGGCGAAACCGTAACGCGATTCAAATTCCTCCGTGTGAAGCAACTGTCGTTGGAGTTCGAGCAGGAAGGGGTTCCCTTCCAGCGCGTCGTCGAACAGGAGTGCAAAATCCACATCCGAATACGGCGACATTTCCCCCCGGCCCGTTCCACCCAGGGCCACGACGGCGAAAGGACGGTCATAGCCAAAGCTCCGGACCTGGCTCTCGGCCCAATGTCGGACGAGGGAGGTGAAAATCGCGGTCCGCGCCGTCGTAATTGACCGCCCATTGTCCAGTTCCGCTCCCCGGATCATCGCATCGTTCTGCCGAATCAATTCATCAAACGCGGCTCGCGGCCCGAGACGGGCAATCACCTCGGAAGCCTCCTGTTCGGCCTGGGTGAAGGCCTCGGAAATGGATTTGGGAACCGGCTTCATGACAGGCGATGCGCCATCGTAATCTCAAGGCGCGCTCCAACTCCAGCCCACAAAGCCCTCCGGAGCCACCACGCCTTCACGAAGGTCACCCGAAACCGTTCGTAGGACCAGGGCCTCCCTTCCTCTTCCGAATCGAGGGTCCATGTTCGCCCGGCCTCACCGTCCCTGTCAAAACTCCTTAAGAATGTCCCCTTCTTAACTCAGATGAAAATGTCCCCTTTGGTTGATGGTTTGGCTTGGAGCGGGATTGGCCTGTGTTCCGGGGGATGGAGGGAGTCCGGAGCGTAGCGGAGGACGACCGGAGTCCCCCGGAACACAGGCCAGGGGCGGCGTTTCAGGCCGGAGCCGGCTCCCGGCGGCGCCGGGACGCGGCGAAGCCAAAACGCCGCCACGGATGGTCGCGGCCGGGCGGGGCGGCAACCTTCGGCGGGGCGGCCGCGGCGGGTGCAGTCTTTGGCTCCGGCGGTCGGTCGGCCATCGGCATTTCCCGAAAGCGCAGCTCCCGTCCTCGGCTCCACATCCGGATCTTCCCGTCCCGCTGCCGCCGCACTTCCACCGCCCGGCCGGCCAGGTTCAGGCTCTGGTGTTCCCGGCCAATCTGCAACCGCCGCCCCTGATAGATCACCGTCCAGTCCCGCTGCACCCGCCGCTCCTCCGCCCAACTCAGTATCCGGTCCAGATCGCGCGGCCGCGGCCCATGCAGGTCCGCCGGACGGGCCGCCTTCTTCCCAAACTTCTGGTTCACCGCCGGCAGGAAGGTCTCCTCCAGAAACGCGTTGGCCTGCTCCAGATCCCGGATCCCGGCCAAGCGCAGTTCCTTCACCAACCGATCCTGCAGCAGCCCGTTCATCCGCTCCACCCGCCCCTTGGCTTGGGGACTGTTCGCCAGGATCAACTCCACCCCCAGTTCCTCCATCGCCCGTCCAAACTGGGTCCGGGCCTCCTTCCCGGCCAACTGCTCCGCCAAGTCCGGCCGCCGTTCGCAGCGGTAGATGCTGTCCCGATCCACGTACAGGCTCCGCGGCACTCCGTAGCGCTGGAGCCACCGTTCCATCATGTCGTAGCAGGCCTCGGTGGTCTCGCCCTCGAAGAAGCGCGCCAGCACCCGGTTGGTGGCATCGTCCACTGCCACCATCACCACGGCCCGATCCCGGCGCCCCTCGAACCAGTCGTGCTCCGAACCGTCCATCTGCACCATCTCCCCAAAGCAGGCCTTGCGCTCCCGCCACTGCCAGTGCTTCTGCCGATGGCGCCGGGGCGTCCACTCCCCGGCCGCCTTGAGCCAGCGCCGCAGCGTCTCGTGATCCACCCTCAACCCCTCCCGCGCCAGATGCTCTGCCGCCAGGGTCGGCCCGAAATCCGGATACCGCTGACGGTAGCGCTCGAGCACCCGCCTCCGGAGTTCCTCGGGTCGTCTTCGGCCTCCCGGCCGACCGCGCAGCTGATGTACCAGGCCAGCGGCTCCCTGCTGCTGGTAGCGCCGCCCGATCCGTTTGGCCTGGCGGTAACCGACCCCCATCGCCTCGGCCGCTTCCACCAACTTCAACCGCCCGGCCTTCCACTCGCTCAGCACCACCATCCGGCGGCGCTCCTTCGCACTCATTCGTAGATGTCCTTCCATGGGCTGGTGCCGCTCCGCGGCTCCAGCCCCATGGGGACATTCTTATCGAGTTCACCCGGGGACATTTTCAAAGAGTCAGGACACCCGGCCTCACCGTCCCTTGCCAAGAGGCCCTTCCAGCCCCAGCCTCCGAGCGCCGCGCTCATGTATCAATTTCTGACCCATCCAACAGCCATCCTGACGGAGCCTGTCTTCTGGGTGCTCCTCCCCTTTCAGATGTGGATGTTTATCGACGCCTTGCGGCGTCGCGAATGGATCTGGGCAGCCTGCATCTTCTTCTTCTGGGTTCTGAGCGCCTTTTTTTACTGGCTCATGGTCTACCGCCAGGAAGGGCCCGTCGGGGGAGGAACCGGGGCAGGCTTCGAGTTGCCGGGAGCTAAGACGCGCAGGCGGATCAAGGAGCTCGAAAGCCGGATTTACAATCTCGACAACGCCCGGGATCATCTCGATCTCGCGGATATCTTCTTTGCACAGGGCAATTTGGCAAAGGCGGAGGCCAGCTACCGGTCAGCCCTCCAACGGGACTCCGGGGATCTGGATATTCAGGCCCACCTTGCCCGATGCCTGCTTCAATTGAAGCGGCCCGCTGAAGCCCGCCCCTTGCTCGAGTCGGTACTGACGGCGGAACCCCGCCACGACTACGGGCAGACACGAATGACGCTCGCTGAAACTTTGACCGCGATGGGGGATCGCGACGGCGCCTGCCGGGAATGGGAAATCATCCTGTCCAGCCACGGTTACGCGCGGGCGCGGGTGCAGTATGCCGAACTGATTCTCGCACGTGGGGATCGTGAACGGGCGCGTCGCGAACTGCAGGAAGTCGTCAACGACGACGCGCACGCGCCAAAGTTCGAACGGGAACGTGAAAAGGTCTGGGTACGCCGTGCCCAGTCACTGTTGCGCGGACTGTGAAGGCAGGTTTGGAAATTCCCAGCTCGGTCGCCTGCCACTGGGTGGGCACGGGGCGTGAATTCTTCCATCGACTGCTCCGCTCCCTGGCCAGCGCGAAACGGTCCATCCGGCTGGAGGCTTATATTTTCGCAGATGACGCGGTCGGAAAGGCGGTGCGCAGCGCATTGGTCCTCGCCGTCCACCACGGGGTCGAAGTCCGGGTTCTGCTGGATGCGCTGGGCTCCAAGGAGACGTCCCGGGGCTTCTGGGACGATCTCCAGAAGGCGGGCGGCGAGATCCGATGGTTCAACCCGCTGGAGTGGCGTCGATTCCCGGTGCGGAATCACCGGAAACTGCTGGTGGTGGATGACCGCGTGGGCGGGACCGGCGGCTTCAATGTGGCGGAGGACTACGTTGGGGACGGAATCCACCACGGCTGGGCCGATGTGGGCGTGGCCTTGCTGGGTCCTGCCGTGACCGCCCTGGCAGCGGAATTCGACTACATGTGGGAACTGGCGTCCGAAAGCCCGCGGTGGCGAAGCCTGATCGCGCGCACACATCGCACCAAGCCCATACCAGTTTCTTCGGAGGTCCAGTTGCTTGCGTCCGGTCCCGGCAGAACCGCCGGCTCCTTCCAGATCGCACTGCGCGAGGACCTCGCGCGTGCGCATGATGTCCTCCTGGTGGTGGCCTATTTTGTCCCGACCCGCGGTATTCGCAATCTGCTGCGAGCCGCCGCGTCACGGGAAGCCCGCGTGCGCGTGGTCGTGCCGGGACGGTCCGACGTGGACATTGCGAAGCGTGCGGCTCGGCACCTGTATTCCCGCCTTCTGCAACACGGCATTGAAATCTACGAGTATCAGCCCCAGGTGCTGCACGCGAAACTGTACCTCACCGATCACTCCGCCTACGCCGGATCCTCAAACCTTGATGTTCGAAGTCTTCATATCAACCACGAGCTGATGCTGCGGTTCACAGATCCCGACATCGTCCGCCGCGGATGGCAACTGGGGGAACACCTCTGCGAACACGCGCGGAAAGTGGACCGGCGGGCCTGGCACACTTCCCGGGGCTGGTTCGAGCGGATGCGCGACGAATGGGCATGGTGGATTCTGTCCAAATTCGACCCGTGGGCCACCCGATGGCTCGCCCGCGATCCCCGGTAACACCCATCTCGGCGGGACCGCCGTCAGTGTTTCGGCTTGGGGCGGACTTCAGGAGGCAATTTAGTGGACGGTGAGAGGGTGATGTTGGTGTTGGGAATCCACCCGATTTCCTTGCCGTCGAGATAAAGCGTCCGCGGCACCATCTCCACAAGATGCCCGAACACGTCGAGCGTCACGTTGCCAGGAAGAAACGTGGTGTCGAGGAAGAGTACGGGACCGTACGGAAGCATGTTGGTGTTGGGCTGGGAATAGATCCTTTGGAGCGGATGATTGGTGAACCGGGCCGGTGCCATCTCGCCCGGAAACCGCAACACCACGGGGCCGTTGGAAAGGATTAGGTGGTGCTCAATTTTCACAATGGGAGTCCCATCGGCGAGCTTGTCCTGGGTGATGACCCAGGGTCCACCCTTGCGGCGGCACGCCATGCACCCGCCATAGATCGTGATGTAAAGAAACAGCGTGGCGAGGAACATCCCCACCACGCTCCGAACCGCCCGTGTACCTTCCTCGTTCAAAGGATGCGGACAGTATCCGGGATTCCCCGACCGGCAAAGCGTTCATGAAGGGCGCCCCCGGACCGCACGGGGCCACGTCACCATAAAAAAGGGAGGCTGAATCAGCCTCCCTTGAAACTCGATGGCCTGAAGCCCTCCAGCGCCGTTCAGTACTCGCGATCCTTGAGCAGGCCCGGACGGGGAACCGGATACTTTCCACCTTCGCTGATCACCGGCGCCGCCGACTTCATGTCGAACTTGTCGACACCCGGGGCAAACTCGCGCGGATTGTTCAGGTAATCCTCGTAGGTGATCACCTGACCGGTGTGGGCCGCGAACCGTCCCATCGCGGTCACCAGGCTCGCCTGGGCGCCCCGCTTGGCTTCGTTGTAGGGCAGATCCTTCTGGATGGCGTCAATCAAGTCCTCCCATTCCAACAGGTACGGATCCATGTCCGGCCCTTCCTTCGGGGTCCGCCAGACGATGTCCGAATTGACCATCTTCTGGGTCTTGTAGATGCGCGCCTTGGACGGCCAGTGACCCTCGGATGAAATGACCGCGAGTCCGTTCTGCCCATGGGCATAGCTGGCAAACTCATCATGACAGCCGGCCATGGTGCGTCCGAAATGGAACAGCTTGGTGCCGTCATCAAACGTGTACTCGACCGAGTAGTTGTCGAAATTCTGGTCGACGTAATCGCCACGGTAATTCCGGCCGCCGCTGGCCTGGACCTGGACGGGCCAGGAATTCTTCATCCAGCAGGATTCATCAATGTTGTGAATGTAGAAGTCGCTGAAGAGGCCGCCCGAGGCCCACAGGAAGCTGTGGAATCGCTTGATCTGCCAGAGCAGCTCGCTGTCTTCGCTGTCCGGCATCGGCTGCGAAAATGCGGATCCCGCCGGGCCGTGCATGCGATAACAGCGCATGGTGATGATCTGGCCGATCGCACCGTCCTGAATCTTTTTGTGCAGTTCCTGACGCGAGCGGCAGTGGCGACACATCAGGCCTACGCCCACCTTGATGTTCTTTTTCGACGCCTCGTCGGAGAGCTCCATTATGCGCTTGGCCGTCGGTCCGTCCACCGCCACCGGTTTCTCCATGAAAACGTTGATGCCCTTTTCAATGGCGTGCTTGAAGAACACCCAGCGGAAGGCGGGCGGCGTGGCGAAGATGGCGATGTCCCCTTTGCGCAGGGTCTCCATCGCCTTCTGATACCCATCAAAACCGATGAACCGACGGTCTTCGGGCACATTCACCTTATCCCCAAATTGGGCCTTCAGGCCTTCGTAGCTGGTCTTCAGGCGGTCCGGGAACACATCCGCCATCGCCACCAGGTTCACCTTGGCGTTCCGGGCGCTCATCGCGTTGCCGGCGGCACCCGTGCCACGGCCACCGGAACCGATCAGGGCGATCCGGATGGTGTTGTCTTCCGCCGCAAAAACATGCGGCAACGTTACGCCGGCCAGTGCGCCAGCCGCGGCGAGGGTCCCGGTGCTCTTGATGAAATCACGACGGGACGTCCCTGTTGCAGGAGATTCGGTGGACATGGGGGGAAGGTTCGTTCTGCCCGTTGTGACGTGTCAACAGCGGAGAAGATTCATGAGGAATCTTCACCCGCCGGCCACGATGCGGACGATCTCCAACCGATCTCCGGCCTGAAGGCATCGCGAGGCGAACTCCGAGGGCGCCACCGCCTCTCCATTGAGTTCCACCACCACGCTGCGGGGCCGGAGTCCCTGCCGCACCAGAAACTGCTCTAGGGTGCAGGGTAATTCGACCGGAAGTGCCTGGCCATTGGCCGTCACGTGCATGCCAACACCCTATGGACACCCATTCCCGCCGGCAACCGGGGGTTCACACCGTACACATCCATCCGCTCCGAGGAGGGCCGCAAATCCGACGCGGTCCGCTTCGAAACACAGGGGAATGTCCTCCGCCAGTTCAGGGAGGCTGAGCAGGCGTCGGCCGTTTCGGCCCTCGCCCGCGGCATCCACCAGATTACCCCTCCGTGCCCGGTAAACCTCGCGGACCACCCTTGCCGAATCATCGACCCAGGCCTCCCCAAGGGCATCCCAAAGCCGGTCCACCAACGCCCCTGCCCCCAGGACGTCTTCCCACGCCGAATGATCCAGTGTTCCCGCACAGACCACCAACAGGTGCGTTGCCGCCCGCCGCCGAAGCCAAGAAAGGGTGGCGGTGAGATTCCCGAACGAGCAGATCAGAACAGCATCCGCTCCACGGCAGGCCTCGATGGCGCGGGTCCCATTGCTGGTGGTCATGACCAGCCTTCGCCCGCGCACGCGATCCACTGAGAACTCCCGGGGCGAGTTACCCAGGTCGAACTCCACACCCCCCGTCAGTTCCGCCCCGATGCGAAGCCCTTCCCTCTCCCCCGCCAGAAGAATGGAGGGTTCCCGTCGCCGACAGTCCAGAGCCGTCGGAATATCCTTAACCGGAAGGATCGACTCGGCACCCGCAGCCAAGGCCTGGAGCATGGTGGACGTCGCCCGCAACACGTCGAATACGACACACACCGTGCCGGAAAGGTCACGGGCCGGCAGGGAGGCAAATTCCGAGGGGGTCAGAAGGACTTCAATGCGCTGAATCATGGGCAATGGGGCGGGTGCGAATATAGTGAAACAGGTATTGTTGGGCATAGCCCGCATAGGGGCCGAAGTGCGTGCTGACAAACGGTCCAGGCGTCGGGGACTGGGCCGGCGCCCGGGAAAATACAGCTCGCGCAGGGCCCGTTGGACCCAGACATCGACCGGGAAGGCGTCCTGGCGTCCATAGGCAAAGAGGAGGACGCAGTTGGCAATCTTGGGCCCCACTCCGGGCAACCGGACCAGCGCCTCCCGGGCCGTGTGGCCGTGGGCAGGGCTGAGCGCCGCGAGGTCCAATTCGCCGGAAGAGACCCTTTGGGCTGCGACAGACAGGTATCGGGCCCGGAATCCCAGTTTACACGCCCTCAGATCGGACTCCGTCGCCTGCGCAAGCCGAGAAGCGGTCGGAAAGGCATGAAGCCCGACCCGGGAGTCCGGCGGTCCCGCCACCGGATCCCCAAAGCAGTGGGACAGCATCGAAACGCACTGCCGGATTTGGACGATCTGTTTGGTGGAACTGAGGATGAAACTGGCGAGGCATTCCCAGGGATCCTGTCTCAGGAGTCGCAGACCGCGGCAGTAGGCCACCGCGACGCGAAGCGGTTCGTCATCGGGGAATTGCGCCAGGATGGGTGCCAATTCCTCGTCGAGTGCAAGATAGTGCTCCAGCCACCGCCAGTCCGGAACCGGATCCGCTAACTCGGCACGGATCCCGTCGGCATCGGCTTGAAGTCGAACCCAGCGCCCTTGGACAATTCCCTCCCAAGCCGGACCGCAGCCTCGCCAGCGAAAGGCCTGGCCACTGTCCAGGGTCGCGTCGAGGTTGTAGTCCTTGAGCCGAAACAACGCCGTCATTCGCGGCGTGGTTCAATAACGGATCAACGCTTCGACCGGACACTCCGCCAGTCGTTGCCGTCCGTTGAGAAACGCGAGTTCGATCACGAAATTCACACCCAAAATCCGGGCGCCCAGTTTTTCCAGGAGACGCACCGCGGCCGCTGCCGTTCCCCCGGTGGCAAGCAGGTCATCCACCAGCAGCACCCGTTCGCCGGGCAGAACGGCATCCGTGTGAATCGCCACCGTGGCCGAGCCATACTCAAGCTCATAGCTCTGCTCATGCGTCGCCCAAGGCAGCTTGCCCTTCTTGCGGACGGGAATGAACCCTGCGCCCAGCTTCACCGCGGCCGCCGCACCGAAAATAAAGCCGCGGGCATCGATGCCCACCACCTTCTGGACCTGCTGGTGACGATGCTTCGCGATCAAAAGATCGATGGTCGATTCCAGGAGGCGTCCATCCGCCAGAACCGGGGTGATGTCCTTGAATTGGATCCCCGGCTTGGGGAAGTCGGGAACATTGCGGATGGCTTGCTCGATCTCGGCCAATGAGGCTGGGTTCATCAAGCCGCGGTTTTCGGGCAAGGTCACTTCAGGGTCAAGCGCGACCCGGGGGTTCCACCCGTACCTTGGACACTTTGTCCCCAACGCGGACGATGCCCGGACGGATGACCCGGGCGTTCACGCCGCGCAATCGCAGACGCCGTCCTTCCACCGAATTGACAAACTTCAACGCCTCACTGCCGAACCGCTTGGCGAATTTGGAACAGCCGGTGTGGGGCTCCTCGGAAATCTCAATGACGGCTTCACCCAACTGCAGTTGCTGCCCGGCGGGAAGATTGGCCTCACTCAGATCGAACTCGACCAGCAGGTTATCCCCGGCCAGGGGCCAGCGGTCCCGACTTCCCGCAAGGGGTTCCAGAAACCGGGTGTTCATCAGCGTCAATTGGGTGTCCGGATTCAGGCGTCCGTCCGGGAGGCGCCTCGTGCAATGGCGCACCCATCGATCTCCGGGAATCCCTTCCTCCGGCGTCAGTCTGCAGGATTCACGAGGTTCCCGAAGATCCCGATCCGGCCGCACAATGATGGCAACAATCGCCCCGGTGTCCGCCGGAGACTGGCGCACCGAATGCAAGGTCGACTCCAACTCGGGAATCGATAGCTGCCGTGGATTTTCTGGATCCTCAATCATTCCCCGCATGATCCCCGTCCGTCCCCGGCCGACAAGTCAACGAAGGGGGTACTCCAGCATCCCGGAGGTCCAAGTTCGCCAATGCCCAATCCTCTCTCCGTTGCCTGACTTCGGTTCGGACCGCATTTCCGGCTGGATGCCGGGGGTTCGCTTGGGACAAACATCCAGAACATGAAATTCGTGCTCGTCGAAGATCAGGTCATGTTTCGAAGCCTCGTCCGGAGGCTCCTGGTCGACGAATGCCAGGGCAAGATCCTGCTCGAGACCAGCACACTCGCGGAACTGCGGGCCAACCTCGACAAGGTGAGATCCGCCGATCTCCTACTCCTCGATATCCGTCTCCCCGATGGGGACGGAATTGAAATTGTCCGGGAAATGTCTGAAGCGCAGGTCTCGACCCCCGTTCTTTTGTTTTCGTCATCCTGCGAAGACTACGTGGTGGAGCGGGTGAACAAGAGTTTTGCGCAAGGGTTTGTCCACAAGGATGAGGATCCCAAGGTTCTGCTCACCGCAATCCAGATCGTGGCCGCAGGAGGGGCGTTTTTTAGTCCGCGATTCGTGGACCGGCGACGTCAGCTCGATAGCAACCCGGACAGTTTCGACAAGATCCTCTCCAAGCGGGAACAGGAACTGTTGAGCCTCCTCGGTTCGGGATACTCGGACTCCGAGGTCGCTGCGGTGATCGGCGCGAGTGCTGGGACCGTGCAGGCTCACCGCCGCAATATCATGTCCAAGCTCGGGGTCCATTCTGCGCAGGAGCTTCAGGCCTACGCCTTGAAGAGCGGTTTTACGACGATCGCCCGCCTGCAGTAGGCGTGCCCAGGAAGGACTCGCAGGCTCGAAGGAACGGCGCTGGCGACTCGCCCCGTTCCAGTGCCCCCTCCAGCAGCTCCAGTTGTTCCGCGGCGTCAATCAGGCCGCGGGCACGGCAGAGATTGTTGAGCCGGTGGGCCAGGAAGGCGGCCCGCTTGGGATTCAATTCGGACAGCCGCTCCAATTCTTCCCAAGTCGAAACGATCTCCGTGGACGGAGTCGGCTCCGGCTTGGAGAGCAGTTCCGAAGGTCGGGGCGAAGCCCCCGGGGTCGATGGCCTTCGAGCCGTTTCCAGGGAAATGGTCGCCAGCTTTCCCTCACCCCAGGCCGCCAGCGTGCTGCGCAGTTTCTCCAGAGTGATCGGTTTGCTGATGAACCCGGACATGCCGGCATTCAGGCATTCATCCCTTCGTTCCTTGGTGGTGTAGGCGGTCACGGCAAACACCGCCGGGGTCGGATCGGAACACCCTTCCAGGATCTTCCGGGTCAAGTCCACACCATTGGTGTCCGGCAAGCGATAGTCCGTGAAGATGACGTCATAACCGTTTTCGCGGGCCAGCCTCAACGCCTCCTCACCGGTGGTCGCCCAGTCCACCGTGTAATTCATCTTGGCCAGGATGCTGCCCAGGACGATCCGGTTGTATCCTTCATCTTCAATCGCGAGGGCCCTGACGGGCAGGGAGCTGTCCGGAGCCGGTGCGATAAAAGTCTGAACCTCGGCGTCGGCCCGGGACACAGGAACATTGAGGTAGAAGGTGGTTTCGCCGTTGGCGCTGACGGCACCGACTTCACCGCCCATGGCCTGGGCGTAGCGGCGGCAAATGGCGAGACCAAGGCCAGCGCCCCGGATGTTT
>JBGAPN010000151.1:0-11614 GCA_044221235.1 Limisphaerales bacterium
CGAGATGGAACACGACCATCAAGGCAAAGTTCAGGTGCTCGTCCTTCATGCCGGGGGCCCGCCAGTTCACGTCAGAAAAGCCAGCGAAGTCCAAAACAGAACAGGCCGCAAATCAGGGAGCCGAGCCCCAGCACCACCGCTCCGGCAAGGCGCTTCTCGGGCCGTTCCCACCACATATACAGGCTGCTAAGCACCATGAAGATCAGGCCGACGGCCACCGCGTCCATTGAAAGGGCCCACATCAACGTCAGGGTCCAGTCGCGGCGTTGGCGCGCATCCTCCAACTGCACACCGGAGAAGACGTGGAGGGCCTTCATAACGCCCCACAGGTTGACCTCACTATGCCTGAGGGTAACGACGTTATGAGTCAGGTCCGCCTTGATGAAATAGAAATGGCCCGGCCTCCGGACCTGAAACTCGAACGGATTGGAATTGGTCCGTGGGGTTGTCCACAGGATCTCACCCTGAATACCGAGCTGCCGCATGATTTCCCGTGCCTGCGCGAGATCACCCTGAAGTTTGGGCCCGAGCGCCGCGATGGGGTGATCTGAATTCGTGTCGGCGCGCTTGGACCAGGATTCCGAAAAACTCCAGGTCGGATGGTTCAGAATCAGGCCCGTGACTGCGAACAGCCAAAGGAAGAAGACCAGAAACAATCCGATAAAATAGTGCAGCCTGCGATTCCAGCGCTCCAATTGGATCCGCAGGCGTGAGCGCACCGGTGAATTTCCGGCATCAGTGGATTCAGTGACTGAGGGCATACGCCATTCCGAAAAACGAAAGTGCCCCGGCGAAGAGCAGAACGAATCCCACCCGGCGTTCAGCCCGCAGCACATACCAGAGGTAGATGCCGCTGACCACGACTAACAAGACCAGGTAGGCGGTGGCATCGGCCAGCCAGCGCCAGATTTTCATGTAGAACCAGTTCATCCGGATGGCCGGCGCATGTTCGCCGGGAGACCGATGGAGAAATGCCATGGCCTCCGCCAGCCCGGATTCCCGGGTCTCGATGGTTGCGTCACCGCTGGTCAGCTTGAGGGTCACGGTGGTGACGCGGCCGGGAACGGTCACTGGAATGATCAACTCCTCCTCCTTGACCTGACGCCGGATGAAACCGATCTCACCTTCGACTTCCGCCATCCTCAGGATCGGGATGAGCGCGTCGATGAGAGGGCGGCCTGAGAGGGTTCGCACTTCCCCGGTCAGCGGGAGTCCCCGCACCACCCGGGTGTCCAATGTGGGTGAACCGATCTGCGGCAGCCAGACGTGCACCAGGAAAAACACGCTGATGGCAAAGACGATTAGGAACGGACTGCTGAACAGTCCGAAGAACAGGTGAATGTCTCGCACCAGCCCGTAGAATCGGCGGCTCATACAGCGGTGATTCTATTCCTGGGAATCCATTCTGATGGGTCATGTTCGAAAACACAACCCGACGGATCCAATTCCCTCCACAGGGTCTTCCAAAGGCCTGGTGGAAGGTTGGACAGAGACGGTCAATCTGTACGTTGACCCTGGAAGCGCCCGTGAATACAAAACCAGCGATATGACCCGAATCGCCAGCGGTTCTGTCCCGTTCGGAGTCTCGCTTGCGGCCAGATGGCTGCTCAGCCTGACGTCTTTCATTTGGATTTATGGACTGCTGGGCACGGTCGGGGCGGACACCGCATGGGAGCGGGATCGATCCTTCGACGTGCGTCTGGAGACCGCCGGGCAGGTCGTCGCCATGGCAGCCTACACCAACGGAAGCATTCTCATCGGCGGGTCCTTCCACCGGGTGGGCGACGCACCCCGGAGCGGATGCGCCCTGCTGGATAGGGACGGATCCTTGGTCCGGGAGTTCGTCCCGGATCTTGGCGAGTCCGCCCAAGTCCTATCCGTCGCCGTTCAACCGGATCAAAAAATTCTGGTGACCGGCTGGTTCACACTGGTCCCGCCTCGGGATCGCCTCAACGTGGTTCGTCTGAATCCCGACGGCTCCCTCGACGAATCCTTCAAGCTTCCGTTCAATTGGATCTACTCCCTTCCGACGGTGGCCGTGATGGGAAATGGCCAGCCCCTGTTTTGTGGTGCACTCAATGTTGGGGAACTTCACCTCTTCCGGCTGGGAGCGGATGGGACTCCGGATCCCGATTTCAATTCGTCCGCATCGATTTCCAGCCTCGAGTCCGGCCCGGTGACTCTCACGTCGGATCCCGAGGGGAAAATCTACGCAGCAGGCGCATTTCGGGATTTTCGGAACACAGGACAGAATTACCTCGTCCGACTGCGCGGGGACGGGTCGATGGATCCCTCCTTTGCCACGGGAGCCGGGTTTGACAGTGCGGTGTTTGCGCTGGCGGTCGGCGACGACAGAAAAATTTTTGCCGGAGGCGTCTTCCAATCCTTCAACAACGCGGTTCGTCCCGGTGTGGCACGGTTGGATTCAGATGGAACCCTGGATCTGGAGTTCAAACCGCGGGACATCGTGATGGCTTCAGTCCGTTCGCTAGTCGCGACGCCGGACGGCGGTGTCCTGGTTGGAGGATTATGTCGGATCACGGGTGAAGCGACTCCCTGGGGTGTGGTCCGTCTGACGCGAACGGGTGAGGTGGACCGCAGTTTCCTCCGCCTGCCGGTCCGCGACGGGTCGGGACGAGAAGTCACGGCGATTGTTCCTGCGCCGGGCGGGCGGACGTGGGCTGGCGGATTCCGCCTTGAGGAAACGAACCGGTTTCCCAGCCCGGTACTCCGGATTGGACCCGCGGAGGATGGAAACGAAGTCCGTGGGCCCGAGGTCGCGAGACGCGGGGTGGCCAACGCCATGATACCCGTTCAGGGCGGAGGATTGGTCGTCGGAGGCGACTTCGAACGGGTCAACACCGAGTTTCGTCCCGGCCTGGCCCGGATCCTTTTCCAAGGTGTGCCGGACGGAGACTTCGTGCCCCAGGTGGATCGGTTGGACTCCGTCAGGTCCCTCGAGGTGGACAGGGACGGAGGGGTCTATGTTGGTGTCCCGGCTGAATCGGACCGTCCGTTCCAACAAACCGTGCGACGATTCCGTCCGGACGGTTCCGTCGACACCGCGTTCTCGACCCTGGTTGTGGATTCCGCGATTCGGGAGATGCATCTCGCTGGCTCCGGGGAACTGATCGTTTGCGGCTTTCCAGACCCCGCGGCACCGGGCTTGGGGGCTCTCGTGGGCCTGGGTCCGGACGGCTCCGTGCGCTCGAATGCATTTCCTGGATCGATCGACCTCTTCAGCACGTTTGCAGTGCTCCCGATGCCTGACGGCAGTGTCTTCTGTGGCGGGAACTTTGCCGCTGGTCCGGCAGCGACAGGACCGAATTACTTCGCCCGCCTGAATCCTGACGGAACCCTGGACTCAACATTTCACGTCACCAACGAGGCGGGTGAGGAACAATTCCTCGATTCCATCGTGACGTCCCTTGCAGCGGATTCCAAGGGGCGCATCATTGTGGGTGGATGGTTTCGGCACGTCGGCAGCATCCCCGTTCCTGGAATTCTGCGCCTCCTCCCGAGCGGCCGAATGGATCGTTCGTTTCAGACGGCGTTCCAGGGGGACAACGTTGACGACGTTTGGGTGGATTCCGAGGACCGCGTCGTCGCCCGGGGTTCTTTCCTCACTTCATTCCTCCCTCCCATGCGGACCGTGGTTCGGGTGCTGACGGATGGAACAGTGGATCCGGAGTTTCCGGTCGTCACCGCTTCGGTTGGGTCCATTGCAATCCAAGGGGACGCCGTTTTTGTCAGCGCTGGGGAATCGCCGTTCTCGGAGGATGACTCGGGCCGATTGATTCGAATTGCGCCCGCCCCGAAACGCCCGTCGGTGACTGCCCAATTTGATTCAACAACGGGCAGCCTAGAGCTTCGCCTGACTCCGGGATCCGACTCCCCACTCCGCCTCGAAGCCTCAACCGATCTGATGACATGGAATCCGGTGGGCCCGGCAGAGGCGATCATGCACGTCCCGGTCTCCTCTGAGAAACCGGCCGCGTATTTCCGCGTGGGTGAAGCCCGGTGAACACAGTGGAGTCGATGGCCCGGTGGAACTGCGGCGCCATCCATGGACGTGGCGCAGGCAGATCCTGGGTCGGGCTCGGCGAGCAGGTCCGCTGGCGGGCGCCTAAACGTTCCTGCGAAACAGGACAAGGGCAGCCAAGCCCAGTGCGGTCAGCACCAGGGGGCCGGGTTCCGGGACGACGGTCACGGTGAACGCCTGGATGCCCTGGTTCGCGTTGAGGGCATAAAGGGTGGCCGAATTTCCGGTGATACTGCCCCACGCCATGCTGCCCACCCCGGTGCCGTTTGGACTCAGGGCGCCCGACGTGTTGTTCGCAGAGGCCAGGAGGACGGGCGACGTGGGATTGCTCATGTCGTAGAGCCGTACCAACGAAGACGTGGTGTCGGTGGTGGCCAGAAGGGGAAGCCCGCCCACCACGTTGTAGGCGAGAAGACGCTCGGTCGCCGAAGGGGTCGAAATGCTGGACACCAGGGTTCCGGACGTCCCGGAGAAGTCGGTCAGCATCCACGAGCCTCCCTGGGTTCCGATTACCGTGTTGTCATCAACGAAGGTAAGACCGATGCGATAGGCGCCCGCGGCCGTGCCTGCGACGGGAACGGCGGCGCCCGTTCCGGCGAGGGGATTGATGGAGGCGAAGCCGATGGAACCGGTCCCGCTGGCCACGATCGTGGTGCCGGTCCCGCTGCCCGTGACGGCAAAGGAGTCTCCGACCCGTGGCAATCCGGGACTGGCGTCATAGGCGACGGTGGGAATCGCCGACTCATCGGCCCAGCGGTACACCTTGAATGGGGAGGCGGCGGAGGTGGTGAGGTTGCCGGCATAGATGGCTCCGTCGCCTCCGACCCCAACCATGTTGGCGGCGAAAGTGCCCCCGCTGACTCCGGTGACATTGAGGCCGCCGAGGTCGGCCCCCGTGTCGGGGTTGAGGATTCGGACACTGGTGCCGCCCGAGCGTGAAACCAGATAAAGGTGACCGTTCCCATACCCGATACCCCGCTCCAGCGTTCCAGTGCCGAGAAAAGTGTATCCCCCTTCGCCCGGCGCCAGCCAACCATCGCCGCCTCCAAAAGTCGTGAGCGGAGTCAACGTGACCTGTGCGAGCACGGTGGCCGGCATGGCCACTGCGGCCAGCAAAGGAATGGCGGGAGATTTCATGGAAGGTGTTCCGGGGATGCGGAGACGATTGCGGGTCGGGTCGGGCGAAGGGTCAAGGGGTTTCCTTGGGCATCATCAAACCGATCGGACCGTCGATCCCGGGCGAACCTACTCCGCGGCCGGGTAATCCCGAAAGGTCCGAGGGGCGGGAGAGGATCCATGACCTGGGTCCAGTTGGGTTATTCAGATTGGGCCCCGGCTTTTATTCCCGTTGTCGTGACGGTCTGACTTTTGCCGACTTATCGCGGGTTGGATCCTGTTCAATCGGCGGTGGAGACTTCCTGGCACCGATCGACTTCCATCGCTATTAGAGGTCAGGTTGCAATTGATTGAAGGGTCCGCTGAACCGTACTTTTCTCAGGAGAAACCTTTCGTTTCCCCTCAATTCTCCAACCCCACATTCCTCCGGAACGCCGTGCATCCCTTCACTTTCTTCATCAGTTATCGGCGGCAGGACACCGCACCCGTGGCTCTCTTGCTCAAGAGCGAGATCGAAAAGCGGCTCCAGTTTGTCCGCGTCTCGGTGGATGTTGAAGAAATGCGCCCCGGAGACCCGTTTCCGGTCCGCCTCAGGGAATTGATCGATGGAGCCCACGCCACGCTGGTGTTGATTGGAAAGAATTGGATGCCCCGAAGCAGAGAGAATTCCGTTCCAGGAAATGAAACGGACTGGGTCATCCATGAAATTGAGTATTCGCGGGTCGCTCCCATGAAACTCCCGGAATCCGACCGGTTTGAGTTGAAGTCCCGGTTTATTCTTCCGTTGTTTGCAGACTGTCCCCGCGATTTCCGCCAATTCGTCATTCCCCCGTCGCTCTCCTTCCTCGGCGAACTGCATTCTGAATCCATCGATTATGCGGGCTGGCCGTCGGCGATCGGTCCGCTCCTGGATCGCATTGCTGTCCGGCTCTCGCTGAAGAAAAGACCCGATGCGGATGAATACCCCGAGCCCGATCTTTCAAAGGCACGCACCCAGCCTGTCACCGATTCGGAACTGACGCAGATTCTCAAATACGATGATTATGAGGGTTGGTACGTCGACAATCTCGGTAACGCGGAAGCCCGGTATCTTGTGAAGACGTTCAAGTTTCGGCATTTCGATCAGGCGGCGCAGTTCATGGCGCAGGTCTCCAATTACTGTCACACCCTGGATCACCATCCGGAATGGCGAAATGTCTTTAATCACGTGATGGTTTCGCTGACCACTTGGGATGCGCGGCGTCGGGTCACCATTTACGACCTGAACCTCGCGCTCTTCATGAACATGGCGGCCAAGGCGGTCCGGGAGAATGCGTGACTTCGTTTGGCTCGGTTGGGCCAACGATTGGGGGCCACCTCAAACCGGCTGACCCAGCCCTTGGAGTACGCCTTGGGCGAGGAGGAAAAGCGCAGGCTCGCCGGCAAGCTCCAGGACAAGACCCTCAAGCTCGGGATCCGCGAAATCGTCCCGTTCGGCGGGCGCATGCGGGTCCGGGGTCAGATCGTTGAAGTGGACGGCCTGAAATAACTTCGTCTGAGCATGCACAACTCGGAGCTTCTGAGCCTGGCGCGTATCGAGTGGCAGTTCTTCTGCACCTTCACCTTCAAGAGTGAGAGGCTGACCATCCAGCACGGTGACGGCGGAGTAAGAGCCTGTCCGAAAACTCAGAGGTCCTGCGGCCAGGGATTTTGGTGGTGGCCAAGGCGGCGAGGCCGGCGCATCTGAAGTGGGCTGTAACGGCCAAGCGCAGGCCACCGTCAAAAGACCCGCCGCCCAGAGGAATTTGCCAGGAAACGGCCCGCTGGCTTCGTTGCTCGTCGGTCATAGACCCCTTCGGGTATGCTCCCTCCTCGCGCCTCGACATCAGGCCGTTTCCGCGAAAACAGGACCCCTCTGAGTTTTCGGACAGGCTCTAAGACGAGCTCCCGGTGTCCGGTCACTGCGCTGGCGACAACGGCGCACACCGCACTTCATTCGCAGCCGGCTGATGCCAGCCCAGACGGGCCGTAAACGCTGCGGAACGGGACCCTAGCCTCGTCCAGGCTGCGGCAAACCTGCCACTGGTGACCTGCATCGTGATTCCACGGCCAACCCGCCGCGCGCCAGCGCGGCGGGTGGCTGGGATTACTTGAAGTGAAGTGTGCCTGGATCAAATCGGGTATCACCGCGCTGTTTTCGTTCGAACACCACAGCGATTCATTCGATCAGAAGGGCTGGCCGCCGACGCGCAAATGCCGGCTGACCGGAGGACGTCTTGAGCGTCTGATCGCCGCAGCGAAACCCAATGGTCGGTCCAGCCTTGAATACCCGCGACCGCTCTTGTCGAGGGTTTCTCGCGACGACCAAAAAGGAACAAGCCAGCGATTCCCAGCACCGCCAAGGCGATAGTCGGGGGCTCTGGGATAGGGCACACCTGCAATCCGACAAAGTTTGAGTCGTCCCTAAAGGTGGCGGGGGGTGCCGCTCCACCGCTGAGGTTATTGACAGTGACCAAACCGGAATTCGGCGCTGAGCGACACCCAGCGTCAGCCCACGTGTCACCGGTCGTAGAGTCCCATGCCCGGACAATGACATAAGCAGTTCCTCCGGTCGGCACTCCCGGAACGATTAGTCCGTTGATGAAAAACAAGCCGTCGAGGGGCAGCGCGACACCGGCATCGCCGAGGGGGGATAAGGTCACTCCGTCGATCGCATTGATGATCTGGACCTTCCCCACAGTCTTCGAAAGAGGGAGACCAGTCCGTCCGTCCAAAATGAACGCCTTCTCGGTGGCGCCCGGCGGTATGTAGTTGTTGCTGGCATTAAAATTCCCCTGCGGGAAGGCACTGAAACCGGCCATCAAGCCGAGGGAAGTGACCAGCAGCTTCCTCATAATGGGCGAGATTTCCATGACGAGGTGGTTCGAGTGTCGGCTTCCTTTGGTCCGAGGCTCACGGCACGCGCAGGCTGTACACACGGGAGGAATAATCCATCCATTGCGGATCGTTGAACCAAGCCGTGCCGCCGGTGAGCGTGTTCGTACTCAGGGGTGACCAGCTCGGCCGGGTCAGGTCCGGAGCGGCTTCCACCACGACGGAAGCATTGGTTGCCCACGAGATGAGGAAGCCGAACCCGTTGACCGTCACGCCAAAGTCTGGACCGCTGCTGAGGATCACCGGGTACGGCAGTGACCAGATTGTCGTCGGACGACCGGAGAACGTCGCGCCCCAACCCGTGGTTCCTGGTAAGTAATAGACGATCACAAGGTCGGATTCAGAAAACAGTGAGTCTCCAACCGAAGGAGCGTTACCTTGGAAATAAATGCCTGTCAGACTCTCGCAAGACTGGAACGCCTTGGCCCCAATGGTGGTGACACTGTTGGGAATTGTGACGCTGGTCAGCGCAAAGCACTCCTGGAATGCGCCATCTCCAATGGTGGTGACGCTGTGACCGATGGGGACGCTGGTCAGCGCGAAGCAGCCAGCGAACGCCCGGCTTCCAATGATGGTGACACTGGTGGGGATCGTGACGCTTCTCAGTGTGCCGCAGTAGCTGAACGCGCTATTCCCAATGGTGGAAACATTGTTGCCAATCGTGACTTTGGTCAGGCTGGCGCAAAACAGGAACGCCTGGGCCCCGATGGTGGTGACCCTATTGCCGACCGTGACGCTGCTCAGCGCGGAGCAGGCGGCGAACGCGCTGTTTCCGATGGTAATGACGCTGTCCGGAATCGTGACGCTGGTCAGCCCTGTGCATTGAGAGAACGCGTCTCTCCCAATGGTGGTGACGCTATTCCCGATCGTGATGCTGGTCAGGGCGCCGCAGCGGTAAAATGCCAGATCTCCGAGGGAAGTTACGCTGTCGGAGATCGTGAAGTTGGTCAGCGAGGGGGCATCCGGCACCGCGCCTGAAGGCGGTGACGCTGTCCGGGATCGTGACGCGGGTTAGCGAGGAGCATTTGGCGAACATATAGTCCGCAAGACGGGTGATGCCGTTGCCAATCGTGACGTTGGTCAGCGCGGAGCAGTACGCGAACGTGCCACGCCCAATGGCGGTGACGCTGTTGGGGATCGTGAAGCTGGTCAGCGCGCTGCAGGACGCGAACGCACCACTCCCAATGGTGGAAACGCTGGTCGGAACTGTAACGTGGGTCAGCGCGCGGCAGGATTCGAACGTACCACTTTCAATGACGGTGACACTGTTCGGGATCGTGATGCCGGTCAGAGCGGAGCAGTAGCTGAACGCATCACTCCCAATGGAGATGACGTTGTTGCCAAAAGTTACGTCGGTCAAACCTATGCAGGAATCGAACGCGCTTCTCCCAATGGTGGTGATGCTGTTGCCGATCGTCACGGCGGTCACTTCGTAGCGACGAGAGAACGCACCAATCCCAATTTGAGTGACCGGCAGACCCTCGATCGTGTCCGGAATCTTCACACCACCGCCCGGGCCGGTGTAACGGGTAATGGTGACGGTACCGTTGCTGATCGTGTATGTGTATTCCGACTGCGCCAGTACCGCGGCCGGAAACGCCATCGCCAGCCAGAGCAGGAGTGCCGCGGCAGTAACGCGGCCGAAGCGCGCGGCCCAGATGAGCTGGTTGGTTTTCAAAGTCGTTACGAGATTCTGCCTGGTAAGGCAGCACTTGCAGGCGGCGTACAGGAAAGAGAGCCAAAGCACTTTCGAATGCAAGGGGTGGCGCAATCACTCTCCGAGAGACCTTAAGGAGCAGTTGGCGTTTTCAATACGGGCCTCAAGTGGTCTCCGAAATGGAAACTGCTTTCCCATTCATAGAGATCCCGAAAGAGCTTTATCCGGTTCTGGGACAACCTGATCCGGGCATGCGGATTTATCGCATGGAGGGGGTAAAAGAAGAGTCGGATCCTTGGTTCGAGGCGCTGACCGACGTTGTCGGGCGTTCTGTGTCTCCCGGAGGGGTTTCGATGCCGGCTCGATGGGGCAGGAATTAAACAGCCGAAACGGTAACGCCCCATCTTGCGAGTGCCGATCGCGCCATGAGCCCGGCATGCAGCAACGGGAGATTCAATTTCTCGCGCCCTGTTTCCAATCCCTGGAAGGCGTCCCAAGTGTCCTGCGGCGTCATGTTCGGCCTGTAGCGGTCGCGGCCGTTGTTCTTGTGCTGCCTTGGGCTTCTTTCGTGGGCAAAGGCGTGATCGGAGGCTCAGCGAAAATGTTCAGTCCCTTCGTTTAGAATCTTCAAAAACTGCCCGTAAGCGAACACGCGTCCGTAGTTCTTGCCTGTGGTTTCGACGACAGTTCCCAGCGCCGCCAGGTGTTTCAAAGTAGCCGTCACCGTCGGAACGCTGAGACCCAACTGCCGGCTCGCCGCGGCAATCGAAAGGAGGGGCTGCGACTGGAGCAACCGATGCACTCGCAATGCGGAGCCGGAAGCCTTGCCGAGACCCTGGAGGCGCTTCTCGTCCTCAGCGGCTAGCTTCATCAACGACTTTGCCGTTGCGGCAGCCTGGTTGGCGGTTTCTTCCACGCCGGTCAGGAAGAAGAAAAGCCAAGCTTCCCAGTCTCCGGTCAGCCGAACGGTCTGGAGGAGGTCGTAGTATTGGCTCACGTGCTGCTTCAGGTAGAGGCTGAGATACAGCAGCGGCTCGCGTAAAACGCCCTCCGCGCAGAGCAGGAACTTGATGAGCAAGCGGCCCAAGCGTCCGTTGCCATCGAGCAAGGGATGGATCGTCTCAAACTGAACGTGGGCCAAGGCTGCCTTGATCAGCAGCGGCGTTTTCACCGGGTCGTTGTGCAAAAAGTTTTTCAATGCTCCAAGGCATTCCAGGACCTGATCCGGTGGCGGCGGGACGAAGAAGGCGTTTCCTGGCCGGGAACCGCCGATCCAATTCTGTGAGCGACGAAACTCCCCTGGCTCCTTGGAACTGCCCGGGCCTTTTGCCAGCAGGACACCGTGGATTTCCTTCAGCAGACGCAGGGAAAGCGGAAGCGTCTTCAGCCTCTCGAGTCCGTGGTTCATCGCGGCGACGTAATTGGAGACTTGCTGCACGTCGTCCAATGGCACGCTGGAAATGCCCTCCAACTCGAACAGCATCAGGTCCGAGAGGCTCGATTACGTGTCCTCGATCTGCGAAGAAAGAACGGCTTCCTTGCGGATGTAGGCGTACAGGAAAATGGCCGGGTTGGGCAAAACGGCGGTCAGGCCGTCCAGCCGCCCCAGCGCCAGCATGGCGTTTTGAAGTTGCTCCTGGAGTTCCGAGGATAAATCCAAGGGCGGAATCGGAGGAAGCGGTGCCGGCACGAATGCGCGGGCGTTTTTTCCTTCGGATGAGGGCAACGGAACGTAGTGGCCGGTCAGACCGCCCTTCATGGGCTTGGAGGTTCCGCCTTTAATTTGAGGTGGAACATTTAAGGGATGAAGCCTCTTCCTTTAAATGTGGAGGGCGAAACTAAAGGTTCGTGATGGCTGAGATGGCAGAATTTGGGGTCTGCATCGC
>JBGAPN010000152.1:0-11285 GCA_044221235.1 Limisphaerales bacterium
CCAGATGGTTGACCAACTGGGGCGTCGTAATGATGAAGATCACCAGCAGGACGAAGGCGAGGTCCAGCAGCGGGGTGATGTTCAGCTCGTTGAGCGAACTGTGATGGGATTGCGACACCTTTTTCATGGGAGACCGGAGACATCGGCTTCGGCAGCCACATCAAAGCGAACGACAAACCGGGCGGGAAAATTCTTGGGGGGCGGCCGCCCCAGGGACTTCGTGCCTTCCACGGTTTTGCGGACTGATTGGTCCCAGGACTCATGGCCGCTTCCCCGGCGCCATTGGTGGGAAAGGACCTGGCCCTCCAGCCCGACTTCCAACTCCACCTCCGCCACAAATTGTTCGTCCGCCACACCCTGCGGACGGGACCACTTGGACCGCAGGACAAACTCCACGTAGCCCCGGTACAGCGCGATGGGGTCCGAAGTGGATTCCACCGCCTTGGCCCCATCGCTGAACGCAAACGACGGCAGCTCGGCAGCGGGCGGTGCTACCGCGGGCGGTGCCGTCGATGTGGGAGGCGGAGTAAGGCGCGGTGGAGGAACCTCAGCGGGCGGCACCCGGGTTGGTTCCGATTTCGGGGCCTCAGGTGGCGGTTCGACGGGCTTCTCGGGTTCCTTCGGCTTCTCCGGCTCGGGAGGCTTTTCCTTCGGAGCCATGGTCACTGCAATGGTCTTGAGCTGCTTACCCAGCAAACCCTCGCGGGCGGCGAGGAACACCAGCAACCCAATGATGACCGCATGAAAGACCACCGAAACCACGAGGTTGAACGTGGCGCCACTTCGGTTTCGACGGGGTACAGGCATGGTTCCGGTCCGTTCAGTGTTGCCCCGGAGGGAGCGGCTCCGTGGCGAGCTCCACCCGGACCACGTTCGCCTGCTGGAGCATGTCCATCACGTTGACGATCTTGTCGTACTTGGTCCGGGCATCTCCCCGCACAATGACGCTCAAGTCAGGATCCGCGGTACGCAATTCCACCAGCAGCCCATGTAACGATGCATAGTCCACCTCCTGCTTGTTGAGGAACAGCCGGCCTGCACCGTCGACGGTGACATAGTTGGCCTTCTTCGGCGGGTCCTTTTCACGACGCGACGCCGTGGGAAGTGTCAGGTCCAGATCATTGACCACCGGAGTCGTAGTGATGATGAAGATGACGAGCAGGACGAAGGCGAGGTCGAGCAACGGAGTGATGTTCAGCTCCGTCAGGGAATGGTGATGGGACTGGGAGCACTTCTTCATCGTCCAGTCCTCAGTCCCGTCCGCCCACCTCAACTTCGGACCCCTGGATGGCTCCCAGGATCCTTCGGCCCAACTGATCATTGGACTGCTCGAGCCTCGCAGCGAGGACGCGGTTCGCTTCGGTCAATTCCTCGCCCAGCGAACGGTTATCCACGTAGGCGTGCTCAAGCGCCGTGGCGTACTCCGACGCAAAGTTGTCCAATTCCTGGGTGATGGCCCGGATGCTCGTGACCATGAAGTTGTAGGCGAACATGGCCGGAATCGCGACCAGGAGGCCGATGACCGTGGCGATCAAAGCGCCGGCCACACCCGGGGCCATGGCCGTCAAACTGGCGCTATTGGCCCGTGCCACGCCCGAGAAGGTCTCCATGACGCCCCAGACCGTTCCCAGGAGCCCGATGAACGGTCCGCCCGCCACGGCCGTGGAGAGCACGACCATTCCCTTCTCCAGGGAAAGCGCCTCGCCGCTGGCGGTCCGCTCAAGCGCCACCTTGACCGAATCGAACGACGCCGAACTCACCCGTTTTCCGCCACCCACGGTGACGGGATGATTGTTCAGGTGATATTCCAATTCCTCCACGCCGGCGACGTACAGATGGTACGCCGGCGCCCCCTCAAAGGCCTGTTCCTTCCGTGCCAATTCGAGCGGATCCCGTGCCGCCCGGTAGGCCGCAAAAAACCGACGGGCCTCGCGTCGGGCGACCCAAAGCTGTCGGATCTTCGTCAAGATGACGGTCCAACTGAAGAGGGACACGACCACCAAGGTGCCAATGGTGATCTTGCCCTCGAGCGTTGCCTTCTCGAACGCGAATTGCAGTGCACCTGACGCGAGGAGCGGATGGAGCGTTGTCATGATCATGGGAGAGTTCGTGGGGAAATGATTGGATTCTGATCCCTATTGGGTTTGCCGGGTCGGGAGGATGACGGTGACCCGTCCAACGGTCCGGGTCAGCCGGGGGGCCGCTGCGAGGGACTTGATCCGGTCATCCTCCCGATCGGACTCGGCGGATTCCACCGGCTTCCGGGCGGAATCATCGGCCTGGAGACTCTGGCTCGCGCCCGCCGCGGCCGTTCCCTGGGAGAATCCCACCTGCGCCGACGACACATCGCCCGACGCCGTCACATTCTGGGACAGGAGAGACGCATCGACCGTGGTCCCGCTCGCGCTGACGCTACCGACGCCCACGATCGTTCCGGAGATGCTTCCGCCGGCATTGACATTGACGCTGCCCTGCGCGAGCGCCGTGACATTGACGCTCTGCTGGGCATTGAGGTCGATGTTGTCACGGGCAAAGACGAGGCCGGTGATATTCCCACTCGCCTCCAGCTTCACATTGCTTCCAATCACCCCGGAGCCACGTGCGTCAATGCTGCCCGTGTAGACCACGTTGCCTGCGGCATCCTTGGTGCCCGCCCGCAAGGTCACCGTCCCCGAACGCTCTCCGACCCCGTTAAGCGGGATCTGAACCACTCCTCCGGAACTGGCGACGATGTCGCCCCGGGGTGTCTCCACCGTGATGTCCCCAACCACGCTTAGTGACGAAGGGAATGTCGAGTCCAGCGACGGCGGAAACGTCGTTGCAAGGATCCCGCTTCCCGGAATGGTGGGAGCGTAAGTGCGGATCTGCCGCGTCTCCGGGTCGACGTAGATTTTCTCAACCGTGGCCGAACCGGACCCACCCGTTCCCGCATCCACGTTTCCCTCCAGCGACCGCACCAGGACGTTGCCACCGTCGTAGCCCGCGATGCGGGAACCATTCACGTCGATGTTGCCCCGCGCGATGACGGTGACGTCACTCTCATCAACGGTGAAAATCCCGCGCGCAAACTGGTCGGTTGCCTGGAAATTTCGCGAACCCACGTTGACCGCACCGCCCGCCACCACAGTAACATCCCCGCCGTTCAGCGAGGAGATGGTGGTGGAGAACATGTCCAGGTTGCCTCCGAGGTTGACATCGATGTCGGCACCGCTCGTGAAATAGCGTGCCAGCGCGGGATTAGCCCGCGGTCCGTAGGAGACAATTCCGGCAGTGGCGCCCAGGTCGAGGTTCTGCGCCGACACCACGAGTTTTCCGCCGCCGCCGATGCGGTACCCGGTGTCCGGGTTCAAGGGGACATCCTGGCTCGCCGCGTAAAGCTGCTCCACCACCTCCGCGGGAAAAACCTGAATGAACTGGGTCTTGGGCTCGCCATTGGGCAGGTAGACCGGCAGTCCGTTTGCGTCGAAGACCTGCACCGGAAGGTTCAGCAGGGCCTCCCGCTGGGTTCCCGTCATGCGGCCCTGAAACGTCAACGTCCGGCTGGACTCGTCATAGGAGAACAGGTTTTTCAATCCCTCCACGTCGCCGGTGGGCGGCGGGAAGACGAAGTCGAACAGGAAGAAGTTGGGCTTGGAACCGAGCGAAACGCGGGTGAAGACGTTCCGGTTGATGATGTCGCCCGCCACCGTGATGGAGCTGACGTCGTCCTGCCGGAGATTCTGCCCGCTGAAGCGGCTGTTGATCATGTCACCGCCGATCGTCAGGACCGCCCGCTTGGGAGCACCCAGGAGAATACTTTTCATGTCCCCCGAGACGTCCAGGCGGACCGGTTGGGTATCGTTAAGATGCACCGGCGTGTCCGCATGATCATCCACCCCGAAGTCCCCAAAGGATCGGTAACGGGTTTCCCCGCTGTCCGACATAACCAGCGATACCAGCTCGCCCGGGCGCGTTCCCACCAGACTACCGCCGTCTGTTGTGGTGATGCTCAGGTCTCCAGTCGGCGATGGGAACAGGACAACATCGTTTCCCAGGCTGACTCCACCTGCGCCCGCGTGGATTTCCAGGGAACCCGGGTAGAGGGCTGGCATGCCCTGTGAAAAGGTGTCCAGATATCGTGGCAGAGCGGACCCGCGCAGCTGGACGGAGTTTACGCCCGTCAGCGACACGAAGGCATCGGACGCATAGTCAAATCGGTGCCGGAACGGGGACGTGCTGGATCCCAGGTTGTTAAAAAGTCCGTTAGGATTTCGCACTTCCTGGAGAAGGACATCGCGGCCGGCCTCAACAGTCCAACCGCCGCTAACCAAGCTGAGTGCAAGCAGGCGGGTGGAGGTCCCGGCGTCGCGGCCCGCACTGATCCGGCCCTGCCCATTGCGAACCACAAAATGCCCAGCCACATCGAGGCCCGCCGTAACCGTTACATTCCCGGGATTGGCTCCGAACGCGCCACTGCCCGCATCGGTCTGCACCCCGCCGGCCACGGGCAGGTAACTGAGGATGCTTTGACCTGCCGTCAACGTGACATCGCCACCGTTGCCGGTGCTGATGCCCCCGAGATCGGGGCTGACATCGTATCCGGCGCGTGAAAACACAAACCCGGAGTTCCGCGTTCCGGTGTTGATGTTTCCTGAAAGCGCCTCGACGGAAATGTCGCCTCCTCCATTGGACCGGATGTAGCCACCCGCGACGGAAACATCGAAGCCAGCACGGATGGAGATGGACCCATCGAACGACTCTACGAATCCCGTTCCCTCGAGGTACACGGAGTTTCGCCGGGGACGAGCCTGACCGGAGACGACGTCCACCGGCAGGACGGAATCCGCCGTGGAGAAATCACGGCCCGCCAGTAGCGAAACCGACCAATTGGGTCCCGCGACGATTCCAGCACCGTTCGCAACGGTAATATTGTTACCGGCCTCCAGAGTGAGGCGGCTGCCTGGAGCGGATTGCCCGGTGCTGGCTGCCAGATCCCACAATGTCCCCGTCGCAATCGTAATGTTCCGGGACGCCTGCAGGGAAATGCTGGAAAAACCGACAAAGGCGGTGTTGGCATCAAGATTCAAGGTCGTAGGCGGATCCCCTGCACCGACGGTTCCCTGGCCGGCACTTCCCGATCCGGAATTGCCGATCACGATGTCGACAGGATCAATTACCAATCGGCCGCCCTGGCTTCCCGGCGCACTTCTTCCGTCCACCACCGAGTGGATGGCCGACATGGAAGGCGCCGACAATTCCACCAGCCCGCCGGTGCCTCCAGCGGAACCACCCCGGACATTCAGTCGAGAACCTGGACGGTCCTCAAAGGATCCCGCGGACTGAATCCGGATCTGGCCCCCGTTCCCGGGTTCCCCGCCTCCCGACGCTTGAATCTGCGACTCCGATCCCAGTGACACGGATTCACTGGCCACCAATTCAATGACACCATTGCGTTCCCGAAGGGTGTTGGCCTGCACCAGGCCGGACTGGTTCACCACCCGGGCGTGCAACGCCACCGTTCCAGCGTCAGCCACCAGCCGGCCTGACTGGTCGACTGCGCCTTCAGGAAGCTGGACCTCCGCACTGAGTCCCCGGCCATCGGGACGTTCCGAAATCCTCACGTCCCGTGCCGCCAGAAGCCCGATCTGACCGCCCGGTGCGGAAATCTCGCCCCGATTGACCACGCGGTCAGCGATCAGAAAGGCCGCACCGCCCTGCCCAATTCGGATCTGCCCGAGGTTCTCGATGGCTGCGGTAGGCGGGGGTCCTTGGAACTGCCAAAACGCCCCACCGCCGGACTCCATCGGCACCACGGGAGCCGTGGATACCACCAGGCCGGCGGCGCTGACAAACGAACCCGGGCCAAAGTAGAATCCCGACTCATTCATCAGCACCACCACCCCATTGGCATTGAGGTTGCCCCATATTTGCGAGGGTTGGGTGTCGTGGATTCGGTTCCACACTACCGACTGGGCGGAGGGCTGGACAAATGAGGTCGTCTCCCCAGGAGCAATATTGAAGCTCTGCCAGTGGAGAAAGGCGTTCTGCGAGACGGTAACAGTCAGTTGCGCCCCCTGAACTGAAACGCTGGCGGAGCCCGACTGAATGCTCATTCCCGCCGGATTGGCCATCGCCGTGGGCGCCCAGGCCGCCACGTTGGCGAGCAGCAGAGTGACCGGAGCCGTGGAGGAACGCATGCGGTGGGTGTTCATCAGAACTGTCCTTCAAGGGTGACGTAGGCCCGCGGATCGCCGGCCGTGGTGTTAAGCGTGTCGGCGAAAGGCCAAGCCAGGGCGAATCGCATGAAGACGTGCTGGTTGATGTTCAGGGACATTCCGAAACCGGCGCCCCAAAGCAGTTGGTCAAAGGCTTCCCCCGAAGGTCCCCGGTCGATCAAGTACGCCTGGCCGGAGTCGATGAACACCGAACCGCGCAGCCACGCGGGAACCTCGCCCATCCACATCGGGAGCGTCGTGCTCAGATAGGGGGTTCTGAGCTCGGCGCTGGCAAACCAGCCCGAATCTCCAAAGACATCACCCTCAAAGTAGCCTCGGACACTGTTAATCCCGCCCAGCGAAAACTGCTCATTGCCGATCAGCGGGACGGTCGCCCCCTGCCCGGAGGCACGAACCAACATCGACCAATCACCCGGCAGCTTTTGGTCCCGAACCAGAGCAACGACTCCTTTGAGGTAATTGGCACTGGCGTTGCGGGCACCGGAGACGATCTGAAAGTCCTGGGTATCGCCCACGAAATTGTAGTTGAGCCCGACATTCCCGGAGAACGTCCCCCAGCGGTCGGTCAGCGAAAAATCGCCACCCTGATTCAGGGGCAGATAGGTGACCTGGCTGCTGCGGCCGGGTTGCGGCGACGAAACCCGCGTGACGATGGTCTGGGAACCCTGCGAATTCGTCACCACCGTGGTAATTGTGAAATTGTTGGTGTTGAAACTCTCCTGGGCGAAGCGCTTCCAGTCCAGTCCGGCCGACGCGCCGAAGCGGGTCCGACCACTGATCACCCAGGGACGCGTGAATTGCCCACCCAGATCATCCGACCACGTCAGATTCTGTCCGGTGTCCTGCGAAACAATGGTCAGCAACGGCGTCTGCGTGACAATCCGTTCAGGCCCATACTGGACTCCGGTGTCCATGGGCGCCGCACTGCCAAAGAAAACCAGCTCCGGCCGGCTCCCGGAAGGCGGCAGCACAAACTGCCGGGTGGCCTCGTTGTAGCCGAAATTCCCGGAAGTGCTGATCTGCTGTTCAACCGAATCGGCCTTTCCCAGCGGCATCCGGTAGTAGGTGCTGAAATAGGAGACGAGCGGCCGGTTCAGCAGCAGGTCCGGCTCCGGTTTGGGGTCCTTGTATTCCTGTGGGCTGAACCCGTAGGAGAATCCTACCTGGTGCTCCTCCTGCCACAGATTGTTGTACTGGATGGAACTGTTAATGCGCCACCGGGGTGTCCGCGGCGTGTTGTAATTGTCGACATCCCCGCGCACGTGCAGGGGCAGGCGGTCCTTCACCCGAAGTTCCAGAGCGCTCGTGCCGGGATCGGGTCCCGGCCCGAGCGTCGGATAGATCTGCCGGTCTCGATTCTGATTGGCGGTGTCGAGTTCCCGCTGAAATACCCGGCTGTTGACCATCATGTTCGTGCGCAGGCTCGGCAGCGCTCCCATGATGTTGTTGGAGCTGAAATGTCGGTTCCCAGTGACCCGGATGTCCGTAAGAAGCCCTTCGGTGACCTGGACGCGAACGATGCCGTTGGTCAACTGCTGTTGGGGCAGTCCCACCGAAACCGTGGCAAATCCGCGTTCCCGGTATCCCATTTGAAGTTCCCCCAAGGCCTTCTGAATCTGGGTAAAATTCACAGCGGATCCGACCGCATTGGTGAAGTAGCTGTCCACGACCTCGGGCCGCAGCAACGTGTTTCCAGAAACCTCATAGCGTTGGACAACAAAAAACGGTCCCTTGGGTCCCGCATTGGTGGCAGGTGGAGCGACAAACTCCAGGCGCCGGACGGTGTCATTCACCGAAGGTGCCGGACCTTCCCGCACCACCACCTCCACTGTTCCATCCGTGAGCAATTGTTGCGGCAGGCTGACGACGGCACCGGCATAGCCCTGGTCCCGGTACACCTTTTGCAGCCGCCTCAGGGCCTCTTCCAATTCTTGAAGGCGGGTTGTAGGTCCCGCTGCGGGGCCCAGCACACCGTTGATGGTTTCCGGCGATAGAACCGTGTTCCCACGAACGACGAAATGGCGGACATCATAGGCGGGGGCCTGCCATCCCGGCAACGCACCTTGAGGCTCCGGAGTGGGATTGCTTTTCGGATTCGTTTGCAGGGAACCCGTCCCGAGTGCCACCTCCAACACCACCACTCCGTTGGTCAGCGGTTGTTTCGGCAGCACCACGGCGGCTGAGGGATATCCATGATCCCTCAGCGTCTGCCGAAGCCGGACCATTCCCTGGCGGACCGAGGAGAGTGAAACACTTTCCCCGGTCGCACCGCTCATGGACCCGACAATCCAGGACTCCTCCACCCGGTCCGATCCACGTACGACATAGCGTTCGATTCGATATCGTGGTTGGGGTGGTGTCTGGCCAGGCTGTTGTCCGACGGCAACCGTCAACATCGCGATGTGCGCGAGGATCCATGCGGACCACCTCAACGGTTCGCGAAGAAGTCGCCGACGGCATGCTGGGCACCCCTGGCCGCAGCAGGAGCCTTGCTTTGCGCCGCGTTCCTTGACGGATCCGGACGCTCTCGTTTCAGGATTTGGCAATGGGGTGAAACACCAGGATTGGAACTGGATTGGGAGTCCCCCGGGCGGCGCCGTCGGTACAGCCTCCGCCCAGGGAACTCACTTCCCTCGCTACTCCACCGGGGAAACCGGACCACCTTCCGCCGCTCGCTCCACTTTCAAGCGGGAAAGGGGTATGGAAAACGCCGACGTCTGAAGGTCAGCCTCAATGGCCTGGATGAGCCGGCTTCGAAACGTCTTCACGTTTCCGGATGCCGTGGCACGGTTAAACAGATGTTCGTACCCCCACTGGGTGTACTGTCCTGTGATCACCGGGCCGTAATCATTGGCCACGGGCGAGTAGTTCCCCAGAAACGCCTTCACTCCATTGTGTGAAAGAATATTGGCACCGCCATTAACGTTGATGGCATCGACGCCAGTCAGGTAACTCACTGAAGGTCCAGCGACGTTCAGCTGGTCACGAATCTGCGTGGAACTCCGTCCCGTTGGATCGACGACGAATTTTCCGGCCGATGCGTCCCAGGTGTAGAAAATGGGACTCCCGGCGAATCCGTTCTCCCGCTGGACGATGGTGCGCTGGCCCGCGGTGGGATCGCGGCTGATGAAATAGACCAGGTCCGTGTCATTGGTATTGCCCGTGAGGAACCATCCAGGGACCGCTCCATTGGCCACCAGGGTCCGGAATTGCTGGGAGGTGAGGTTGGTCAATCCTGCCGGCGCAGAGCTGCTCTTCACGAGGAACACCGGTGTCACACCGAATCGGACGTCTTCCAGCGTCGGGGTCGTGAAGACCGTCGAGCGCTGGAACACGGAGGAATAGGCCAGGTCCGATTGCAGGCGGATCACATTGGTGTCGCCGGGAGTGGTCGACTGCAGGAACTCGACATTGCGATTCTGTGTCAGATCCTGAATGCCGGCGTTGGCCCCATTGTAGAAGGCCCGCACGGTCACCGTCTGGCCGCCGAACAGCTCGGGAATAGTCCCGGTCCACGAGACTTTCAATTGTCCGGCTGTTCCCGCGCCATCGGCAGGATTCTGCGAGACCAGGTTCCCTCCGAAGATGGAGCGGATCGCCCGGTAGGACGTCTCCCGGAAGGCCACAGCACCGGAGATGTTGATTTCCACCTGCGCCTGGACACTGGCGGCGAAGAGCACCATGCCCATCGCGATCCAACGTTTCGAAAAATAGGTCGTCATACTTCAGTCATTTAAACGGTATTAACTTGGTCATCGAACGGATGCGGACCTGAAACCGGGTTCAGGGAGCCACCTCCACCACATAGAATCGCCCCGGGGCCGCACTGGTGTCCCGAAGGCTCTTCACCGCCCCGTCGCCAGTGACGGACTCGCCTGTTGACCAGCCGGAGATGGGAGAAGCGATACCCGAGGCATCCACGGCCCGGAGCGTGTAACGGGCACCCGAGGCGGTCGGAAATGAAACGATCGTCTCGTCCCCCGTCCAGACCGAGGAAATCACCGGAACCGGGGCCACCGATGCCGAATTGGAAAACGACAACGTGCCATCCGCCTTCAGCTCGAAGTATCCGAGGAACCGGCTCGGCGTATTCAGCGTTCCCGCCGATGTCGTCCCTGGAAGAAGCTCGTAGAGATCGACCCGTGAGACTTGGGATAAATCCGAGTCGAAGTCATCAGGCGTCACGGCCTCCACTCGACCCTGGAAGGTACCCGCATAGTCACCGCCGTCTCCGAGGAGGGGAGATACAGCGAAGTCGCTCGTCGCGGGAATCACAACGCCGTTCTGGGTATTGTCCGGGCCCGCGGGCTGCACACTGCTTGCGGCTACAGCATTGGCAGCGACACCCGCGATCTGACCGCCGGTCGTTCCCTGGACAAAGGTTCCCTTCCGGGCCCATGCCAAGGCTGGCGTCTCGGCAGTTTGGCGCGGCGCAGTCGTCCACAGAGTCTGCAGCGGAAAGCTGGAATCCTCGGGCGGCCGGTTGACGCCCCCGACGGACCAGCTCACTCCATTGATGGACGGAAATGCGAGGGCGAATTGCTCATCGGACAGGGCCGCCACAGCCACGTGGGAGCCCTCGGGTAGCTGGTTGTAATGGGTGGCGCGCCCCAGATTCACAACGAAATCCGACGCGTTTCCGGCCTGGCGGAATGTCAGCAGCAAATCCCCGGACGAATAGGTGAATGGTGCCGCCAGCAGCATTCCCGGCAGCAGGGCAATCCCCGCGATGGCTCCGGAAACGGAAAGGGCACGATTCCCCAAGAAGCATTGGGTTCTCATGTAGTTTGGATCCTCCTGGTTTCGATAAGTGATCCCCGCGACGATGCGCTTGGGATGCGGTGCGACTCCGGTTCCGGGAATCTCCCGGCCTGATGCCGCACTTTGATGGAATGTTTCACTCGATGTGCTTGTTCTCTCGGGAAGGCAGCTCTGCGGCTCGCGGTCACTGACTTCAGATAGGTGACTCTCCTCCCGTTGGGGGGTTGGAAAATGGGCCCGGCATCCGGTTGTCAGACCTTGCACGACGCTGCGCCGCGTTGCCGGAACCGTGGATGACGGATACACGTT
>JBGAPN010000153.1:0-11387 GCA_044221235.1 Limisphaerales bacterium
TCCAATGGCGCCGGGAAGACCACCACCCTCCGAATTCTGGCCACGTTTCTGACTCCCTCCAGTGGCACCGCCGAGGTGCTGGGCCTGGATGTGGTGCGTCAGGCGGACCGTGTCCGTCATCTTATCGGCTACATGCCGGACTTTTTCGGCGTGTACAAGGACATGGAGGTCACCGAGTACCTCGATTTCTTTGGTGCCTGCTACAAGATCCCGGCGGCTCAGCGGGAGAAGACCGTGGCCGACGTGTTGGAACTGGTGGGGCTGAGCGAGAAAAAGGGGGCGCTGATCGGGGCCCTCAGCCGTGGCATGCAGCAACGGCTCGGGCTTGCGCGGGTGCTCATTCATGACCCGCAGCTGCTGTTGCTGGACGAACCGGCGAGCGGGCTCGATCCGCGGGCCCGCATTGAGATGATGGCCATTCTCCAGGAACTGCAGCGGATGGGGAAAACCATCATTATCTCCTCCCACATCCTTTCGGAACTTCAGTCCCTGTGCAATCGCTGCGCCATCATTGAGCGGGGACAGTTGATCTATTGTGGCCCGATCAAGGGCGTGAAGGCCGGCGACGCAGAGGCGCGAGCCTTCTGGGTTCGGGTGGCGGAAGGAGCCGATCGGGCCCGGGAAATCCTGCTGCAACGTCCGGAGGCGTCCGCCGTGGAGGAGGTGGATGGGCGGTTGAAGGTCGTGCTGCGGGAACACGATCATGACGGGTCCTTCATTGCGGATGCCCTCGTCGGTGCCCGACTGCGCCTGGTGGAGTTGCGGGAGGATGAAGTCGGGCTGGAGGAGGTTTTCCTGCGCGTGACGAAGGGCGACACCCAATAGCCGGGCAGTACGATTCCGGGTGACCTGCGGAATTGGGAAGTCAAGATGCCACGATCGTGAATCCGGTCATCCAGCGCGAGTTGATCGAGCAGAGCCGGTCCCCGTCGCTGTATCGTCTTCGAATCGCTTCGGCCGCGGCGGTGATACTGACGCTCGTTTGGGGCGTCCTTTCCTGGGAGGAGATGCGGCGCAGCGGCAACATGGTTTTCGGTCCCTGGGGAATCACGATTTCCGAGGGGGGATTCCTGTTTGGGCGGGTTCAAATGGGGTTGATGCTGGTGATCCTGGCATTGGCACCGACCCTGACCGCGGACGCCATTGCCCGTGAACGACGGGAAGCAACCCTGGGACTGCTGGGTCTGACTCCGCTGAGTCCCGCGGCGGTCGCGACCGGAAAGAGTGCCGCCAATGGGCTGAGGGCCCTGACTCTTTGGATGGCGGCGGTTCCCGTCCTGACGGTGCCGTTTCTCATGGGCGGGTTGTCGGCGCAGCAGGTGATTGAAGCCGTGATGACGCAGGTGGCGGCCCTCCTGATCGGACTCTCCTCCGGACTGGTGGCCAGTTCTTTGGCGCAGCAATTCCGGCGGTCCCTGGCGCTGGCTTTCGCCTTTGAGGTCCTGCTGCTGTTCCTGGTTGCGTTCCTGCAAACCGTGATTGCGGCTGTACTTGTTGCCCTCGTTTTTATGGGAGGCATTCAGTCGGCCCCGGTTGCCCTGGATCGCGCCGTCGGGGTGCTGTTTCGGGCGCTGTCCGGAGACGTGGCCGTACCTCCGCGACTGGGAGGCGTTGGAGCGCCCGGGAACGAGTGGCTCACCCTGGCGTTCACTGGCCTGACGTTGTTGGTTTCGGTCGGAATGGTTTGCTGTGGGACCGTCCTGTTGGCAGCGCGGCGGGTGAAGCGTTCCTGGCAGGAACAGCCGTCACGTCCGAAGGCGGTTGAACTTCAGCGTCAGCTCACCCGTCCCATCCTGTTCCCGGATTGGATCCGGCAACGCCAACGGGCCCGGCTGGTCAAGAACCCGCTGGTCTGGATTCAGCATCGGACAGTGGCGTCTGCGCTCACCCGGTGGGGATGGATCTTTGTGGTCATGGTCGTTTGGATGCTGATTGCGACGACCGGAGGCTGGATGGGTGGATTTTCGGGGCCTATTAGCATCCCCTTATGGGTGGCGCCCCTGATCGTGCTGGGAGGAATGGCATTCAGCGCCGCAGGAGGTTTCCGGGCCGAGCGTGAAAATGGCACATTGGAACTGCTTCTGGTGACCCCGCTGAGCGTGAACCAGTTGGTCCAGAGCCGGTGGTCGGCTCACTTCCGCGAATTTCTCCTGCCGGTGGCCTTGCAATTGTACCTTTCCAGCTATGTGGAGGGGCTCTGGCACCGCGCAGGCGTCGATTATTCCCGGTTCAACTGGATTCTGATCTCGTCGCTCGTGGGGATGCCCGCCATCGGCTTGTGGCGCGGATTGAAGGCCCGGAATTTTGTGACGGCCGTCCTGAGCACCCTGTTCTGGAGCCTGGTGGTGCCGCCGGCGGCCACGCTCCTGGTCTTTGGCTTGATGCAGCCGGGATATTTTCTGGCGCCGGCCCAACTGGGATCGGAGGGCCTCTGGTTCTTCATGGCAACCCGGCTCGATTGGGGCGTCCTGCCGGCGATCCTGCAGGTGCTCGTCAGCCTGGGAGCCTTTCTGGCAGCCCGTCGGGAGCTTTCCTCCCGGCGCTTTGTCCATCAGTCGCAGGGCAGTAGCTGAAGTCTCCTCAAATCGGGGACTTGCCCAGCGGCGTGATGATGCTTTTGTTGCGGCCTTCCGGGCGGGTTGCCTGGCAAAGTACGCACGGCATTTTTCTGATGTATCTTCTCCAATTTGGTATTCGGCAGCGCGTGGGGTCGATTTCCCGGGTGCCCCGACACGCACCGCGTGCTGTGCAGGGAATCGATGCCATCGTGGTCCCCACGACATGAAGCGACTGGACCGGATCATCTGGGGTGTATTGCTCCTCGCGGTGGGAGCGGTGGTGGCCGCGGCTCTGTTTGCGCAGTCGCGCAAGGTGCCGCTTCCGATCATCGGACATTGGGAAGCCTTTGGACTCACCAACCAGCTGGGCCAGCGGATGGGTCCCGAGTCGTTTCGAGGCCAGGTCGTCATCGCCAACATCATCTTCTCCCGTTGCCCCACCCAGTGCCACCAGCTCTCGCTTCGCATGTCCCGGTTGCAGTCGCAGCTCAGTGATGGCGTCCACCTGGTGTCCCTGACGGCGGACCCGACCTACGACACTCCGGAAGTATTGAGCCAGTACGGCAAGCGGTATGGAACCGACGCCACCCGATGGTCGTTTCTGACCGGACCCAAGGCGGAGGTCTATCACGTGGCCGAGAAGGATCTGCTGTTCTCCGTGATGGATACCGGTGAGCTCAATCCGAAGCTGGAGGACCGGTTCATCCATTCCGGCAATTTTGTGGTGATCGACCGGCAGGGACGCCTGCGGGCCGTGGTCCAGAATGAGACGCCGGATGTCGAAGAACGACTCCTCGCCATCGCCAGACAACTTTCCCGGGAGACCCGACTTTGAATGCCCACGACTTTCCTGCCATTAACGCGGCCTTGAATGCCCTGGCCGCCATTCTTCTCTGCACCGGATGGATCTTTATCCGGCGCGGTAACCGGCTGGCGCACCGGAACTGCATGGTCGCCGCATTTGTAACGTCCTGCCTGTTCCTCGTCGGGTACCTGTACCACAAGATTTTCCTGATGAAGGGCATCAACACCCCGTTTCCCGGACCCCGGGAGCTGATGATTCCCTACCTGGCGCTCCTGTTCACCCACGTGGTCCTGGCGATGGCGATCGTCCCGATGGCCTTGGTCACCATGAACCGGGGTTTTCGGGAGCGGTGGGATGCGCACCGCCGGATCGCCCGTTGGACCCTGCCGGTGTGGCTGTATGTGTCCGTGACTGGTGTCCTGATCTATTTCCTCCTGTACCGGATCTGGACCTGAGTTTCCAGCATCGCCGTCAGCGGCGCAGGGTGGTCCGCCACGACGGGAATTAGGCCGGAATCCAAACTTGGAGCTGCCCACCCGGGGAACGGTCCGATAGAACCGGATCCATCGACCGACATGGGAATCTCAGCGGCTGAATATCAACGCCTCCAGCAACGGCTGGGGGGGCGTGGCAAGCGGGAACGGGAGGACGCGAAACCCGGGAAGGCGGTTGACCCGCAACCCGCCATTGGCATTCGTCATCGCCGGTTGCTGGGCGTCGATCCGTCTCTTCGAGGAACGGGTTTCGGAATCATCGAATGGTCGGGAAAGGACTGGCGATTTGTTTCTGCCGGCACCTTGCGATGTCCGGCGAGCTGGCTGCGATCCCGTTGTCTCGCGGCCATTGCCGTCGGCATTCGGGATGCCATTCGGTGCCACGCTCCCGACGCCTGTGCGGTGGAAGGACTCTTTTTTGCCCAGAATCTCCGCACCGCCCTCACGATGGGCGAAGCGCGCGGAGCGGGACTGGCCGTCATTGCCGAGGCCGGACTTCCCATCTACGAGCTTGCCCCACGGCAGGTGAAGCAGGCCATCGTGGGATTCGGTGGGGCCCAGAAGCTGGCGGTGGCCAAGATGGTGCAGCGTCGGCTGTCCCTGGAGACCATTCCCGACCCGGATGCGGCGGATGCCCTCGCCCTCGCCCTCGCCTTTGTCCAGACGTCGAGCGGTGGCATCCCAGGGTTGAACCGGCTCAAGCCATTGTAACCGACGGACACCGTCCGAGTCCGGTTGGATGTCAGCGGGCCGCCGGTCGCAGGGTTTTCCGGACTTGTTCGATGGTGTCCCGAGGATCCAGGTGATGGACGGTACGCCACCCGCGAGTGCGGGCCCCCTCGATGTTCTCCAGCCGGTCATCCAGGTACAGCAATTCGGCTCCGCGAAGTCCGGTCTGCTGCTCCACGGATTCATAACTGGCCGGCAGGGGTTTCATGGCGCGGATCTCATGGCTGAGGATGTAGCCATCAAAGTCACTGAAGAACGGAAACCGGCGCCGGATGTGTCCTACAGCGAGGTCGTTGGTATTGGAGAAGATCCAGGTGGGGATTCCGTCGCGGCGCAATTCGGACTGGAGGGTAATCATGGGCTCGATCTCGTCGAAGATGTCCCCAAATGCGGAGGCGAACGCGTCGAATCCGCCCCGATAGCCGGTCATCTGGCAGACTTCGCGGTAAAACTCCTCGTTGTTGAGCCGTCCCGATTCGAATTGGTGGAGCAGGGGGGATTGGTCCACCACTCGCTTAAACTCAACGGGGGTGAGGTGGCTGTGTGGAGCCAGAGCCTGTGCAGCCCGCGTGTAGTCGAAGTCGAGCAGCACCTTTCCAAGGTCGAAAATGACGGCGCGGACGGCCTGCCCGGAGTCCAAATGTGTCATGCCGACGCGGAGGTCAACTGGCCGCCGCCTGGAAAGCAATCCCGATGGTGATTCCAATCCGGCGAGCGCCCCGCCGGATACAAATCGCGTGTTGCCTTGGCTGACGCTCCAGCCTAATCCCTGATCACGGACACTAAGGTCCACGCCTTTGACCCTCACCCGCCATGGCCCGTCCCAAACGCCCTTCCTCATCGTCCTTCGCCCACTCCAGCTCGAGTTCCAGCAGTTCGAGTCCTTCCAAACCTCCATCCCCAGGGGGTACCGGCGTTTCCGACGGGCCCCCGCCCACCGCGCCGGTGCCGGAGGTGTCCCAAAGGTTGGGCATGGGAACCATTCTGTTCGACGGTGGCGTGGCCTTCCGCGTTTGGGCCCCGTTTGCGGAGTCTGTCCATGCGTCGGGAACGTTCAACCAGTGGAGTTCGACGTCCCATCCGTTTGCAAGTGAGGGGAACGGCTACTGGTCCGTGGAAGTGCCGGGTGTCCGGGTGGGTGACGAATACCAATTTGTCCTCCGTCGCGCGGGGGAAACCCTGTGGCATAAGAATCCCTATGCGAGCGAAGTCGTGAATTCATCGGGGAATGCCATCATTCATGATCCCAATTTCGACTGGACCGGGGATGCATTCCAGATGCCGCCGTGGACCGAGTTGGTGATTTACGAAATGCACGTCGGGACGTTTAACGACGCTCCAGGGGAGGGGCCGGGAACGTTTGATGAGATCCTACCCAAACTGCCGTATCTCCAGGACCTCGGCATCAATGCGATTGAGATCATGCCCGTCCTGGAATTCCCCATGTCCGACTCCTGGGGCTACAATCCGGCCCAACCGTTCTCGATTGAAACGGCGCTGGGTGGTCCGCAGGGACTCCAACGGTTCATCAAAGCGGCCCACGCCCACGGAATCGCAGTGATCCTGGACGTCGTCTACAATCACTTTGGTCCTGGCGATCTCGATTTGTGGCGGTTCGATGGTTGGAGTGACGAGCATCACAACGGCGGGATCTATTTCTATGACGATGCCCGTTCCCACACCGACTGGGGCGATACGCGGCCCGATTATGGACGTCCCGAAGTCCGCCAGTACCTGAGGGACAATGCCCTGTTTTGGCTGCACAAATACCGTGCGGATGGATTGCGGTTTGATTCTGTCGTCAACATCCGGTCGGTGGAGGGGCGGGAGCTTCCGGACGGCTGGAGCCTGATGCAGTGGATCCACGACGAGATTCGCGCCGACCAGCCCTGGAAAATCACCATTGCCGAAGACCTCCAAAACAACGAGTGGATTACGAAGGAGACCGGCGAAGGCGGTGCCGGGTTCGGCTCGCAATGGGATGCTGCCTTTGTTCATCCCATTCGCGCCGCCCTCATTGCCCCGAACGACGCTGACCGAAATCTGTATGCGGTGCGCGGTGCGTTGTGCCACAGCTACAACGGGACCGCGACCCAACGGGTCATCTACACCGAATCCCACGATGAGGTGGCCAATGGGCATGCACGGGTGCCCGAAGAGATTTGGCCGGGAGACGCAGGCAGCTGGTTTTCGCGCAAGCGGTCCACCCTGGGTGCGGCGCTGGTCTTCACCGCCCCGGGGATTCCCATGATTTTCCAGGGGCAGGAGTTTCTGGAAGATGAGTACTTTCGGGATTCCGAGCCGCTCGACTGGCTGAAACTCCAGGCCTATCCCGAGATCCATCGGCTTTACCGTGACCTGATCCGTCTTCGCCGGAATTGGTTTGATCACACCAGGGGCCTCCGGGGCGGCAACATCCATGTGCACCATCTCAACAACACCGACAAGGTGATGGGTTATCATCGTTGGGATCAGGGGGGACCGGGAGACGATGTCGTCATTGTGGTCAATTTCGCCAACCGAAGTTACGAGAGCTATACGCTCGGGTTTCCGCGTCCCGGACGGTGGCGGGTCCGGTTCAATAGCGACTCAAACCACTATGGGGGTGACTATGGGAATCAGGGTGGCTACGACACCGACACTTGGGACGGATCGCCGGACGGGATGCCCGTTCAAGCCAATGTCGGTCTGGGACCGTATTCCGTGCTGATCCTTTCCCAGGATTGATCGAATTCGGAGCCGATCAGAAGGCCGGCCGTCCTTCCGATTTCGATCGCGATACCGGAATCAGGGGCGCGTTGGATTGATCGGGCTCACGGAACGAGCAGGCGGAACACGAGACCGAGCAGTCCTGCCCCAAGGACCACCGGGATGATGTCCCATTTGAATTTCTGCATCCCGATCAGGGCAACCGCGCAGATGGCAATCCCGAACCCATTCACCGGCCGTCCGGACGGAAACAGGACGTGCCATCCGAACCAGACGGCGAGGTTCAGCACAACGCCCACCACGGCCGCGGTGATGGCGGACAGCGCGGCGGTCATCCGGACGTTGCCGCGCAATTGTTCAATGTGGGGGGCACCCAGAAAGATCCAAAGGAAACAAGGCAGGAAGGTGGTCCAGGTGGTAATGAAGGCGCCGAGCGAAGCCATGGCGAGGGGCGCCAGCGGAGCGTGGAACTTCCATCCGCCCAGGAAGCCGACGAATTGAAGCACCATGATGAGCGGACCGGGAGTGGTCTCCGCCAGCCCGAGTCCGTCGAGCATCTGTCCTGCGTTCAACCAGCCATAATTCCCGACGGCCTGCTGTGACACGTAGGGCAGCACGGCATAGGCGCCGCCAAACGTGACCATGGCCGCCTTGCTGAAGAAAAGTCCCTGCTTCACCAGCAGATGATCGAATCCCAGCCAGACCCCGGCGGCCAGGACGGGCAGCCACCAGAGCGTCAGACATACTGCGCACACCCGCAGGGCGCGCGACAGCGTGGGACGTGTGTGGTCCGGTGAGTCGGCTTCATCGTGCAGGACACTCCCGTCGCCTCCGGATGGGCCGTGCATCTTGATGACCACAAATTTTGATCGCCAGAATTTCGCGCCCACCAGTCCTGTTACTCCAGCGGCGAGAATGATCACCGGGAACGGAACGTGGAACAGCACAATGGCCAGGAAGGACGCAGCGGCCAGCGCCCACATGACCTCGTTCTTCAGCGACTTCTTCCCGATGCGGATCACCGCGCCAATCACGATCGCGAGCACCGCCGGTTTCTGTCCGTCGAAGACCGCCGCCACCGCGGCGACGTTTCCGTACACGGTGTAAACGACGCTCAAGGCCCAGAGGATGACCATCGACGGAATGACAAAGAGGGAACCCGCCACGATCCCGCCCCAGGTACGGTGCAATAACCAGCCCACATAGATCGCCAGCTGCTGTGCCTCCGGCCCGGGCAGCAGCATGCAATAGTTGAGGGCATGCAGGAATCGTCCCTCACTGATCCATTTCTTCCGGTCGACCAATTCGGTGTGCATGATGGCGATCTGGCCGGTCGGCCCACCGAAGCTGATGAATCCCAGCTTGAGCCAGACGCGAAACGCCTCCGCAAAGGAGGGATGCCTCGGGATGGTCTCGGCCGGTTTCTCTGATGGGCGAATCATTTTTTGAGTTGTTGGTACAGCGCCTCGAAGCAGTCGGCGCCGCGTTCAAAGTTCTTCGTCGGACAGCCCGCGCTGCGGGCCCCAGCCCTTCAGGATCCCGGTCAATGCCGATGCATTCCGCGGATTGAAACTTTCCGTCCTCCAGGTCCGCATCGTGCACCATCTCGGCGATTTTCCGGACAGCCTGGTCCTCGATGCCAAACCGTTTTACCAGCGTCTCAAACGTGCAGTCGTCGCCGTGATGGGAAAACTCAGCCTCGAACATGTCGTACGGTATGGCGCCGGGATGCCCGGCCGGATCGGTGCCGAAGACAAAGGCCGCCTTTGGATCGATGAATCGGCGGATGAGCCAGGCCGAGCCCACGCGGTCAATTTCCGGCCGGGGCCGGGTCAACCAGGTTCTGCCACGGAAATTCCTCGGCGCCAGAGTTGCCGTCGCGGTTGCCTTGCGACCCCTCAGGCCTGCAGCCCGTTGCAGGAGCATCTGGGCATCCTGCGCACGGGCGCAGTCGAAGAAGTCGATCCGGCGGAGGTCCTCCAGTCGGCGCGCCAGCTTGCCCAATTCATCCGCCGGCGTGTCGATTGGACGCCGTTTGTTCCGGGCAATCAGCTCATTGAGGGATCCAATCAAGGCGTTGTAATCGGACGCCCGCGCTTCATTGAACTGCCGGACGATTTCCTCGTGGGTCAATCCTTCGATCTCGGTGACATGAATGAGGGTGGCCTCGCCGCCGCCATCACGAACCTGTTGTGCCAGCCATTGCAGGCGTTCGTGGTGTTCCGGTCCGGCCGGCAGCAGGTAGGCGGAGGTCTTGAGCGGCAGCGCTCCGCATTTTTTGAGCTGTCGCCACAGGTTGACCCGGGCAGCGCCCCTCCTGGCCGGCAGGCCGTAGAGCAGGAGGATCCATTGATCCGGGACATTCAAGGGCCGGTAGGATGCCGTCTGTAACAGATGTTTCAAATTGAAAAACATCAACAACTCAAAATCAGGGCGCAGATGTCCGGCAATTGCGTCCATCGTTTGGAAATGGACCGGATGACCGGATGGGATGCCCGTGAACCCCCGCTGCGAACTCCGCTGGTGGGGCCCACCGCAGAGAAGACAGCGTCTCGTTCCCTCGTCGACGACGTTTCAAGGACCGGTTGCGTCGTCGGCCCAAGGTTCAGCCCACCAACTCCAGGATCCGCCGTGTGGCGCCGCCGCTCAGCGGCTGGCCGTGGGCGAAGACGGCATTTTCGGCTGCTGGAAGCTGGCGTAGCGATTCCCGAAGCTGGCGCGGATCGCGGCAATAACGGTCGGGAAGCACTTCGAGCCCACGCCCCGGTAAGTGGATCACGGCGTCACCGATCACCAGCAGCGATCGGTCGGGCCAATGCCAGGCGGTCTCCCCTCCGGCGCCGCCGGGAAGGCGAATCTGGTTCCAGTCGCCCAGTAGTCGTCGCCCGTGGGGCACGCGGGCATCTTTCAAAAGGGTGAGGCCAGCCTCGTCCGAAGCTTGGATGGGTACGGAGTAACGGGCGGACCAGGCCGCGGCATCCCGTTCATGATTTTCGTTGGTCAGAACGATGCCGGCGATGGCGCAGCCCGGCGGGAACCAGCGTGCTTCATCCGACAGGGGAATGGGGTCAAAGATCCACCATCCAGCCTTCGTCTGGACCGCATGGGAGGTCAATTCGACTTTGTGTTCGGGAGAATGAGCGGCCCATTCCAAGACGCCCGGCAGGATTTTCAGAGCCTGTTTGGCCGTCGTCACGGGGAGGAGATTGTTGGGGACATCGGGGCCGGGGCGAGCGGCAAGGACAGTTGGATGGCGCTGACTTCCAGAAGTCCACTGGCACCCAGCCCAAGGAGACGAAGGGGCCGGTGGACCAGATGGGCGGTCCCCAGCAGCCAGCATCCCAGCCGATAGAGGTCCCGTGCCTCGGTGACCGGCTGTTCGACACTGATCTGCCGGGTGCGGGTGGAGAAGTCACCGTACCGGACCTTGACTTGGACGGTGCGGGCGGCGAGCCGGCGGCGCTGGAGTTTTCCGGCGATTTCTTCCGCCTGCTCTCGGAGGCAGGCGCGCAAGGTGGGCCGGTCGGCCGTATCGTTCAGAAAGGTGTTCTCACTGCTGATGCTTTTGACCGCGTCGCCCAATTCCAGCGGACGGTCGTCGTCTCCGACGGCAAATCGCTTGAGCACCGGACCGAAGGATCCGAGAAGCGAACGCAGGTCCCCGGGGTAATCCTGCAAATCCCCAATTGTGTTCAGGCCGACCTTGGCGAGGATCTCCGCAGTGACGGTCCCGACTCCATGAAGGACCCGGCAGGGCAGGGGCCGGAGGAAGGCCTTGCGTTCCGAATCGGGGATCAGGGTCAATCCGTCCGGCTTGCGATAATCGCTGCCGAGTTTTGCGAGGAGCTTATTGGAGGCGATGCCCACGCTGGCAGTCAGACTGCGCTGGGACCGGATGTCCGCCTTGAGCCGATGCGCCAGGGGAAGGGAGGCAGACAGCCGTTCGTCAGGGGTGGCTTCAGTGTGCGCCAGGGCGAGGTGAGTGGCCTCCAGGTAGGCTTCGTCCACCGAAACCTGCTCCACCACCACACCTGTTGCCCGGACCAATTCAAATATCGCCCGCGATTCGTCCCGATACTGTTCCATGCGGGG
>JBGAPN010000154.1:0-11251 GCA_044221235.1 Limisphaerales bacterium
GGTCGATGGCGGAAACGGATTTCCGGCTCAAGGGCCGGCGGGTGAGCCGGCGGGATGCTCTGGTGTCGGTGACGGATGATTTCATCAAAGGCCGAGCCAACGACCGGATCGGAATTGTCTGCTTCGCGAGGACGCCCTGGCTGGTCGCGCCGCTGACCCTGGACCACGAATGGGCGATGGCTTCCCTCAAGGAATCGGAACTGGCCACCGGCACGGGAATAGGTTGGGCGATTCAGGCTGCGACCACATTCTTGAAGCATGACCCGGACCGGAGCCGGGTCATTATCCTGGTCACGGACGGAGACAATTCGGCTGGGCCACGACCGCTGGATTCAGCGCCGTTGGCGGCTAAAAGTGGAATCAAGGTGTACACCATCATGGTTGGGCCCGACTCGGTGACGCCGTCCGCCGTTGCCAACCACGAGTTGAACCGAGTGGCCCGGATGACCGGAGGGCTCTTTTTTCAAGCCCAGGATGCCCGGGCGTTGCGGGACATTTACTCGGCCATCGATCAGTTGGAGAAGCGGGAGTTGGTCCAGAAACGGTATGTCAGCTGGCAGGAACTCTTCCCCTGGTTTGTGGGGATGGCCCTGGGGATTTGGCTTTCGGGTGCCGGATGGGTTCTGCTTGGGCGAAGGAGGACGGAATGATGGGTCGCCAAAGGTATTGGGTTGGAGCGGCATGGGACCCGTGCGAGCCTTCACCTGCGAAGAGTTGCTACGTTGATCACGATTGGAGATGAGATTTGCACATCCATGGCTAGCCGTTGCGACGCCGCTCTTGGTGGCGTGTTTCTGGGGCCTCCTCTGGCTTGCCGGGCGGTGGAATGAGCGACGGCGGGTGGTATTCGCCGGGGGGGCCGCCCGGGCTTGGGCCGCCTCCAACGCCAGTCGACTGGCCCGTCAATTGGGCGTCGTTCTCACCCTGTCCACATTGGCATTCCTTCTCCTCGCTTTGGCCCGTCCGTTGTTGTTCGAAAAGAGCAATCGTTCGGAATTGCAGGGGATTCCCTACCTGATCGCCCTGGATGCCTCGCGATCGATGCTGGCGGGTGACATCCGGCCCAGCCGATGGACGGTGGCCACCAATGCGCTGGACCGCTTCCTCGCAGGATCCCGATCGGATCGGATTGGACTCATTACCTTCAGTGGGGTTGCGTACCTCAATGCCCCTCTGACCTTTGATACGCTGGCCTTGAGGATGATGATGCGGTACCTGGATCCGAACACGCTGGAAGATCCGGGAAGCTCCTTGACCTCGGCCTTGGAGCGGGGCGGGCGGTATTTCGAGACCAATCACATCACGCCCCGGCTGATCGTCCTGATTTCGGACGGTGAGGACCTGACCGGCAATCCCATCGAAATGGCCCGGCGACTTTCCCGACAATATCAGCTCAAGGTGGTGACCCTTGGGGTAGGAACCGCCGCAGGGGCGAAGGTCCCGTCTTCGCGGGGTGGAGCTGCCAAGAACAGTTTTGGCCAGGAAGTGGTTTCCCGTCTGAACGAAAGCAACCTCCAGCGGTTGGCGGTTGCGACCGGTGGAAAGTATTTTCGCCTGGGAGAACGCGGGGAGGGATTGGAACGGCTGCGCCAGGAAGTGCTGGAGCCGATGAGCGAGGCGGCTGCGCGGGAGGATCTCAGCAATTACCGGGAACTGTTTGCGCTGCCGGTTGGACTGGCGGCCGCATGTCTCCTGGGGCAAATTCTCCTGTCGCCAGATCGTCGGCTGACTCCAAGACGCTTGCCGGCGTTGGCGATCCGGCCCGGCGCATCCGCGACACGCTAAACCGACATGAATATCCAAAGACCGAATGTCGGACTCCATAGGAAGGGCTTGATCGGGTTTGCTGCAGGGGTGTTGGCCTTTGGGCACTCCGAAGCAGCGCTCGACGTCGTTCCTCTTCAGTCATTGATTACGTCCGGGCGCGCCGCCGAAGCGGTCCAGCAACTCGCTTCTGCTGTGGAGCGGAATCCGGAGAATGCCCGGCTGGTTTACGACCTGGGCGTCGCTTCCTATGCGGCGGGCCAATTCGAAGATGCGCTTCTATCCTTCGACCGCGCGGAGGCATTGGGAAACCGGAAGCTGGCGGAGCGGGCCCGCTTTCAGAAGGGTAATGCGGAGTTCCGAATCGGGGAGTCCGCACGGGAAACGAACCTTGAGGAGACCATTTCCCGGTGGAAGGAATCCCTTCGCCAATTCACCCTCATTCTTCGCCAATCCAACGATCCGTCGGCGCAGGCGAATTTTGATTTTGTCCGACGTCGGCTGATGGAGGTTCTGCTGAAGGATGCCCGACGGAATCTGGAAGAGTCGAAGCCGCCGAATCTTCCCCTCGCCCAAAAGCTGGAGAAACTGCGGAACGCCTTTGACCGGTTTTCAACTGCCAAGGAAACCGACCCGGGCAGTTCGGAAGCACAGTCGGGTGAACAGGATTCCCGCGACCGACTGGCCGACGCATTGATGAAGGAGGGGACCCGCAAGTCCCAGACGACCCGACTGGTCCAGCCGCGTTCCAATGAGGCCCCGATCCCGCGGCCGGACTTCAAGGAGATCGAGGAGGGCGTGGCCATGCTGGAGGATGCCGCCCAATTGAAGCCTCAGGACCCCGGGATTCGTGATGCCTTGGAGCAGGGAGTTCAGCGGCTGGCGGATGCGCTGACGTTCAATGCGCGCATCCTGATGACCCAGGAAATCCAAATGCCCTGGCCCAAGGAGAAGCTGGCCGTACTCCGAATGGCCAAAGAGCAGGTTGAAAAGGCTCTGGACAAGGTGCCGGAGCACAAGCCGGCCCAGGAGACACTGGAGGCGGTGAACCGCCGGCTGGCCCGGGTGATGGAAGAGCAGGCGGACCAGCTGGCGGACCAGTCCGAGCAGCAGGGATTGGAACAAAAGACACAGATGCTCAGCCAGGCCTTGGATTTCTATCAGCAGGCCGGAGAACTCCAGCCTCAGCAGTCGCAGTTGAAGCAGAAGGCGGAAAAGACCCAGGACCGGTTGGAAGAGGCGCTGTCACGATTGGCGGATCGGTTGATGCAACAACCGAAGAACGAATCCATGGAGCAGGAGGCCGCGCGTCTGGAGGGGGCGGAACAGGCGCTCAGCCAGCTTCAGGGCTTGGATCCGTCGGAGGGCACTGAAGGGAAATTGAAGGAAGTGGGCGAAAAGCTGGATGAAATCCGGCAGAAACTGGCGGAACAAGGCAAGATGCCGATGCCGAACCCCGGCGGGCAGCAGCCGCAGTTGGCTCAACAGCCGCAGGGGCCGATGGGGCCGCCCATGGACGCACCGCCTCGTGTGAACACCCCGGGAGCCAAAGGCGCCTGGCAGTCCCCACTGATGAATCGGGCACAGGATTACTAGTGTGGCCCGGCCGCGGTTGATTGTTTTCCTGCGTGCGCCCCGGCAGGGCGAGGTGAAGACGCGCCTGGCTTCCGGGCTCGGTCCGGATGGTGCGCTTGCCGCTTATTGTGAACTTTTGGAAGCCACCCTTCGTGCAGTTGAATCCCTCGACAACGTCGAACTTCGGTACACTCCAGATGACGGGGTGCTGGACGTCATCGGCCTTGTTCGCCCGGGGTGGTCTACTCTTCCGCAGGGCCCCGGGGACCTTGGTGACCGGTTGGAGCGCGCATTTTTCGAGGGGTTTGCAGACGATTGTGATCGGATCGTGGTGATTGGTACTGACTGTCCATATCTTCGGTCTGACGACATTTGCAGAGCGTGGGACCTCCTCAAAACCCACGGCGTCGTCATAGGTCCGGCCTCAGACGGAGGCTATTGGTTGATTGGATTGAACCAGCACCGGCCCCAGCTGTTTCAGGACATTCCATGGGGGACGAGCCAGGTCTTGGCGGAGACGCTGATGCAGGCGGAACGCCTCGGGCTTCAGATTGCCCAGTTGGGGCAATTTCCCGATGTCGATACCCCTGCCGACTGGGATGCGTACCTCCGATGGAAACGGTCCGGAGACCAGTTGGCCCAACTTCCCCCTTGTTCCCCATCACGGTGACGCCCGATAAATCGCCCTTTCGATGAACATTCTTGAAGACCTCGAGTGGCGGGGACTGATCGCCGACTGCACGGATTTTCCGGAACTTCGCAAACGACTTTCCTCCGGAAGAATCACGCTGTACTGCGGATTTGACCCCACGGCCGATTCCCTCCACGTCGGGCATCTGGTCCCATTGCTCTGTCTGCGGCGCTTCCAGAATGCGGGACACATTCCAATCGCCCTTGCTGGAGGTGCCACCGGAAGCGTGGGGGATCCAAGCGGGAAGTCTGCGGAGCGCAGTCTGCTGACCAAGGAACAGATTGAGTCCAACGTGAAGGCGGTGTTGCCCCAGTTGGCCCGACTGCTGGACTTTCAGATCACCCCGAACACGGCCCGGTTGCTCGACAACGCCGAATGGACGGATGGCGTGTCATTCATCGGGTTCCTCCGGGACATCGGAAAACATTTCACGGTGAACCAGATGGTGGCCAAGGAATCGGTACGCTCCCGCATGGAGGATCGGGATGTTGGCATCAGTTTCACCGAGTTCAGCTATATGCTGCTCCAAGCTTTCGATTTTTACGTTCTGGCCAGGGATCAGGAATGTGAGTTGCAAATCGGTGGATCCGACCAGTGGGGCAACATCACGATGGGGATCGATCTGGTGCGGAAGAAACTGTCTCGCGGGGTGTTCGGGCTGACCTTGCCGCTGATCACCAAATCGGACGGCACCAAGTTCGGAAAAACCGAGTCCGGCTCCGTCTGGCTGGATCCGTGCAAGACGAGTCCCTACCGGTTTTATCAGTTCTGGCTGAACACGGACGACCGCGATGTCATCCGGTACCTGCGGTTCTTCACCTTCTTCCAGCGCGACGAGATTGAGTCCCTTGAGGCCCAGCACACAACGGATCCGGGACGGCGCGAGGCGCATCGGAGTCTTGCCCGTTTCATGACGTCGCTCATCCACGGCGATGTCGCGATGCAGGAAGCAGCGAAGGCCAGCGAGATCCTGTTTGCAGGCGGTTCCCTGGAGGGTTTAAGTGAGGAAACCTTCAATGAGGTGGTTGGTGAGATACCCACCCGCGTGCTTTCGACGCCGATGCCGGAAGGATCCGGGCTCGCGGTGATTGACGCATTCGTCGCGTCAGGATTGTGCCCGAGCAAAGGGCAGGCCCGGAAAGATCTTGAAGGCGGGGGTCTGTATCTCAACAACGTCCGGGTTACAGAAGTGACTTCGTCGATCACCCGGGAAAACCTTCTTTTTGGGCGGCACCTGCTTCTCCGAAAGGGGCGGAAGAACTACGTGGTTCTGAGTGTCTCCGAGGAATAAGTCTTCTAGGAGATTTTCAAATGAACCTGTTTGACCTGAGTGAAGAAGTGGCGGTTGTCATCGGAGGGACCGGCGTCCTGGGTGGGGCACTGGCGGAGGGACTGGCCAAGGCCGGAGCGTCCATTGCAATCGTGGGAAGAAACCCGGAACGAGGGACAGCGCGTGCGCAGGCGATCGTCAAGTCGGGCGGGCGTGCCCTGTTCGTCCAGGCGGATGCGGTCAATCGGGAGGAGTTGAGGCAGGCCCATGAGCGGATCCGGATGCAAGTGGGGCAGCCCACCATTCTCCTGAATGCGGCCGGAGGGAATGATCCCAAGGCCACTGTCACTGACACCCAACGGTTCGAGGACCTCAGTCTGGAGGCGTGGCGCGGGAATTTCGACTTGAACCTGGTGGGAGGCGTCCTGTTGCCGTGCCAGGAATTTGGTCCCGCTCTATTGGCAGCAGGGAAGGGGAGCATCATCAACATTGCCAGCGTGTCCGCACATATCCCGTTGTCGCGGGTGGTCAGCTATTCCGCGGCGAAGGCGGCAGTGTTGAGCCTCACGCAGTTCCTCGCGAGGGAGTGGGCGCCTCGTGGTGTCCGTGTCAATTCGATCACTCCGGGATTCTTCCCCGCCGAACAAAACCGCCGTTTGCTGTTCAACGAAGACGGTACGCCCACCGCCCGGACCCGCTCCATTTTGGGGCACACGCCCATGGGTCGTTTCGGACAGCCAGAAGAGTTGGTGGGGGCGGCCGTGTTCTTGTCCAGTCCGCGCGCCAGCGGGTTTGTGACCGGAACGGACCTTCGTGTTGACGGCGGGTTCCTGTCCCAGACGATCTGAGTTTCCGGACCCGCTCTGAGCCTGACGCTTTACACCCGGCTTGGCGTCCGTAGGTTTCCGGGGTGCACCTGACTGTGGAGACGTTCGCGCCGGAGATCGCGGCTGCCTTGGCAGCCTACGACCGGCACGTGGTCTGCTTGGAAAAGGTACCCGAGGAATGTGGGGCGGCCCTGCAGTCGCTGATGGCCAAGGCGATCGAAGCCTATGTGAATCGGGCTCCCGAAATGCGACACGGCATCGCCTTGGACCGTCACGTCACGGTCATTCTGAGTCAAAACGACACGGAGCGGCCATTGTGCGGGATCTATTTCAATCTGCATTCCCCGTATGCCAAGAAGGTTACGGGAAAGGCACGTGCCCAGAAGGCGCGCGGCTGAGGCGAGACAATCTGATTTCGAAGTGGCAGCCGGCTCGGGATTTGCTCCTTTAGAAGCATCCGAGTCATCATGCGTTGCCGATCGTGTTACCTGCCGTTTCGTTTTCCCCGGTTCCTGGCTTCGGCCGGGTTACAGTGCATTGTCGCTGTTTGGGTTGTCATTCTTCTGGGTGCCAGCTCTCCGGTTCGGGCGGGGTCGATCCTACGGGAGGTTTTCCAGGACGTCGGGGGTGGAACCCTTGCCGACCTCACCAATTCTGCCGCCTACCCCAACTCACCCACCTTCGTTGAGACCCTCACGGATTTCTTCGAAGCCCCGACGGACCAGTTCGAAAACTATGGGCAGAGGATCCATGGCTACATCGTTCCCCCGGTTTCAGGCAGCTACACGTTCTGGGTCGCCTCGGATGATAATGGCGCATTGTTCCTCAGTACCGACGAGACACCTGCCAAAGCCCGGCAGATTGCTTCCGTGCCTGAATGGACAGCCTCGCGTGAATGGGAAAAGTACACGTCGCAGAAGTCCGCTGCCATCACCCTTCAAGCAAACAAGGCCTACTACGTTGCCGCACTCATGAAGGAGGGCGGCGGCGGCGACAACCTCGCGGTCCGTTGGCGACGTCCTGACAGTGTCGATGAGGGCCCCATCCCGGCAACGTATCTTCTCCCGTGGGGAACCGCCTTCACGCCCCCCGCGATCACCCTGCAGCCAACCAATACCAGTGCTGTCGAAGGGCAGTTGGCAACCTTTGTGGTAAAGGTCAGCAACGTGGATCCGGTTGCGGTGCAATGGAAACGAAACACCGCGGATATTTCCGGAGGAAACTCACTGGTGCTGACGTACGGTCCGGTCTCCTTGGACGACAATGGAGCGTCCTTTTCAGCGACGCTGACCAACCGCATCGGCTCCACCAATTCAACGGCCGCCACGCTGCAGGTGACCCCCGATGTGACCCGACCGGTCTTGTTGGCCGGGTACAATTTGGGTGCGGACCGAATTCGACTGATCTTCAGCGAGCCGCTTGATCCTGCTTCAGTCCAGCTCAAGGACAACTACTCGGGGAGCGGTGGGGTGGGGGTGAGTGCGGCCGCCCTTGGGACGGATCCCCGGACTGTGACGCTTACGACCAGTCCACTCACCTTTGCCCAGAATTATACTGTCACGGTCCGGGGTATTCAGGATCGGGCGCGCAGTCCCAATACGGTGGAGCCGGAAAGCACGGCATCATTCCTGGCGCTGGAATTCGTCTCCCAGGGCATTGGCATCTCCGGAGGAAGCATTGTCCGCCTTCGGACGGACGCGTACCAGGTCACCGCCGCTGGACTCGGTTCCGGGAATGTCGGGGACGAGTTGCACTACGCTTGGGAGCAGCGTTCCGGGGACTTCGACGTCCGGGTCCGAGTGGACGCCCTGCAGGTGTCAGATCCCTACGTGCAAGCTGGACTGATGGCGCGCGCCACGTTGGAGACGAATTCACCTTACGCTGCAGCCTTCACGAGTTCCGCGCAGGTGGGATGCTACTTTGAAAGTCGGCCAACGGTGGGGGCCAAACCCAACATGCTGGTTCCACGCGGAGGATTCCCCCACAACGGAAAGCAGACGTGGCTTCGGCTCCAACGTTCCGGAAACGTGCTCAGCGGCTTTGCCAGTTTTGACGGTCAACTTTGGACCAGCCTGGGATCCGCCAACGTCCCGCTTGGGTCGCCTGTGTTTCTAGGGCTGGTGGCCTCCAGTCGCAGGGCGGATTCCAATACGACGGTCCGATTCTACGATTACGGCGTGGCACCGTCCCCCACCGTGGGTGCCAATTCCACGGATCGGGAACCCCTTGGTCCCACCACCCGCCGGACGGGTCTGGTTTTCTCGGAGATCATGTACCACCCCCGTCCGCCGGAAGGTGTCACCAACAACCTCGAGTTCGTCGAACTGTATAATGCCGGCCCAGTGTTTGAAGACCTGAGCGGCTGGAGAATTGACGGCGCCATCCAGTTTTCGTTTCCGCAGGGAGTGCGGTTGGAGGCAGGGGCATTCGTGCTGGTTTCCGCGGACCCCCTGGCAATCCAGACCGTCTACAAGGTACCGGGCGGGCTGGGGCCGTTCACGGGATCGCTCAGCAATTCGGGAGAACGGTTGGCGCTGCACGATTCGTTCGGTGCGCTCAAATTGGAGGCCCGTTATTCGCCGAATGCGCCATGGCCGGTTGCGGCGGATGGGGGAGGGCATTCCCTCGTTCTCGCACGGCCCAGTTTCGGATCAGAGGATCCGCGCGCCTGGGCAGCGAGCGAGTTGGTGGGCGGTTCCCCGGGAGCCCACGATGCCATTCAACCCACACCGCTTCGGGGCGTGGTTATCAACGAATTCCTCGCCCACACCGATGATCCTCAGCTCGACTTCATCGAGTTGTTCAACCGCAACCGGGCCGAAATACTCCTTGATGGATGCATTCTTACGGATGATCCCAAGACCAATCGATTCCGAATTCCCGCGGGAACGCGTATTCCTGGCCGGGGACACGTGGTGTTTGACCAAGATGCCCTTGGGTTCCGACTGAACGCCGCAGGCGAACAAATCTTCCTGATCAGTCCGGACGGATCCCGCGTCCTGGATGCCATTCAATTCGACGGACAGGAGAATGGCGTCAGCTCCGGCCGTTCACCGGACGGCGCCGACCGAATTCGAAGACTGGTGCAACCCACCGCCGGGGCGGCCAACGCGGCTTGGAGAACCGAAGACATCGTCATCAACGAGATCATGTACAAACCCATCTCGCTGAATGATGCGGATGAGTTCGTTGAACTTTACAACCGATCAGCGGGAACCGTCGATCTTTCGGGCTGGCGCTTTACCGATGGAATTGATTTCGAGTTTCCCTCGGGAACGGTCGTTTCGCCCCAGGGATTCCTCGTGGTGGCCCGCGATGCGGCGCGAATGAAATCCAATTACCCGTCGTTGGATTCCTCCAGTGTGTTCGGGAATTTTTCGGGTGGACTGGCCAATGGTGGGGAGCGTCTTGCCCTGGCGAAGCCGGACGACATCGTGAGCACCAATCGGTTCGGGGACCGGGTGACAAACCAGATTCATATCGTCGTGGCCGAGGCGGTCTACCGTGATGCCGACCGATGGCACCAGTGGGCAGACGGCGGGGGATCCAGCCTGGAGTTGACCGACCCGGATTCCGATCCGCTTGAGCCGTCCAATTGGGCGGATTCCGATGAGTCCAACAAGGCGCCGTGGACCACGGTGAGTTTCACGGGAAACCTGGATAATGGAAATTCGAGTTACCCGCCAAATCGGTTCCAACTCGGACTCATGGGCGCAGGTGAAGCCTTGGTTGATGACGTGGAGTTCTTCAAGTCAGATGGAGTTAATCTGGTCAGCAATGGAGGCTTTGAGGCATCCACCGGCTGGGAATTTGCCGGAAATCATGACCGGTCCCGCCTTCAATCGGGCGATTCGTTTTCTGGAGCGCGTTGCTTGAGGCTGGTCTCGCAAGGTGACGGTGATACAGGACCCAACTGCGTCCGCTCCGCCATTACCGCGCCGCCGTCAGCCAGTGGGCAGGCGACCATCCGTGCCAAAGTTCGCTGGCTTCGAGGTTGGCCGGAGATTCTGTTCCGGACGCGGGGCAACTGGATCGAGGCCTACGGCCGGATGACGGTACCCTCAAATCTTGGCACCCCCGGCGGGGTCAACAGCCGACGGGTGGCCAATGCAGGACCGGTCATCTCCCAGGTTCAACACAGTCCCCTTTTGCCTTCTGGCAATCAGGCCGTTGTCGTGACGGCCCGTGTGGCGGATCCGGACGGGTTGACTTCGGTGCTGCTGCGTTACCGGACCGACCCGTCTGCGACCGTTTCCTCGATCCCCATGCGGGACGACGGTACGGGAGGAGATGCGGTGGCGGGCGACGGAACCTATACGGCCACTCTGGCCGGCCGCGGCGACGGCACGTTGGTTGCCTTCCGGGTGGAGGCTACGGATGCTGCGATTCCCGCGGCAAACCGAGTCTTCCCTCCCGCCTACCCCGACAGCGAGTGCCTGGTCCGTTGGGGGGATCCGATGCCCAACGGGAGCTTTGCCCATTACCACCTGTGGTCCACTGCGGCCACGGAGAATGCCCGTGGCAACAGCTACGGACTCAACAACCGATACCGTGACACCACCATGGTATACGGCAACACCCGGGTGATTTACGGCGCCGGATTTCGCGACAAGGGCAGTCCCTTTCACGGTGGATACGGCGACATTGCCGTCATCGTTCCCCATGACGACCTCCTCCTGGGTTCCGAAGACCGGGTCCTGGGTTTGACCGGAAATGGCGACAACGAAGAGACAGGAATGAGGACCCAGGTGGCCAACTGGATCGCCTTCCGCCTGGGCATTCCCCATCTCCACAGCCATTACATCCGTCTCTTCCGAAATGGCGGGCAGATGTCGGGCGTCATGGAGGATCTGGAGCAACCCAATAACAGTTTTGCCGAGGGATTCTTTCCATCTGGGGATACCGGTGACCTGTACAAGATTGCCGTGTGGTTTGAATTCAACGACGACGACCGGGGATTCGACGCGAGGGGCGCAACCCTGGAACGGTTCAATTCGCTGGGAGTGGGACTTAAGCCCGCTCGGTATCGTTGGAACTGGCAGACCCGCGGATGGCAGGGGACGGCCAATAACCTCACCAACATCTTCAATCTGGTGAATGCGGCCAATGTAACCACTGATTACG
>JBGAPN010000155.1:0-11177 GCA_044221235.1 Limisphaerales bacterium
AGGAAATGTGCCTGGTTGCGGACAACATCCACGACAAGTTCCTCAGCAGCCTCAATGTGATTGAGGAGCTTCAGCCGCAGAAGAAAGTGGCGCAGGCCCAGGCCATCATTCATGCGGAGGAACGCAAGGTGGCGGCCCTGGAGGAGTTTGTCCGCATGAGCCACACCGCCTACATCGAGGCGTTTGCGCAGCTCAAGCATTTCGAGAAGAAGGCCCTGCAGGCCAAGACCGAGATGGTCGAGGCCAACCTCCGTCTGGTGATTTCGATCGCCAAGAAATACACCAACCGCGGCCTGTCCTTCCTGGACCTCATCCAGGAGGGCAACATGGGCCTGATGAAGGCGGTCGAGAAGTTCGAGTACCGCCGCGGCTACAAGTTCTCCACCTACGCCACGTGGTGGATCCGTCAGGCCATCACCCGTTCGATCGCCGACCAGGCTCGCACCATCCGCATCCCGGTGCACATGATCGAAACGATCAACAAGCTGATGCGGGTGCAGAAGCAGCTCATCCAGGATTTCGGCCGGGAGCCCACCCCGGAGGAAATTGCGGACGAAATGCAGATGCCGGTGGAGCGGGTCCGGGCGGTCCTCAAGATGGCCCAGCAGCCGATTTCGCTGCAGAGCCCGGTCGGAGATTCCGATGACACCAGCTTTGGCGACTTCATCGAGGACAAGTCGGCGGAGAATCCTTCGGACATGACCTCGTACAGCCTGCTCAAGGAGCGGTTGACCGAGGTGCTTGACACCCTCACCGAGCGGGAACGCAAGGTGCTGGAGCTTCGCTTCGGGTTGGTGGACGGCTACAGCCGGACGCTGGAGGAGGTCGGCAAGCAGTTCAAGGTGACCCGCGAACGGATTCGCCAGATTGAGGCGAAGGCCCTTCGCAAGATGCGCCATCCGACCCGCCTTCGGCAGCTGCACGGCTTCCTCGAAGGCGAAGAGGCGCTGCTTTGAACCATTGAGTTTTGTTTGGGAGAGACAGGGCCCCGCTTCGGCGGGGCTCTTTTTGTTGCGGGAGGTCAGATCAAAGTCGCCCTGAAACCAACCGCCTGTGCGGGCGGCCAAACGGCCAAACGGTCATTCTCGTCAGACGCAATCCGCATCCCTTGGTTGCCTGGACCAACCGGATGTTCCAGACGTCCCGGTTTCCCCACTCGCCCCGACGATCGCCGCAACCGTGGAACGTTTGGTGAGTGGAAACCGATTCCCGGCGAGGAAACTGTTTTGATTGAACATCTGGCGTGTCAGGCTGTGCGCCGACACTCCATGAGCCTCCGAATGATCGCCATTGCCGCAGTCTTCCTGTGGGTCCTTTGTGCGCGGAGTTGGGGCCAGGCGCCCGCACCGGCATGGTTGATTCTGCCCGTGCCCGGGGCGTGGCCAACCAACCGGACGGAAACGGGACCTTCTTCGGATGGGTTTGGTTGGTATCGGGCCTGGCTGAAACCTCACGACAGTTTCTTTACGCCGCACGAACGCAACCTGTTTGCAGAGTCCGTGACCTTCAATGTCCGTGATCTCGCGGACACCCATGAGGTGTTTGTCAACGGATCCCGCATTGGCGGCAGCGGACAGTTCCCCCCGGACTTCCGGAGCGGACGGTCGGGCAATCACCGGTACAAGATCCCGCCCGGACTCCTGAAGAAAGGCGAATGGAACGAAATTGCCATCCGGGTCTATCACGCGCCCGGTGCCGGCGGATTTCTGAGTGAGGCCCCCTTCGTGATGGACTATTTCAATGAGTGCCGGATGGAAGGCGTCTGGGAATGGCTCCCGGGAGACGGCCCCGGAAGGACCGGAGGAACAATGAACGGGAAGCCGGCACGAGCGGCGTTTGACCGGTATCATGAATCGAGCGGGATCCTCGGCGAGGCGGCCGAGTTCGTTCCGGGACCGCGGCTCCCGCCGGCGGAATCCCTTTCCCGGCTCAAGCCGTCCGACGATCTCGAGGTGGATCTTCTGTTGAGTGAACCCTTGGTCGCCCAACCGACCCATCTGAGTTTCGATGCCCGCGGCCGTCTCTGGGTCGCGCAATACCGGCAATACCCGTATCCGGCGGGCGTGAAGATGCTCAGCCGGGACAAGTATTATCGGGCACAGTATGACCGGGTGCCGCCCCCGCCTCCCAATCACACACCGGGTCGCGATCTGATTTCCATTCACGAGGACACCGACGGCGACGGGGTTTTCGACCGACACACGGTTTTTGTGAGCGGCTTGAACATGGCCAATGCGGCGCTGCCGGGACGGGGCGGAGTCTGGGTCATGCAGACACCCTACCTGCTGTTTTATCCCGACCGGGACGGCGATGACGTTCCCGACGGTCCGCCGGAGGTTCACCTGTCGGGCTTCGGACTGGAAGATACCCACTCCGTGGCGAACGGGTTGGTCTGGGGTCCGGACGGCTGGATTTATGGGGCGCAGGGAAGCACCACCTCAAGCCGGGTGGTCCGGCCGGGAATCGATCCTCCGGGAGCGGAAGGAATCTATTTCGAGGGATGCATGGTGTGGCGCTATCACCCGGTCTCGCATGTCTACGAGCTGTTCGCCGAAGGCAGCGGCAATGTGTTTGGCCTCGAATTTGACGGCGAGGGACGTCTCTTCAGCGGGCACAACGGGTCCGAGACCCGCGGCTGGCATTACCAGCAGGGAGGCATCTACCTGAAACAGGGAATCGACCCGGGCAAGTTTGGTCCGCCGCGAAATCCGTATGCCTTTGGTGAGCTTCCCTGGATGAAGCCTGCGGCACCCATTCAACGGTTCACCCACATGGTGGCCGTGGTGGAGGGCACCGCGATGCCCCGGGAACGCGCCGGCCAGATGTTCTGGCTGGACCCGATCCACAGCCTGGTGGTGGCGTCAGAACGGCCGGTGCTCGGTTCAACCTTTGGGACCCGCGACCTGGGGACGGTGCTGTCCAGCGGTGACGACGGATTCCGTCCGGTCTATGTGGTCAACGCACCGGACGGTTCGCTCTACGTGGCTGACTTCTACGAGCATTACATCGCCCACGGACAACACTACCAGAGCCAGATCGATCCCACGACAGGCCGGGTTTACCGGCTGCGGGGGCGGAATTCGAACCGCGAGCGAAACATCGATCTCTCCCGGCGCAGCCATGGGGAGCTGATGGAATTGCTGACCCATTCGAACAAATGGCACCGGCAGATGGCGGTGCGCCTGCTTGGGGAACGCGCCACCGCCGCGGATGTGACGTTGCTCCGCGGGCGCCTGGCCGCCTCCAACGCGCCGGTGCAGATTCTGTGGGTATTGGGCCAGGCTGGTGCCCTGGATGTCGCCACAGCACGAGTGGGTTTGGCGCATCCCAATCCTTTGATTCGGGAATGGACGGTCCGGCTGCTGGGGGATTCGCGAGACATGACCCCGGAACTGTCGCGGGACCTGGCCGCCCTGCTGTTGCGTGAACCGGAGGTCCGGGTTCGTGCCCAAGCCGCGGCCACCGCCCGGCGTTTGCCGCCGGTTCAGGGCCTCTCCGTGGTCCGCGCCCTCTTGGAACGGGATGCGGACGCGGAGGACCCCTGTGTGCCGCTTTTGTGCTGGTGGGTGCTCGAGAAGAATCTGGCAACAGCCCGCGCCGAGGTGCTGACGCTTCTGGATTCAAAGGCGATGTGGGAGGGCCGGATGCTCCAAGAACAGATCCTGCCGCGTCTGATGCGGCGGCTGGCGACGGAGGGACGCCGACAAGATCTCCTGGATTGTGCCCGATTGTTGAGTCAGGCGCCGACGTCGTCCTCGGCCGCCGCCTTGCTCAAGGGGTTTGAGGAAGCCTATCGCGGCCGTGCCCTGGCCGACCTCCCGGAGGAGCTGGTCCAAGCCATGTCACGGAGCGGGTCGGTGCCACTGGCTCTCCGTCTTCGTCAGGGCGATGCCGCAGCCATCGCCGGTGCGCTCCAACAAATCCAGGATCCGAAGACCACGGTGGAGGACCGCCTCGGCTTGATTCGAACCTTGGGTGAGATTCGCGAGTCCCGCGCCGTGTCCGTCCTGCTGACTCTTGCCGAGGGAGATCCATCACCGGCGGTGCGGCGTGCCGCTCTGGCGGCCTTGGCTGGATTCGAGGACGAGGCACTCGGCGTTCGCGTGGTGAAGGCCCTGAAGTCCATGCCGCCGGACGTCCGGGCTTCGGCGCTCGCGCTGCTGGTCAATCGGAAGTCCTGGAGCCTGGCCCTGCTGGAATCGATTGGGAGCGGGACAACCGACCGCGAGTGGTTGACGCCGGAGTTGTCCGACCGGCTGCTTCACGACCGGGATCCGCAAGTCCGTGATCGTGCCCAGCAGTGGGTGGGTACCACCGCGGACCCGGGCACGGCATCGCGCCGGACCACGGCCCAGGTCGAGTCGATCCTGAACCAGAAGCCCGGGAATCCGTATGCCGGCGAGCCCCTGTTCCAACAGCGTTGCGCCGGCTGCCACCGTTTGTTCTTTAAGGGCGGCAACATCGGGCCGGATCTGACGGCCTACCAGCGGGACAATCTCGGAACCCTCCTCCCGAGCATTCTCACGCCGAGTGCCGAGATCCGCGAGGGATACGCCTACGTGGATGTCACCACGACGGACGGTCGAACCCTGGGCGGATTCCTGGCGGACCGGGACACGCAAGTCACCGTGGTCCGGGGACTGGATGGCCAGGATGTCGTGCTGCGGGCTTCGGAGATTCGCTCGGTGGAGCCCACTGGCCGGAGTCTGATGCCGGAGGGGCTCTTGGATGATCTGAATGAGGACCAAGTGAGGGATTTCTTTGCCTTCCTGCGCAGTTCCCAGCCGTTTACCCGCTGACCGACGTGAAGCACCTGGGACACGGTGGCATTGGAATTTGCAGCCTGCTCGTGTCTGATGGCCCACATCATTCATGAAAACGGGTGTCGCTCGGTTCTTCCTGCAGGCGTTTCTGGGATTCCTGGTGCTGGTGCTGTTGTTGGCCACGGTCATCTTCTTCCGCGCCGCCTGGGTGTTTCGTGACCGGTTTCCGGGTTATTCGGTGGATGTGCATGTGGACGCCGCACGATCCACGGCGGAGCCGCGTCCGTTCCGTGCCGGGTTCGGTCGCGCCAACATCACCCCGGCCATCGGCGGCACTCATCCGCCGGTCTGGATTGCCGGATTCGACCAGGGACGAGCGGCCACCGGGGTCCATGACGACCTGTTCGTGGTGGCGACTGTGCTCGATGACGGTCATTCGCGGCTCGGAATCGTCGCGGTCGACTCCATTGGCATCTTTCATGACGACATTGTGCGGATCCGGGAGCGGCTCCCGGCCGACCTGAAACTGGACTACACAGTGGTCTGCGCGACGCACAACCACTCCACTCCCGATCTCATGGGCCTTTGGGGTCCGACGCCGTTCCAGAGCGGGGTCAATCCGGCGTACCGGGAGAAGGTGCTCAATGCCGCGGCGTCGGCCCTGGAAGATGCGGTGAAGTCCCTCACCCCAGCCCGGATGTCGCTTTATGAAGTAAAAGTCGATCCCGAAGGCTTGGTGAAGGACACCCGGAAGCCCGAGGTCTATGACGCGGACCTGAGGCTTATGCTGTTTCTCAATGCCACCAATGAAACGGTGCTGGGGTCGGTGGTCGGCTGGGGCAACCACCCGGAAACCCCATGGTCGGAAAACACGCTGTTGACCGCCGATTTCTGCGGGGTGATTCGCGACGCCCTGGAACGCGGGATCCTGTATGGCGGCCAGGTTCGCCAGCCGGGCTTGGGCGGAATCCATGTCTTTGTGAACGGGGCTGTCGGTGGGCTGATGACCACCCATCCGTCCACAACGGTCCGCGACGTGTTCCTCAACGAGGATTTCAAGACGCCGTCCCATGAGAAGACGCGCGCCCTCGGGAACAATCTCTCGAAACGGCTGCTGGACCGGGTCGCCTCGCAACCATCGCCGCCCTCGACCCATGTGCCCATCGGAATCCAGGCACGGACCCTCGAGCTGCCAATCGGCAACCATGGATTCCTGCTGGCCGGCCTGGTGGGCCTGCTGGATCGGGGCCACAGCCATGCGCAGGCCTTCCGGACCGAAGTGGCGTTTCTCCAGATTGGTGATGCCGCCGTGGCCTGCATCCCCGGTGAGATTTATCCAGAAATCGTGAACGGCGGTGTCGTCCGGGCGCCAGGGGGCGACTTTGACATCGAGCCTCTGGAGGTTCCGCCGATTCGGGATCTCATGCCTGGCAAGGTGAAGTTCCTGTTCGGCCTCGCCAATGACGAGATCGGCTACATCATTCCAAAATCGGAATGGGACGTGAAACCACCCCATCTGTACGGAGCCCGAAATGCGCCCTACGGAGAGGTGAATTCGGTCGGTCCCGAGACGGCGTACATCCTGCACAGTGCGATCCGCGAGCTGATCGCGGCGGCCCGGCCCGCCTCCCGATGACCGGCATGGAGCGGGTCCCCTCCGGCGTGTCCATGGTACGGAAGTCCCTTGCGGTCGCGCCCGGGCCGTCGAAGGGTGCCACTGCGATGCGGACCTGGCTTTCGGTTTGGATGCTGGTGGTGTGGTGGATGGGGGCCGGATGCACGCGGCATTCCGGACCGCCGGACGTCTCGGGCACCGCCGAGACGGATGAGGTTCACGTTAGTTCGCGGACGGGCGGACGGGTGACCGCGATTCTGGCGTCGGAGGGCGACGTGCTCAAACCGGGCCAGCTCATCGTCGAACTGTCGGCACCGGAATTGTCGGCCGAACGGGACCAACTTTCGGCCCAATTGTCCGAGTGGGAGGCCGGGCCGCGGCCGCAGGAAATCGCCCGTGCGCGGGCGGAGGCCGATTCGCTCGAATCCCAGTTGAAGCAGGCGCGGGACGACGCCCGTCGGGTACGGGACCTGTTTGAAACCAAGGTGGCGACCGCTGCGGAACGGGAGCGGGCGGAGAGTGAGGTCACCGCGCTCGCGGCGCGGTTGGAGGCGGCCCGTCAGCAATGGGAGCTGCTCCGGGCCGGCACCCGGCCGGAGCGGCTGGCGCAGGCCCGCGCCCAGTTGGCAGCGCTGGAAACCCGGATCGCCGAACTTCGCGTCACGGCCCCCACCCATTGTGTCCTGGAGGTGCTGCCGGTGAAGGTGGGTGATGTGGTCGGACCGGGGCGGACCGTGGCCACGCTGGTCCTGGCCCAGGAACTCTGGGTGCGGGTGTACGTGCCCCAGACCTGGCTGGGTCATATCGCCGTGGGCGACTCCGTTCGGGTCCGTACGGACGCGTTCCCAGGACGCGATTTCACCGGCCGGGTGGAACAGGTCAGCCGGCAGGCTGAATTCACGCCCCGCAACGTTCAGACCGCCAAGGACCGCATCCGCCAGGTGTTTGGGGTGAAGGTCCGGCTGAATCCCTCAGAGGGACTGCGGGCGGGCATGTCAGTGGACGTTTCCTTTCCGCGACTGCCGGCCGGTGCGCCTCCGAATCCCAACCAATAGGCGTAAAATGACGACGCCCCAGCCCGAGTCCGGGTCGCGCCGGCCCATGATCGAATGCGACGGGTTGACGCGCCGGTTCGGCGCCTTCACGGCCGTGGACCGCGTGAGCCTTTCCGTTTCGCGTGGCTCCATTTTCGGATTTCTGGGACCAAACGGGTCGGGAAAATCCACGGTGATCCGCATGCTGTGCGGGATCCTGTCCCCGACATCCGGAACCGCCCGGCTGGGGGGATTCGATGTCCTCCGGGAGACGCCGAAGATCAAGAGTCTCCTCGGTTACATGTCCCAGAAGTTCTCGCTCTACGACGAGCTCACCGTGCATGAGAACCTGCTCTTTTACGGCCGGCTTTATGGATTGCGCGGGAGCCGACTCCGGCGGCGATACGATGAATTGGTTTCCCTGACGCACCTGGAGCCGTATCTGGCACGCCGGGCATCGCTGCTGTCCGGAGGCTGGCGCCAGCGTCTGGCCATGGCCTGTGCCCTGGTTCACGAACCCGAGGTGCTGTTCCTGGACGAGCCCACGGCCGGAATTGATCCGGTGGCCCGACGCGAATTGTGGGATCTCCTGTTTGAGTTCTCTGGAAGGGGCATGACGCTGTTTGTGACCACCCACTACATGGACGAAGCCGAGCGCTGTTCGCACGTCGGGTACATCCATCTATCCCGGCTGATCGTATGCGGCGTGCCCGACGACCTGAAACATCTGCCGGAGGTGAACCCAATGGGATTCCGGAGGCTGGACATCACCTGCGAACATGTGACGAGTGGACTGCAGGCGGTACGACGGCTGCCGGGCGTTCGATCCGCGACGGTATTCGGACAATCCATGCACCTATTGGTGGAGGAATCCCTCTCCGAGCAGGAATTGATTGCGGCCCTGGCGCGGGTTGGGATTTCCACCGCCGATATCCGGGCCATTGCGCCGTCGCTGGAGGATGTGTTTGTGACCCTGACTGAGAAGGCCAACGCTGAAAGCGGGAACGGGGTGAATTGGGGAGCGGGAGGGGCATCGTGAATCCGTTCCGCGGTTTTACAGCCATTCTGTACAAGGAGTTCCTGGTGGTGCTGCGCGACCCGTTCACCCTGTTCTTCATGTTCTTTCCGCCGTTGATCGAGATGATCGCCTTCGGCTACGCGCTCGACACGGACGTCAAGCACATGAAAACCGTGGTGCTGGACGAGGATCGGACCCGCGAGAGCCGGCAGTTGGTCGACCGTTTTGTGAACACCGGAACCTTCCGGGTCATTGGGTCCGTGGGGAGCATTGCGGAACTGGAGGCGGCCCTGCGGGAGGGCCGGGCCTACGTGGGCATCGAGATTCCTCCGGGGTTCACCCGCGATCTTCAGGATGGCCGGGGGGCCACGCTTCAGGTGCTCATCGATGGCAGCAATTCCAGCATTGCCTCAAGTGCGCTCAATACCTCGCTCAACCTGGGACTTCGGGAGTCGCTGGACCACTGGTCGGCGGAGTTTGGAATCCGGTCACTTCCTGTCGAGGTGCGTCCGCAGATTCTCTACAACCCGTCGATGCGCAGTCCCAATTTCTTCGTCCCGGGTGTGATCGGGGTCATGATGCAGATCGCCACCATGTTTCCCATCGCGATGGCCTTGGTGCGGGAGCGGGAGCGGGGAACCCTGGAACAGCTGTTCGTCAGCCCGCTCAGTCGATGGGGACTCATGCTGGGCAAGCTGGTTCCCTACGCGGTGATCGGTTCGGTTATGGCCGCCGTGCTGTTCACCATCATGGTTTACCTGTTCGACGTGCCGATTCATGGCAGCGTGGCGGCGCTGTCCCTTGCGACGGCCCTGTACCTGTTCGCCCTGCTGAGTCTGGGCCTCCTCCTGTCGACGCGGGCGGAAAACCAGATGCAGGCCCTGCAGATGAGCATGGTGTTCATCATGCCCAGTGTGTTTTTCAGCGGGTTCATTTTTCCCCGCGACACCATGCCCGGAATCTTCCAGGCGGTCGGAGCGTGCCTGCCCACCACTTACTTCATCGACCTGTCCCGGGCGTTTGTGCTGCGCGGCGCCGGGTTGGCGGAGTTTCGCTCCCACCTTTTGATCCTTGCCGGCATGGGGGCCGGGCTGTTTGTCCTGTGCGCCCTGCGGTTCCGCCAGCGCATCGGGTAGGCCAGGGGGCCTACCGGTTCATCCACGTCATCGACAGCTGCAGGACCGTGGCCGTCGAAACCCAGGCGAAGTAGGGAAGCTGGGCCGCCGCCACCCAGGGCAGAGGCTTGCGGACGGCCAGGACCATCCAGGGAATCGACGCCCAGACGATGAGGATGTCGACGCTCGCGAGCGGGAGATTGCGAAGGCCGAACTGGATGGGAGTGAACACCACGTTGGCGACGAGGTTCACACCGAAGGGTACGGTGGTCCGCCACGGAAGCTTCCGGCGGAATGCCTGGACCACGACAACGGCGATCGATGCGAACAGGATGGGATACAGGATCTGCCAGATCATCCCAATGGTCGCCGGTGCCGGCGTCCAGGAGGGCTTGCGCAGGCCGTTGTACCACTCGATCCAGGACATAATGAATGAGTCAGAGCGGTTTGAGGGCGACGACCAGCGACTCGTATCCCATCACCCGCCGGTACGTCTTCTCCTCCTCAACCCGGTCGCGAAGCTCCAGTACGGAGATCGACTTTACCTGCTCGGTCAATTTCTGCAGCAGCGTGCGCAGGATTAAACGGGCATGGGCAGCCCCGAGACACAGATGGGTTCCGCTGCCAAAGGCCATGTGGGGATTGGGCTTCCGGTCGAGCCGGATTTCATGGGGAGCTTCGAATGCCCGCTCATCCTGGTTGGCGGAGGCCCAGCACAGGGACACTCGTCCGCCCGCCGGAACCGGGACGCCGTGAACCGTGGTGTCGACCGGACAGACGCGCCCGATATGGGTGAGCGGCGTGATGATGCGGAAGAACTCCTCACTGGCCGTGACGATTCGTGACGGATCCGCGCGTAGGAATTCCAGCGCTTCGGGATGATGTCCCAGGTAGGCAAAGGCGGAGGACACCGTATGGATGATGGTGTCCCGTCCCCCGGCAAAGGCGAGGTTGGCAAACCCCATCATTTCCTCGCGGGACAGCCGACGACCGCGGAAGGTGGCCTGGGTCAGGGCGCTGAAAAAGTCCGATCCCGGGCTGGCCTCCGCCTCGTCGAATTTCCGCTGCAGATAGGTTTCCAGGGACGCCCCTTTCGATCCGCCGTCGCGAAAGACGTGCACTCCCCAGCCGATCCAAATCTCCGCTTCGGACTCCGGCACGTTGAGCAGATAGGTCAACGCCCTCGACTGCAGGGGCACGGCAAAGGTTCGGACGACTTCAAACGAATCCCGCCGGAGCGCATCCCGGAGCATCCCGTCGACCAGGACCTCGACCTGCCCGATCATCCCGGGCTCTTTGGCCCGCCGGAAGAACGGCTCCACGATGTCGCGGTATTCCGTGTGCTCGGGGGGGTCGGTTTCGACCGGCAGTTGGCGCATCGATCGGACGTCCTCCTCGGAAGGAATCGGAATGCGGAAGGGCGCATTCGAGCTGTAGGTTTTCCAATCCTTGGCGGCCTTTCGCACCTCGTCGTGTCGCAGGATCATGGGAACCCATTCACCCTGGAATTCGCATTCCATGTGGCCGGATTCGTTGCGTTTCTCGCGGAATGGATCGTTGATGTTGTCCATGGGACGGCTGGTTTCCGCGATTGAGCCGGTTCGGGCCGCGGATCGCAAGGTCGGGCAGGCT